>JBAYQE010000035.1:0-24643 GCA_041677345.1 Thiohalomonadaceae bacterium
CCCTCCAGCACGAACATGGGATAGATGAAATCGTCCGGCGATAGCGTGGACTCGCGCATGAGCCGGCGTGAGAAATCGTCGCGGCGCATGCGACGCATGCGGGTGCGGGAGAAATTGCCACGGGAGGTTTCAGGGCGGCTCATGTGGACGAGGACTCCGTGTGATTGCCAATGGCGGGTTGCGAAAATCGCAATTTACCACAGGCGCCATGGAGGCATCGCGGAAGGACCCGTCCATGCTTTGGCCATGAACGACGGACAGTGGCTGACAGTCGACGGCGCCTTCGGCGAAGGCGGAGGGCAGATCCTGCGCTCCGCGCTGGCGCTCTCCCTGTGCCTGGGCCGGCCGTTCCGGATCGTGAACATCCGCCGGGCGCGCCGCCGGCCCGGGTTGCGGCCACAGCACCTGGCGGCGGTGAAGGCGGCGGCCGCGGTGGGCGAGGCGGAGGTTTCCGGCGCCGGGATCGGGTCCGCTGAGTTGTCGTTCAGACCGCGGGCGCTGCGCACGGGCGAGTTCCACTTCAGCACCGGCACCGCAGGCAGCACGACCCTGGTGCTGCAGACCGTGTTGCCGGCACTGGTCACCGGTGGCACCCCTTCCCGGCTGGTGTTGGAGGGCGGTACCCACAATCCCCTCGCGCCCCCCTTCGAGTTCCTCTCGGAGGCCTTCGTGCCCCTGCTCAATCGCATGGGGCCGCACATCGAGCTTCGCATGGAGCGGCCGGGGTTCTATCCCGCCGGCGGGGGCGTGATACGGGTACATATCGTACCGGTAGCGCGGCTACGGTCGCTTCACCTGCTCGAGCGGGGCGAGGTGCTGACCGTGGACGCCCGGGCCCTGACAGCGCATCTGCCCGAGCACATCGCGTTGCGGGAACTGAAAACCCTCGGCGCGACGCTCGGTTTGCCTGAGGACCACCTGGAGGCCGTCATGGCGGACGCACCGGGACCGGGCAATGCAGTGATGGTGCGGGTGCGCAGTGAGCACGTGACGGAGGTCTTTACGGGTTTCGGCGAACGGGGCGTGCCCGCCGAAAAGGTGGCAGGCGGTGTGGCCCGCCAGGTCGAGCGCTACCTCCGCGCAGGGGTGCCCGTCGGTGAGCATCTTGCCGACCAGTTGCTCCTGCCGCTGGCGCTCGCGGGCGGCGGCACCTTCGAGACCTTGCGACCGAGCCTGCACCTTCGCACCAACGCGGAGGTGCTGCGTTGGTTTCTCGGCACGGAGGTGACCCTGGAGGAGCTGGGACCTGATCGATGGCGGGTCACCATCGGATGATGACGCGGAGAAATGGACTGCTCCCCGCCGCCGGCGGGTAGACCTTAAGAATTCAACACAGAGACGCAGAGACACAGAGAACACGGAGACGGTGCATTCTCCCAGCGGCCGCGGCGCGCGAAAGAACCACAGCGGCCCATGCCCCCGCCTTTGTAGGAGCGGCCTCAGGCCGCGATGGCCTCGGCATGCTGTGTCTATCGCGGCCTGAGGCCGCTCCTACAGGCGGTAGCCGGGATTCTCTGCACCTGTGCGGTGTTCTTGCATTCATTTGCTGACCTTCCCTCCGCGTTGTCCCACCACTGTGCCTAGATCAGTGGGGTCAGGTTCATCTGATCCGGACGAATCGCGGTTTCAATGGAATCTGACCCCACTGGTTTGACCCCACTGGTTCCGGGGCTCAGGATGCGGCGAGTTCGGCGAAGGCCGCGCCGGTGAGATGCGCGAGGTCGTCGGGGGCGAGTTCGATTTCGAGCCCGCGCCGTCCTGCGCTGACGTACACGGTCGGAAACGGGCGGGCGGAGGCGTCGATGAAGCTCTTCAGCCGCCGCTTCTGGCCGAGCGGGCTGACGCCGCCGAGGACGTAGCCGGTGATGCGCTCCACGTCCTGCTTGTCGGCCATCGTAGCCTTCTTGGCGCCGGCCGCCTTGGCCATGAGCTTCATGCTCAGCTGGGCCGCCACCGGGATGATGCCCACGGCGAATACCTTGCCGTCCAGCTGCACCACCAGGGTCTTGAACACCCGGGTAGCGGCCACGCCCATTTTCTCGGCGGCCTCGGTACCATAGGCAGCGCACGACGGGTCGTGTTCATAGGCGTGCACGGTGTGGGCCACGCCGGCGTTCTTCGCCGCATCAATGGCCGGCGTCATGCCGCCTCTCCCGCGAGATGGCGCGCCAGCAGGCTGTAGCGGTGATCGAGCGCGGGCAGGGGGATACGCACGCGCCAGCCGCCGCCCGGCGCTTCGGCCAGGGCGTTGCCCGCGAGGTCTTCCATGCGTTCCACCCGCAGCGTCCGGGCACCTTCGGGGTGGATCAGTTCCAGCCGGTCACCCACGGCGAACTTGTTCTTCACGTCGATTTCTGCGAGACCGCTGAGCGCATCGTAGGCCACCACCTCGCCCACGAAACGCTGCACGTCGCTTTCCGAACGGCCGCTGTGATAGCTCTGGTAGTCCTGAGGCGCATGGCGCTGATAGAAGCCACTGGTGTAGCCGCGATTGGCGAGGCCTTCGAGCGCCGTGGCCAGGCGGGGGTCAAAGGGGCGCCCCGCACAGGCGTCGTCGATGGCCTGTCTGTAGATCTGTGCGGTGCGCGCCACGTAATAGTGCGACTTGGTACGCCCTTCGATCTTCAGGGAATCGACGCCGATCGCCGCCAGGCGCGCGACGTGTTCCACCGCGCGCAAGTCCCTGGAATTCAGGATATAGGTGCCGTGCTCGTCTTCCTCCACGGGCATGAGCTGGCCCGGGCGCGTGCCCTCTTCCAGCAGGTAGGTCCCTTGCGCCGCGGCGTGCCGGTGCAGCACCACATCACCGCTCACGTCCTCTCCGGCCGGATGCACCTTGTAGTCCCAGCGACAGGCATTGGTACAGGCGCCCTGGTTGGGATCACGATGATTGAAGTAACCGGACAGCAGGCAACGCCCCGAGTAGGCGATGCACAGGGCCCCATGCACGAAGACCTCCAACTCGACGTCAGGGCACTGCTCGCGGATGGCGGCGACCTCGTCCAGTCCCAGCTCACGGGAGAGGATCACGCGGCGGATACCTTGGCGTGCCCAAAAACGCACGCTGGCCGCATTCATGGTGTTGGCCTGCACCGAAAGGTGCACGGGTAGCTCCGGCCAGCGCTCGCGCACCAGGAGAATGAGTCCGGGATCGGCCATGATGAGGGCATCGGGACCGAGTGCGACCATGGGTTCCATGTCACACAGGAAGGTCTTTACCTTGGCGTCGTGGGGCACCACGTTGGCGGCGAGGTAGAGCCTGCGCCCAAGCCCATGGGCCTCGGCGATGCCGGTGGCGAGATTGGCGAGGTCGAAATCATTGTTGCGCACGCGCAGGCTGTAGCGCGGCAGGCCGGCATAGACGGCGTCGGCGCCGTAGGCGAACGCAAAGCGCAGATTCTGCAAGGTACCGGCAGGGGCGAGGAGTTCGGGCTTGATCATGGTCGTGAAATTGAGAGGCGTGTCAGTGTATCGCGATTGCCTCGCCTTGGCGCGTGGGCGAGAATGTGAAACTTCCCGCGAATCGGCCGTAACCATGAAAAACCTGCTGCGCCTCCTGCTCGTCTTCACGCTGCCGCTCATCGCATTCGGCGTGCGCGCGGACGTGGCACCGCATGAGGTTCTGCACGGCGCCACCGACGAGATGTTCGCTACATTGCATACGCATCGTGCGGCGCTGCACACGGACCCGCAGGCGCTTTACGGGCTGGTGGAAAAGACATTGTCGCCGCACGTGGATTTCCCGTTGATTTCGCAACTGGTGCTGGGCAAGCACTGGCGCACGGCCGATGCCGGCCAGCGTGAGCGCTTCATCGCCGAGTTCCGTACGCTGTTGGTGCGGTTCTACGTGGGCGCATTGCTGGAAGACCCGCGCAAGCTCGACGAACTGCTCGATTTCAGCGATACCCTCATCCAGTTCCGGCCTGCCGAGCCGGAACAGGACGCCCGCAAAGCCCTGGTGCGCGCAGAGGTGCACATGCCCAGTGGGCGGGTCGCGCTGGTGAGCTTCAACCTGCATCGCAAGGAGGGGGTCTGGAAGGTGTACGACGTGACCGTGGAAGGCGTAAGCCTGGTTACCAATTACCGCAGCAGCTTTGCTTCCGAGATACGCCAGGGGGGGGGCCTCGATGCCCTTATCGACCGTCTCACCGCACGCAACCGCACCTTGCTGAGCCAGGGCAGCGCGCGGGCGGAATAGAAGATCCAGCCACGGAGGAAGACCACGTCCGCGAAGGAACGCGAAATCTGCGCATAGGGCAGGCCGTGGCCACGTAGCTCTCGCACTCAACCGTAGCTTCAAGGGCCGGGCAAGCCCGGCCATGAACACACATGACGCCAAAGGGGAGTTTTGGCGTTCATTGCGGACTTTACTCCCTGGCCTCCGTGGTTGATCTTCTCCTCTCCAGGCAGTCAGCGTGTAAACTTTCGTTTTTGGTTTCAGGAGTCTCCATGGAGCAGTTCCACGGCACCACCATCGTCTGCGTACGCCGCGGCGACCGCGTGGTCATTGGCGGCGACGGCCAAGTCACCCTTGGTAACACCATCATGAAGGGCAACGCCCGCAAGGTGCGCCGCCTGTACCACGACAAGGTCGTGGCCGGTTTCGCCGGCGCCACCGCCGACGCCTTCACCCTGTTCGAACGTTTCGAAGGCAAACTCGAGAAGCACCAGGGCCATCTGACCCGCGCCGCCGTGGAACTGGCCAAGGACTGGCGTACCGATCGCATGCTGCGCCGCCTGGAGGCGCTGCTGGCGGTGGCCGACAAGACTGCGTCGCTCATCCTCTCGGGCAACGGCGACGTCATCGAGCCCGAGGGCGGCCTCATCGCCATGGGTTCCGGCGGTCCCTTTGCCCAGGCCGCGGCCCGCGCCCTGCTGGAACACACCGAGCTGCCGGCCCGCGACATCGTCGAGAAGAGCCTCGGCATCGCCGCCGACATCTGCATCTACACCAACCGCAACATCACGCTCGAAGAGCTGGAGTGTTGAAGAAGACGAACACGGGGAACGCGGGGCACACGGGGATAATGAATGGTTCTTCCCCGTGTCCCCGCGTTCCCCGTGTTAATGCTTTTTCTTCGGAAGACCGAACATGAGCCCAATGACACCCCGTGAGATCGTCCAGGAACTGGACAAGCACATCATCGGTCAGGCGGCTGCCAAGCGCGCCGTGGCCATCGCCCTGCGCAACCGCTGGCGCCGTAGCCAGGTAGCGGGTGTGCTGCGCAACGAGATCACCCCTAAAAACATTCTGATGATTGGCCCCACGGGTGTAGGCAAGACCGAGATCGCGCGGCGTCTGGCAAAGCTGGCCAACGCGCCCTTCCTCAAGGTCGAGGCCACGAAATTCACCGAAGTTGGTTACGTCGGGCGCGACGTGGAGTCCATCATCCGCGATTTGGTGGACATCGCCATCAAGATGACCCGTGAACAGGAGATGGACCGGCAGCGGTTCCGGGCCGAGGAGGCCGCCGAGGAGCGGGTGCTGGATATCCTGTTGCCGCCGGCGCGCGTGGGCTTCGCCCAGGAACCGGCAGAGTCCAGTGACGGTGCCACGCGACAGAAATTCCGCAAGAAGCTGCGTGAGGGCGACCTGGACGACAAGGAGATCGAGGTGGAGGTGAGTGCCGCGTCCATGGGTGTGGAGATTATGGCCCCGCCCGGTATGGAGGAAATGACCAGTCAGCTCCAGGGCCTGTTCCAGTCGCTGTCGGGCAAGCGTACCAAGCGCACGAAGCTGCGTGTGCAGGATGCCTTGCGGCAACTCACGGAGGAGGAAGCGGCCCGTCTGGTCAACGAAGACGAGATCAAGGCGCGAGCCGTGCAGGCGGTGGAACAGAACGGCATCGTGTTCCTGGACGAAATCGACAAGATCACCAGCCGCAGCGAGCAGGGCGGACGCGGGCCCGAGGTCTCCCGCGAGGGCGTGCAGCGTGACCTGCTGCCCCTGGTGGAGGGTTCCACGGTTACCACCAAGTACGGCATGGTGAAGACCGATCACATCCTGTTCATCGCGTCTGGCGCCTTCCACCTGGCCAAGCCATCGGACCTCATTCCCGAACTGCAGGGCCGCCTGCCCATCCGGGTCGAGCTGGATGCCCTCTCGGTGCAGGACTTCGTACGCATCCTCACTGAACCGGATTGCTCCCTCACCGATCAGTACAAGGCGCTGCTGGGCACCGAGGGGCTACAGGTGGAGTTCACCGCCGATGGCATCGCGCGTATCGCGGAAGTGGCCTGGCAGGTGAACGAACGCACCGAGAACATTGGTGCCCGCCGCCTGCATACGGTAATGGAGCGGCTGCTGGAAAATCTTTCCTTCGAGGCTGCCGATCGCGGCGGACAGGCCGTGGTGGTCGATGCCGCCTACGTGGACGGCCAGCTCGGAGAGCTGGTTGCCAACGAGGACCTGAGCCGCTACATCCTCTGATTCGCAGGAAAGACCCTACGCCCGCCCACGTTGAATTCGAACGCGCAAGTCGCCATCGTGTGCGGGCGCTTTGCGGTGCATTCACCAAACGGTATGCTTAGGCACTCTTTTCGGAGGGACTTCCCCCTATGACCCAATTCCTCCCCACCGAGATCCACCTGCACAAGAAGAGCCACATCCTCGAGATCCGCTTCGAGGATGGCAGCCAGTTCCGCCTGCCCACCGAGTATCTGCGGGTCTACTCGCCCTCGGCGGAGGTGCGCGGCCACGGCCCCGGCGAGGAAACCCTGCAGGTCGGCAAGGAAGACGTGAACATCGAAAAGATCGAACAGGTTGGCACCTACGCCATCCAGATCCATTTCGACGACGGCCACAACACCGGCATCTACGCCTGGGACACGCTGTACGACCTGGGCAAAAACTACGACGCATACTGGCAGGACTATCTGCGCCGCCTCAAAGAGGCGGGCCACGTGCGCAAGGAATCCCTGAACGGCTGAGCCCATGTCCGAGCAAGACACCACCCATTTCGGCTTCCAGCAGGTCCCTGTCGGCGATAAGGCACGCAAGGTAGCCGAGGTATTCCACTCGGTCGCCGGCAAGTACGACCTCATGAACGACGTGATGTCC
The DNA here is from genome assembly GCA_041677345.1 of Thiohalomonadaceae bacterium. Taxonomy (GTDB): domain Bacteria; phylum Pseudomonadota; class Gammaproteobacteria; order Thiohalomonadales; family Thiohalomonadaceae; genus JALOAT01. The sequence goes on from JBAYQE010000035.1 coordinate 7,061, forward strand.
ATGGGCATCCATCGCCTGTGGAAACGCTTCACCATCGAGGTGGCGGCGGTGCGCCGCGGCCAGCGCGTGCTCGACATCGCCGGCGGCACCGGTGACCTCACAGCGGTCTTCGCCGCGCAGGTGGGGTCGGAAGGCAAGGTGGTGCTGGCCGACATCAACGCCTCCATGCTGGAAGTGGGCCGCAGCCGCCTGACCGACCGGGGCGTGGTGGGGAACATCGAGTATGTGCAGGCCAACGCCGAGTGCCTGCCCTTCCCCGACAACCACTTCGACGTGATCACCATCGCCTTTGGCCTGCGCAACGTCACCGACAAGGACAAGGCACTGGCCTCCATGCAGCGGGTACTCAAACCCGGCGGCAAGCTGCTGGTGCTGGAGTTCTCCAAGCCGGTGGCCCCCGGGCTTGGCCCCGTGTATGACCTGTATTCCTTCAAGTTGCTGCCGCTCATGGGCCAGCTCATCGCGAACGATCGTTCCAGCTACCAGTATCTGGCCGAGTCCATTCGCATGCACCCCGACCAGGAAACCATGAAGGAAATGATGCAGAGCGCGGGCTTGGTACGCTGCGACTATTTCAATCTCACCGGCGGCATCGTCGCGCTGCACCGGGGCTACAAGGCATGAGTGAGCCGCGTTACGCGGGCTTCTGGCGGCGCATCGCCGCCCACGTGATCGACACGCTCATCTTCCTCCCCATCGCGCTGATCCTGCTTTACCTGGTCTACGGTGATGCCTATCTGCAGGATGCGGCCAACCCCTTCGGCTATCACGGCGCCTGGGATGTATTCGTGAATCAGGTGCTGCCATTCGCACTCATCGTCCTGCTGTGGGCGCGCTACGGAGCCACCCCGGGTAAATACCTCATGCAGTGTCGCGTGGTGGACCTGCACAGCGGCGGCCACCCGGGGATCGGGCGCTCGGCCCTGCGCTACGTCGCCTACATCGCCTCGCTGCTTCCGTTCATGCTGGGTTTCCTGTGGATCGCCTGGGATCGTCGCAAACAGGGCTTCCATGACAAGATCGCCGGCACCGTGGTGGTGATCGCGCGCCAGGACGAGGCCGGGAAGTCACTGGAGCAGTTGATGAAGGAAGGCGGCGCGTGAGCCTCGACCCGACCCTGTCCACGGCCGCACTGGCGGCCTTCGAAAGCGCGCTGAACGCTGCGCTCGCCCTCGATCCCGACACCCTGGAGCGCCTAGCAGCCCTGGAGGGCAAGGTGATCGCCTTCGAAGTGACGCCGCCGGATGTCACCGTCTACATGGCGCCGGGCGCCGCAGGTGTCCGGCTCATGGGCTGGTTCGGCGGTGAGCCGGACACGACGCTGTCCGGCAGCATCTTCGCCCTGGCACGGCTCGCGGCAACGCCCAAGGGCACGCCCGCTCCAGCCCTGTTCTCGGGCGAGGTGGTGGTACGGGGCGACGTCGATCTGGGGCGACGCGTGCAGGACATCTTCAAGTGCGTGGACCTGGACCTGGAAGAGCACCTGGCGCGCCTCACCGGCGACGTGGTGGCCCATCAAATCGGTGATCTCGTGCGCGGCCTTGCCGCCTGGGGCCGGCGTGCCGCCGAAAACCTGGGGCGCGACACCGCCGACTACCTGCAGGAAGAGACCAGAGTGACACCTGCACGCAGTGAGATGGACAGCTTCGCCGCGGCCGTGGAGGCCGTACGCGAGGAAACCGATCGCCTCGCCGCCCGCGTGCGCCGGCTGCATGACAAGCTGGACCGCAATCCATGATCAACCCCGCACAAGCCGTACGGCTGCTTTACATTGGCTGGGTGTTGTTCAAGAACGGGCTCGATGAGCTGGTCTTCAGCATCCCGCTGTTCAGGCCCTTCTACTTCCTTCGCTATTTCATGTGGTGGCGCTGGCTGCGACCCGACCGGCCGCGCGGTGAGCGTATCCGGCGTGCCCTGGAAGAGCTTGGGCCCATTTTCGTCAAGTTCGGCCAGATCCTCTCCACCCGCCGCGACCTGATGCCGGGCGACATCGCCGACGAGTTGGCACGCCTGCAGGATCGCGTGCCGCCGTTTTCCGGCCAATTGGCGCACCGGATCGTGACCCAGGCCTACGGACAGCCGCTCAGCAAGGTGTTTGCGGCCTTCGACGAAACGCCGATCGCTTCGGCCTCCATCGCCCAGGTGCACGCAGCGACCCTCAAGGATGGCCGACTGGTGGTGGTGAAGGTGGTGCGTCCGGACATCGCGCCCGTCATCCGTCGCGACATCAGCCTGCTGTACATCTTTGCCAACAAGCTGCAGCGCTACTGGTCCCAGGGCCGGCGTCTGCGCCCGGTGGAAGTGGTGGCGGAGTTCGAGAAGACCATCATCGACGAGCTGGATCTGCTGCGCGAGGCCGCCAACGCCTCGCAGCTGCGGCGCAACTTCGAAGGCTCTTCCATGCTGTACATCCCCGAGGTGTACTGGCCCCTGAACCGCCGCAATGTGATGGTGATGGAGCGTATCAGCGGCATCCCCATCGCCAATGTGGACGCCATCCGTGCCGCCGGCATCAACCTCAAGGAGCTGGCCGAGCGCGGTGTCGAGATCTTCTTCACGCAGGTGTTCCGGCACAATTTCTTCCATGCCGACATGCACCCGGGCAACATCTTCGTCGGTCCCACGGGCCAGTACATCGCCGTGGACTTCGGCATCGTCGGCAGCCTGAGCGAGGGCGACAAGGTCTACCTGGCTGAGAACCTGCTCGCCTTCTTCAAGCGCGATTACCGCCGCGTGGCGGAGCTGCACGTGGAATCGGGCTGGGTGCCCGCCGGCACGCGGGTGGACGAGTTCGAGGCCGCTATCCGCACCGTCTGCGAGCCCATCTTCGAACGACCGCTGGCGGAGATCTCCTTCGGCCAGTTGCTGCTGCGCCTGTTCCAGACCGCGCGTCGCTTCCACATGGAGGTGCAACCGCAGTTGGTGCTGCTGCAGAAAACGCTGCTCAACATCGAAGGGCTCGGTCGCCAGCTCTATCCCGAGCTGGATCTGTGGCAGACCGCCAAGCCTTTCCTCGAGCGCTGGATGAGCGAGCAGATCGGTGCACGTGCCTTCCTCAAGCAGGTGCGTGAACAGATCCCCCAGCTCGGCGAGAAGCTGCCGTTGCTGCCCGGCCTGGTACATGACGTGCTGCAACAGGCGAAGGACGGCAAGCTGCAGCTCAATGATTCCGGCGCGGAACTGCGCCGCCTGCGTGCCGATCTGCGCCGTGCCAACCGGCGCACCATGAGTGTCATCGTGGGCGGCACCCTGGTGTTGTCGGCAGCGGTGATCTTCGGGCTGGACGGCTATCAGCCTACGGTAATCGGCGGTGCGCCCTTCGTGTCCTGGGTGCTCGGCCTCATGGGCGTCATGGCCTGGCTCATCGCCTGGCCGCGCGACTCCGATTGAAAACACCTTGTCGTAGCAAGTAACTGCATGCCCTCTCCCAACAACCTGCGTGTGGGCGTCTTCGTGGACGCTGAAAATATCCGTTACAACGGCGGCTACCAGATGCGCTACGACATATTGCGCCGCTTCGCCGCACGCAGCGGGGGGACACTGCTACGGCTGAACACCTACGTGGCCTTCGACCAGCAACGAGCAGAAGAGGATCCCGAGTACTACAAGAAGGCCACCAGTTATCAACAGCGCGTGCGTGATTTCGGCTGGAAGGTGATCGCCAAGCACGTCCGGCGCTTCACCGACGAGGAAGGCAATGTGACCATGAAGGCCAATGCCGACCTCGACATGGCGGTGGATGCCATGCTGCAGGCGGAGAATCTGGACCAGGTGCTGCTGGTCACCGGGGACGGCGATTTCCTGCAAGTGGTGAGCGCACTGCAAAACCGTGGCTGCCGCGTGGAGCTACTGGCATTCAAGAACGTGTCGCGCGAGTTGCAGCGGCGCGTGGACGATTTCGTTTCCGGCTACCTGGTCCCCGATCTGCTGCCCTTCCCCTGGGAGGCCAAGAATGAATGGGGACAGGTGGGATCCTGTGTGCGTGGCGTGTGCAGCAAGTGGTTTCCCGAAAAGGGCTACGGCTTCCTGCGCTATCTCAAGCGCATCGACGCCAACATCTGGATCAGTGACCCACGCGACCCCGAGTCACCGTGGGAGAGTGTGTTCTGCCACGCCAGCGAACTGGGCAACGTGGCCGTGGAGCAATTGCTCAACCGCGAGTCCATCTTCGAGTTCTACCTGAAGGAAAGCGACCAGAAGGAAGGCGGCCGTTCCGCCGCAAACGTGCGGCTGGTCACCTGACCGCGCCACTGCAGAAGCCTGACGCCCGTGGGGATAAAGGCAAAAAGCATTAACCACGGGGGACACGGGGAAATCCATCACTGGGTTTCCTCCTACCTGTGTGTGGTAGGTCACGTTGCGAAGCTACGTGACATCTCCATGCCGCGCACGTCACGTAGGCGCTGCGCGCCAACGTGACCTACGACTTCTTCTTCCTTCCGGTTCAGGCTTGGCCAGGCCGCACCAGGCCACGCGCCACTTCGTCGCGCTTTTCGCTGCCTTCCAGGATTTCGATGAGGGTCAGGGCGAAGTCCATGGCGGTGCCGGGGCCGCGAGACGTGACGACCTTGCCGTCACACACCACGCTGTCTTCAACCAGGTCCACGCCGGGTGGGGCGATGCGGTCGAGCACACCGGGGAAGCTGGTGGCGCGGCGGCCTTCCAGCAGGCCGGCAGTGGCGAGCACTTTGGGCGCTGCACAGATGGCGGCCGTGTACCTGCCTGCGTCGGCCATGCGCTTGAGCAGGCTCAGCACACGCGGGTCTTCGTTGAGCCGATCGGACCCGGGGCCGCCACCCGGCAGCACCACCATGTCGAAGTCCTGGCGCAGCGCCTCGTCCAGGGTGGCGTCGGGTACCAGCACCACGCCGCGGCTGCCGGTCACGGGCCCGTCCTCCAGGCCCGCGCTAAGCACCTCGATACCGGCGCGACGCAGCAGGTCGATGATGGTTACGGCTTCGAGTTCTTCGCAGCCGGGGGCGAGGGGGACAAGGACGCGTGCCATAGCTCAGGACTCCGTTGCTGATGTTGTGTGATCAAGGCCGACGGGGCCACCACGCGGCAGCCCTGCGCGGCCAACCTCGGCAGCTCCCGTTCGAGCAGCGCGAGGGTGTCGGGGTAAGGATGGCCGATGACCACGGCACGGCCATGGGTGCGGGCGAGGGCGACGGCCTGCCGCCACTGGGCCTCGATGCGTGCGGGCGTGGGATCCGGGTCGAGAAATACGTCGCGCACCAGGTGAGGCACGCCATGTTCACGCGCCACGGCGGGGGCGACACTGCTCGCGGTCGTGCGGCTGTCGATGAAATACAGGTCGCCGCGTGCGCGCAACCCGGCCATGAGCCAGCTCATGTGGCCCGGATGGGGGGTGAGCAGGCTGCCCATGTGGTTATTGACGCCGCGCACATGCGGGATGGCGGCAAGGTCGGCCTCCAGCGTACGGCTGAACTGGGCCTCATCCATGTGCAGGGTAATGCCACCGGGACCGAGGGGGCGTGGAATCACCGATTCCATGGGCAGGTGCAGCATGACCTCTTTGCCGGCGGCATGGGCCGCGTGTGCGAGGCGTGCCGCAAACGTGGTGTGGGGAAGGAAGGCGAGGGTCACCGGTGCCGGCAGGGCGACGGCGCGGCGCCCGAGGTCCAGCCGATCGCCCACGTCGTCGATCACCAGGGCGATGAGCGCTTCGCCCTGGGCCAGTGCCGAAAAGAACAGGGCCGCTACCCCGACGAGGAGCAGCGGCCCGATGGACGTGTGGAAGCGACGCAGTCCCTGCCCTTTCCTTACTTGCGTGCCTGGAGGATATAGAGGCCCTTCAGCAGGTTGACCGCCTCGTGCAGGGCATAGTCCTCGAGCTCGTCGGCTTCCGCGGCAGCATCACCCGTGGCGCCGGTCTGGGGTGCAGGCACCGCTTTGTCCTTGTTGCCGTTACTCAGATGGCCCGTCAGGTCGGCTTCCTTGACCAGGGTGAATTCCGGGTCGTCCGCCTTGGCGAGCCTCAGGCTGGCAAGGCCGATGTCGGGCTCGATGCCCTCGGCCTGGATGGAGCGGCCCGAAGGCGTGTAGTAACGCGCCGTGGTGAGCTTGACCGCGGTGTCGTTGCTCATGGGAATGATGGTCTGCACCGAACCCTTGCCGAAGGTGCGGCCGCCCATGATGATGGCGCGCTTGTGGTCCTGCAGGGCACCCGCGACGATCTCGGAGGCCGAGGCGGAACCGCCGTTCACCAATACCACGATGGGCGCGCCCTCAAGCACGTCGCCGGGGGTGGCGTTGAAGCGCAGCTCGGAGTCCTGGGCACGGCCTTCGGTGTAGACCACGGTGCCTTTCTCCAGGAAGGCATCGGACACCGATACCGCGGCACCCAGCACACCGCCAGGGTTGTTGCGCAGGTCGAGCACCAGGCCGCGCAGCGTACCCTTGCTCTCCTTCTTGAGGGATTCCACGGCGGCCACTACCTGCTCGCCGGTCTGGGTCTGGAAGTTGGTGACGCGCACGTAGCCATAGCCGGGCTCCAGCAGGCGGCTCTTGACGCTCTTCACCTTGATGATGGCGCGGGTGATGCGCACGGTCAGCGGCTTGACTTGACCCTCGCGCACGATGGTGAGGACGATGTCACTGCCGGGCTTGCCACGCATGCGGCTCACGGCCTCGTTCAAGGTCATGCCCTTCACCGGGGTGTCATCCAGCCGGATCACCAGGTCGCCGCTCTGCACGCCGGCGCGCTGGGCGGGCGTGTCGTCGATGGGCGAGATGACCTTCACGAAGCCGTCTTCCATGCCAACCTCGATACCGAGGCCGCCGAACTCGCCGGTGGTGCCCACCTGCAACTCCCGGAATTCCTTCTGGTCGAGGTAGTTGGAGTGAGGATCGAGGCCGCTCAGCATGCCACGGATGGCATTCTGGATGAGGACCTTGTCATCCACGTTCTCGACGTAGTCGCTCTTGATCTTGCCGAATACCTCGGACAGACCCTGCAGCTCTTCGAGGGGAAGTGCCCCACCTGCTGCGGTGTCGCGATTGGCCAAGGCACCGCTGCCGAGGCTGAGGGTGACGCCCATGGTGAGGCCGAGACCGAGCACCAAGGCGTTACGAACAAAGGCTTTCATGAAGTGCTCCCGGGTCGAAGATGCGGGCTGTTGTGTCAAACGACTTGCCGTAAATAGACAGCAGCCTGAGAGATATTACTTCAAGCGCTGGACGTTTCCATCATGGCCGCCCCTCAACCCCGCCGTTTGCTGACCCATTTGGCAGGATCCTGGGGTTTGCCATTGTGACGGATCTCGAAATACAACGCCGTGTGCTCGCTGCCGCCGCTGTCACCCACGGTGGCGATCACCTCGCCGGCCTGCACCCAGTCGCCCACTTCCTTGAGGATGCTCTGGTTGTGGCCGTACAGGCTCATGTAGCCGGCGCCGTGATCGATGATGAGCAGCAGGCCGTAGCCCCGCAGCCAGTCGGCAAACGCCACGCGCCCGTGGGACACGGCACGGACCTCCTGGCCCGCGGCGGCGCGGATGAGCATGCCTTGCCAGTGCAACCTTCCCACGCCGCGCGCGGCACCGAACCCGGCCGCCACGGCACCGCGGGTGGGCCAGGGCAGGCGGCCCCGCAACTTGGCGAAGGACAGCCCGGATTGGGCGGGCGGCAGATCCTCCACGACATCGGCGAGACCCTCCAGCAGGCGCACCAGATCGCGTTCATCCTGCAGCAGCCGGGCGAGGCGCTTGTCCTTGGTATCGATCTCCTCGCGCAGCTTCACCAGCAGCACGCTGCGCTGGCGGCGCTCGGCCTGCATGCGCCCGAGTTCAGCGGCGCGTTCGGCGCGCAGGGCCTCGAGGCGCTGGGACTCTGCCTGCAGTTCGGCGCCCAAAGCCTCCAGGCGCCGCATGGCCTGGTTGAGCTGGCCGATGCGCTCGCTGCGTGCACGGTTCATGTAATCGTAGTAGGCCAGGACCCGCCCCATGGCGGCAGGGTCCTGCTGGTTGAGCACCAGCTTGAGGGGTTGCTGCTGGCCCATGGCATGGGAGGCTCGTACCTGATCGGCCAGGTACTCGCGCTGGCTACGGATGGAGGCGTCCAGCGCGGTGCGTTCCTTTTCCAGGTCAGCAATGCGGCGGCGTTGTTCACCGATGCGGCCATCGAGGCTACGGATGTTGCGGGTGAGCCGGCCCAGGCGCTGTTCCGTGTCGCGCAGTTCGCTGCGCACCTTGCTGAAGCGGTCACGGGTGCTCTCCAGGGATTGACGCAGGCTGCCGATGTGCCCACGCAGCCTGGAGAGTTCTTCTTCCTTCAGTTGCCGCTCGCCGGCCGCGGCCGGCAGCGCCAGCAGGGCGGAGCACAGCACGACCAGGCTGGGGCCGACCCTCTTCACGCCTCCACCAGGGTCTCCAGGCTCACCAGGGTGGTGCCTGTCATTTCCTCGGGCTGGGGCAGGTCGAGGAGGGCCAGCATGGTAGGCGCCACATCACACAGGGCGCCGGTGGCGGCCAACTGGGCGGGCCGGCGGCCCACGAAAATGAAGGGTACGGGATTGGAGGTATGGGCCGTATGCGGCTGGCCCGTGTCCTCACCTGCCATCTGCTCGGCATTACCGTGGTCGGCGGTGACGAGCATCTCGCCGCCGGCAGCGAGCACGGCGTCGTACACGCGCCCGAGGCAGGCGTCCAGGGCCTCGATGGCACGGATGGTAGCGGCCATGTCACCCGTGTGACCCACCATGTCGGGGTTGGCGTAGTTGCAGATCACCACGTCGTAGCGGCCCGCGTCGATGGCCTCCACCAGCTTGTCGGTGACCTCCAACGCACTCATCTCGGGCTTCTGGTCATACGTGGTCACTTGGGGCGAGGCTACCAGGATGCGGTCCTCCCCCTCGAAGGGCTCCTCGCGGCCGCCGTTGAAGAAAAAGGTGACGTGGGCATATTTCTCCGTCTCGGCGATGCGCAGCTGATGCAGGCCGGTGTTGGCGATGTACTCACCGAAGACGTTACGCATGCGTTCGGGCGGGAAGGCCACCGGGACATCGAAGTCGGCGCTGTATTCCGTGAGGGTCACGAAACTGGACAGCCGGGGATGGCAGGCGCGCGGAAAGCAATCGAAGGCAGGCTCGATGAAGGCGCGCGTGATCTGGCGGGCGCGATCGGAACGGTAGTTCATGAACACCACCGCGTCGCCGTCCTCGATGGTCACCGGTGCGCTGCCCGGTCGCACGATGCGGGTGGGCTTGACGAACTCATCCGTCTCCCCGCGTGCGTAGGCCATGTCCAGCGCCGTGAGCGGATCGGCGGCCTCGTACTCGGCCTCAGCGGTGGTGATGAGGTCATATGCGGCCTGCACGCGAGGCCAGCGGTGGTCGCGGTCCATGGCGTAGAAGCGGCCCACGATGGAAACCAGGCGGCCCCCGCCCAGGGCCTCGAACTTCTCGCCCAGGAGACGCAAGGAGGCGGCAGCACTCTTGGGTGGGGTGTCGCGGCCGTCGAGGAAGGCGTGCACGTAGACCTTTGTGGCCCCACGCTTCACGGCCAGTTCCACCATGGCATGCAGGTGCTCTTCATGGCTGTGCACACCACCGGGGGAGAGCAGGCCCAGGATGTGCACGGCCTTGCCCGCCGTCGCGGCGCGATCAACGGCCTCGGTGAGGGTATCGTTCTTGAAGAAGCTGCCACGCTTGATGGCCAGGCTCACGCGGGTGAATTCCTGGTAAACCACGCGCCCGGCACCCAAGTTCAGGTGGCCGACCTCGGAATTACCCATCTGGTCGGCGGGCAAGCCCACTTCCGAGCCCGAGGCCCGAATGAGCGTGTGCGGGTACTCACTCCAGAGGCGATCCCAGACCGGCGTACGGGCAGCGGCAATGGCATTGGAGGGGCTGGTATCGGAATATCCCCACCCATCGAGAATGATGAGGACTATGGGTTTCGGCCTGCCGTTCGGGGACATAGGTCGGGAGAGGTTCAGTTTTTTAGACGAATTCTAACGGGATCTCGGGGAACTAGCCACGCCTTGCCCAATCCCCGGAGCACATGAGCGCTTTAATGTATTAGAATAAACGACGCTTCTCAAAAACTTTGACATTGTATATTGTTTTCCCGTTCGGAGCAGCACTTAAGAGAGACTATGGTCAACGCGGGCAATCGCTCATGCCGGACGAACCCCGTCCTTGAGGACGAGGAATCCGAAGAATTCACCTTGATGACCAGGGATGAGGATATAGAACGTGCATCACGTTCCCTCAAGGCGATGTCGCACCCGCTGCGTCTCAAGATCCTCTGCACCCTGGGTGACCAGGAGGTGAGCGTCCAGGAGATCGTCGACCGTGTCGGCACCTCCCAGAGCAACATCTCCCAGCACCTCGCCATACTGCGCGACAAGGGCATTCTTTCAGCCCGCAAGGATGCCAACCGCGTGTATTATCGCGTGGAGGACGCGCGCACGCTGCGGCTCATCGGCATGATGCGCAACGTGTTCTGCAGCATGTCCGATTGAGGTCCTGCCATATCGGCGCAATCAATTAGAGTTTGCTAATATGCGCGCGGTATCGGTAACCAGGATCATCTCGGAGAACTTGTTATGACTGTAGAACGCGTCGTCCGTATCGTGGCCGGCAGCTTCATCCTGCTCAGCCTTGCCCTCGGGGTGGAGGCCAGCCCGTTGTTCCACAACGTGAACTGGCTGTGGTTCACCGCCTTCGTGGGTGCCAATCTCCTGCAGAGTGGATTCACCCGCTTCTGTCCCCTCGACACCATGCTCAAGAAGGCCGGCGTCCCCACGGTGAGCCGTTGAGCCTGACGGCGCCGCCGCCCGGCGGCGCCGTGCCTCATTACAACGAGATCAGTATCCATGCAGCGCTTTCCCGAATTCTTCCTCAACCACTGGGACCTGTTCCTGGCCCTCGGCATTCTCGTCGGCTTGATGCTCTGGCAGGTGTTCCGCGGCAGAATCAGTGGCTTCAACGACCTGACTCCCGCCGAGGCGGTGCAGCTCATCAACCATGAGAACGCCCTGGTACTGGACGTGCGCGAGGACAACGAATACCGTGACGGCCACATCGTGGATTCCCGCCACATCCCACTGGGTGCACTGCGCAAACGCATGGAGGAGCTGGCCGCGTACAAGGACACGCCCGTGGTGGTGAGCTGCCGCTCCGGACACCGTTCCGCGAGCGCCTGCGGCTTGCTCAAGAAGGGCGGGTTCAACAGGCTTTACAATCTGCGTGGCGGCATGATCGCCTGGCAGAATGCCGGTCTTCCGGTGAGCAAGGGCACAGGCAAGAGGAAATGAGCATGGTCGACGTCGTGATGTACACCACGGGCGTATGCCCCTATTGCGTGCGGGCGCGCAAGCTCCTGGACAAGAAGGGGGTGAAGTACACGGAAATCAGGGTGGATCACGACCCCTCCCAGTGGCCCGAGATGGAGCAGCGCTCGGGGCGCAGCACCGTGCCGCAGATCTTCATCGGCGAGTTTCACGTGGGCGGTTTCGACGACCTCTCGGAACTGGACCTGGAAGGCAAGCTCAACCCCCTGCTGGGCCTTGCCTGAAATGACCGAAGCACTGCATGTCGTCTGCCCCCATTGCCATAGCGTCAATCGGGTACCGGGCGACAAGCTGACGGCGGGCGGCAAGTGTGGGCGTTGTCACCACGCCCTGTTTGCAGGGCATCCCGTCGAACTGGACGAAGCCAGCTTCGACACTCACATCGGCCGCAGCGACCTGCCCGTGCTGGTGGATTTCTGGGCACCTTGGTGCGGACCGTGTCGCATGATGGCCCCCGCCTTCATCCAGGCCGCCGCCCAGCTCGAACCGCGCGTGCGGTTGGCCAAAGTCAACACGGAAGAGCACCAGGCCTTGGCGGCACGCTACGCCATCCGTAGTATTCCCACCCTGGCCCTGTTCAAGGGGGGCCGGGAGGTGGCACGCAGCGCCGGCGCGATGGACTTGCACCAACTGTTGGCCTGGACCCGACAGCACCTCTGATACAGCAAGGAAAACCATGGCCGAGACCAACGAAAAGCCCCAGCCGCAGCTGGCCATCCAACGCATCTACGTCAAGGACTTGTCCTTCGAGGCCCCGAGCAGCCCGTCGGTGTTCCTGGAGAAGTGGGAACCCCAGGTCACCATCGACCTGAACTCACAGGCCCAACGCATCAACGAGGGCGTGTACGAGGTGGTGCTCTCGCTCACAGTGACAGCCAAGGCCGGTGACAAGACCGCCTATCTGGTCGAGGTACAGCAGGCCGGCATCTTCTCCCTGACGGGCTTCACCGATGCCGAACTGGGCGTCGTGCTGGGCAGCCACTGCCCCGGCGCCCTGTTCCCCTACGCCCGTGAAGTGGTGTCGGACCTGGTGACCCGTGGTACCTTCCCGCAACTGGTGCTCACCCCCATCAATTTCGATGCGCTGTATGCCCGTCACCAGCAGCAGAAGGCGGCCGCGGCACACAAGGACAACGACCCCGCCAAGCACTGATGACCACGGGTCAGCGCTCCGTAGCAGTCCTCGGCGCCGGTTCCTGGGGAACGGCGCTCGCCATCGTGCTGGCCCGCAATGGCGCCCGCGTGCTGTTATGGGGACGTGACAGCGCCCAATTGCAGGCCATGGCCGCGGAGCGCCGCAACGAGCGTTATCTGCCCGGTATCCCCCTGCCCGAGGGTCTGGAACCCTGCACCGATCTGCGGGAGACCGTTACCGCCGGTGACGACTTGCTGCTCGCCGTTCCGAGCCATGCGTTCCGCCACACCCTCGCCACGGTCGCTCCCTGGCTGGCGCCCGCCCGGCGCCTCGCCTGGGCCACCAAGGGCCTGGAGCCCGGTTCGAAGAAGCTGCTGGATCAGGTGGTGCGCGAGTCCCTGGGGGACGACACCGACATGGCCATCATCTCCGGGCCGACCTTCGCGCGCGAAGTGGCCCGCGGCCTGCCGACCGCGGTCACCGTGGCAGGCTCGGACGACGATACCGCGGGTCACTTCGCGCGCATGCTGCACGACCACACCCTGCGCGCCTACACCAGCACCGACCTGATCGGCGTGCAGATCGGCGGGGCAGTGAAGAATGTGCTGGCACTGGCCGCCGGCATTGCCGACGGGCTGGGCTACGGCGCCAATACCCGTGCGGCACTCATCACCCGCGGCCTCGCCGAGATGATGCGCCTGGGCGTTGCCCTGGGTGGCCAGCCGGAGACCTTCATGGGCCTCACGGGCCTGGGCGATCTGGTACTCACCTGCACCGACGACCAGTCCCGTAACCGCCGCGTGGGCCTCGCCCTGGGACAGGGTGTTCCCCTCGCCGAAGCACTGGTGCAGGTGGGCCAGGCGGTGGAAGGTGTGAAATCCGCCCCCGAAGTGCGCGACCTCGCCCGCTCCCTGGGCGTGGAAATGCCCATCACCGAACAGGTCTGCCGCGTGCTCCTGGAAGGCACCTCACCCCACGACGCCGTCCATGCCCTGCTCACGCGCGAGCCGAAACCCGAGCGGATCTAGGGTGTAGGTCAACGCGGAGGACGCGGAGGCGCGGAGATCGCGGAGAGCTATCGAAGACGGTTACGGAAGAGGATAACGTTTGCGAATGAACGCAAATATCCCTTCTTGGTTGTTTGCGTCCATTGGCGGACTGTGCGCCGTAGCCGATCTTTCGACCTCTCCGCGATCTCCGCGCCTCCGCGTCCTCCGCGTTTCGTCCCCTAGATCGACCCTGCAAAGCCGAGCTGCCGCCACGCCTCGTACACCACCACCGCCACCGCGTTGGAGAGATTCAGGCTGCGGTTGGCCGGGCGCATGGGGATGCGCAGGCGGTGTGCCGCGGGGATGTGCTCCATCACCTCGGGCGGCAACCCGCGCGACTCGGCGCCGAATACCAGGGCGTCTCCCGGCGCAAATGCCACGTCGGTGATGCGCCGGCTGCCGCCGGTGGTGAGTGCGAAGCAGCGCGCCGGCTGCACGGCCGCGAGGAAGGTCTCGAAGCTGGCGTGCACGTGCAGGCTGGCGTACTCGTGGTAGTCCAGCCCGGCGCGGCGCAGTTTGCGGTCGTCCAGCGCGTAACCGAGCGGTTCGATGAGGTGCAGACGGGCACCGGTATTGGCACACAGACGGATGATGTTGCCGGTGTTCTGCGGGATTTCGGGCTGGTGAAGGACGACGTCGATCATGAAGCGTTATGGAATGGGCTGGGCATGGCGCGGAAGATACCCCAGGCCGCGGCCGATCGGTTACGCTTGTCACCCACCTGCACGTACGCTCATCGCCAACGCACAACGTCCAAACCATGAACTCCGATGACCTGACCATGCTCGCCGTCGATTTCTGCGGCATGAAGTTCGACACCCCCCTCGTGCTGCTTTCCGGCTGCGTGGGTTTCGGCGAGGAATACCCTCGGGTACAGGGCTTCTCCAACCGCGACGCCGGCGCCGTGTGCCTCAAGGGCACCACGGTGGAGCCGCGCCTGGGCAACCAGCCCCACCGCGTATGCGAAACCCCGGGCGGCATGCTCAACGCCATCGGCCTGCAGAACCCCGGTGCGCGCTACGTGGTCGACCAGATCCTCCCAAACCTCGATTTTTCCGAGACCCGTTTCATCGCCAACATCGCCGGCTCGACCCTGGACGACTACGTGGAGGTGGCGCGCATCTTCGATGACTCCCCGGTGGACGCCATCGAGATCAACATCTCCTGTCCCAACGTGAAGGCGGGCGGCGTGGCCTTCGGCAACGACCCGGACATGTCCGCGCGGGTGGTGGAGGCGGTGCGGGCCGTGACCCGCAAGCCGCTCATCACCAAGCTTTCGCCCAACCAGACCGACATCCAGCACAGTGCACGGCGCTGCATCGAGGCGGGCACCGATGCCTTCGCGGTCATCAACACCCTCATGGGCATGGCCATCGACATCGAATCCCGCAGCCCGGTGCTGGGCAACAACCAGGGCGGGCTGTCGGGCCCGGCCATCAAGCCCGTGGCGGTGTTGCGTACCCACCAGGTATTCCAGGTATGCCGACCCCATGGCATCCCCATCATCGGCCAGGGCGGCGTGACCATGGCGGAGGACGCCCTGGAGTTCCTCATCGCCGGCGCCAGCGCCGTGGGTGTGGGTACGGCGCTGTTCTATGACCCGCTGGTGCTGCCCAAGATCAATGCGGGCATCGTCGATTACCTGAAGCGCCACGGCATGAGCAACGTCGCGCAGCTCACCGGCAGCCTCACGCTCAATCAGGCCAAGCCCGCCTGCACGTGCTGATCACGCGGGCGGCCGCCCTTTCCGGTAGGGGCGGCCTCCCCGACCCATGATCCCGCGCAAGAAGATCCGCATTGGCGACCTGCTGGTCGAGCACAAGGTGGTGTCGGAGGCCCAACTCCAGAACGCCCAGGCCGAGCAGCGGAAGACCGGCCACAAACTGGGTCGTACCCTGGTGGCATTGGCTACATCAGTGAAGACCAGTTGCTGGACTTCCTCTCCCACCAGCTGCAACTGCCGTTCATCAACCTCAAGCACTACAAGTACATCCCGCAGACGGTGCGTCTGCTGCCGGAGACCGTGGCACGCCGTTATCGCGCCATTGCCCTGGACGCCCCGGGCGAAGCCGTGCTGGTGGGCATGGCCGACCCCACCGACATCTTCGCCTATGACGGGATCGCACGCGTACTGAGGCGGCCGCTGCGCCGGGCCGTGGTACGCGAGAGCGATCTGCTGTGCACCATCAACATGGTGTACCGGCGTACCGAGGAAATCACCTCTCTCGCCGAGGAACTGAGTGAGGAGCTCTCGGAAACCGACTTCGACCTGGCGCACTTGGCCGAGACCTCGGACGTCAGCAGCACCGGTGGTGAAACTGCTGCAGTCGCCGTTCGAGGACGCGGCGCAGGTGAACGCCTCGGACATCCACATCGAGCCCGATGAGTCGGCGCTGCGCATCCGCCAGCGTATCGATGGCATGCTGCATGAGCAGGTGATAAAGGAAAAGCGTATCGCCGACGCACTGGTATCGCGCCTGAAGCTGATGTCGGGCCTGGACATCTCCTAGGAGCGCCTGCCCCAGGACGGTCACTTCAACATCCGCGTGAAGGGCCGTACCGTCGACGTACGCCTGTCCACCATGCCCATCCAGCACGGTGAATCGGTGGTGATGCGCCTGCTCGATCAGGCCGGTGGCATGCTCGACCTCGATCAACTGGGCATGCCCAGTGACGTGTTGGCACGCTTTCGCCACAGCATCCACAAGCCCCATGGCATGGTGTTGGTTACCGGTCCCACCGGCAGCGGCAAGACCACCACCCTTTACGGTGCCCCTGAGCGAACTCAACGTGCCCGAGGTGAAGATCATCACCGTCGAAGCCCCGTGGAATACGATCTGCCGCGCGTGAGTCAGGTGCAGGTGAAGCCGAAGATCGGCCTGGATTTCGCCACGGTGCTACGCACCGCATTACGACAGGACCCGGACATCGTGCTGGTGGGTGAGATCCGCGACAACGAGACTGCCGGGATCGCCTTGCGCCACGGAACACCACCTGGAGCCATCCGAGCAGGCCTGGGTGGAAGGCCTGCTCGGGGAATCGGTGGCCGACGTGCGCTTTCTGCTCGGCGCCGGTTGCCGACACTGCAACAACACCAGTTACCGCGGCCGCATCGGCGTGTATGAGCTCCTGGAAATGACCCAGGAACTGACGGATGCGCTGCGCCGCAACGACACCGCCGCCTTCGCACACCTCGCCGTGCAAGGCAGCGGATTCCGCTCCCTGGCACATAGCGCGCTCGACCAGCGCTACCTCCCGAGGAAATGCTGCCGTACCATTGGTACTTCGAGCCGACCAGCGGCGCGCTCACCTACCGGGTGGGTAATGCCGACGAGCTGATCACCACCTTGCCGCCGCCGGCGCGAATCCGCTTTCGTGTGCAATTGACTTACACGGACAGAGAAGGGAACGGCCGCTTCGACCCGGCCTCCGACGTCATCACGCGCCTGGACATCGCCCCGCTCGAGGCCTATGTCTCGCAGACCGCGCAGGAGGGAAAATGAGCATCATCGATCTGCTGGCCTGGGGCACCCTGCTGCTGCTGCTCTCCTGCGCACTCATGGGCCTGGGCCTCATCCTGAGACCGCAGACCATGGCACGCATCGCCGCCATGCATTACGGCTTTGCCCCCCTGTCACGCCTACTATGCTCGCTGGACCAGATTTACCGCATCGAGTGTTTCTTTTACCGCCATCACCGGTTTTTCGGCGCGCTGCTGATCACGAGTAGCGGCTACACCCTCTATCACGCCGGCCAGCGTTCCGATCTGCTCAGCCAGGCCTACCAGATCTGGGGCTCTGTCGGTGAGGCGGTGGCCATCGTACTTGTCGGGGGCAACCTGGTGGCACTGGCGCTGGGCATGATCGTGCTGGTGCGCCCCAGCCTGCTCAAGGAACCGGAACGTCTGGGCAATCGCTGGATACGGATCGCGCCGCTCTCACCCCTACGGGGAGCGGGCCCGGAGGCCATCATCGCCCGCCACCCGCGCCTGGCCGGCGCCTTCATCCTGGGCGGGGCGCTCTACTCCCTCGCCATGCTCGTGCAGTACCTGCATTTCCCACACTAACCCTGCGCCAATTCGCG
>JBAYQE010000036.1:0-23147 GCA_041677345.1 Thiohalomonadaceae bacterium
AAAGACGCGGAGGGCGCAAAGTCTTCGTAGGTCACGTTGGCGCACAGCGCCGACGTGACAGGCGTGGCCGGAAAATGTCACGTTGCTTCGCAATGTGACCTACGGGCCGATAGCAACGGATTTCCCCGTGTCCCGGTGTCCCCCGTGGTCCATGCTTTTTCGTAATCCCGGCCGGAGTGTGTCTAAGGTCACGCTTTGTAGGCGCCGGCACGGGTGGGCGGTATAATCTCCGCCCTTCTAGGACCAAGAGAGCCTATATGCCGAAGAGTTACATCTTCAGCCTGTTCGGCGCCTCGCCCATTCGGCCGTTGCAGCACCATATGGCCAAGGTGCAGGTGACCATCGCCGAACTCATCCCGTTTTTTGAGGCCGTATTCGCCGCTGACTGGGCCGAAGCCGAACGTCTCCAGCGGCGCATCTCGGCCCTCGAAAACGAGGCCGACACCCTCAAGAAAAACCTACGCCTGCACCTGCCCTCGGGCTGGATGATGGCCATGTCGCGCCGTGACGTGCTGGAGGTGCTGTCGGTCCAGGACAAGATTGCCAACCGGGCCAAGGATATCGCCGGCCTGGTGCTCGGACGCAAGATGGAGTTCCCTGAGGACATGCGCACGCGCCTGATGGACTTCATCAAGCGCAGCGTGGACGCCTCCGCTCAGGCCCAGCGCGCCATTGACGAGTTGGACGAACTGGTCGAGACCGGTTTCCGCGGCGGTGAGGTGAGGCTGGTGGAGTCCATGCTCAAGGAGCTGGACGCCATCGAAAGCGACACGGATAAAATGCAGGTCGAGGTGCGCGCGCAGGTATTTGCGCGTGAGAAGGAACTCGACCCGGTCGACGTCATGTTCATCTACCGGGTCATCGAAGGGATCGGCGATCTGGGAGATCTCGCTCAGCGCGTAGGCAGCCGCCTGCAGTTGATGCTGGCCCGCTGAGGAGGTTTCCGTGGAGTACGCAACTGTTTACATCGTGCTCGCCTGCGCGTTCGGCCTGTTCATGGCGTGGGGCGTGGGCGCCAACGACGTGGCCAACGCCATGGGCACGTCGGTCGGCTCGGGTGCCCTCACCGTCCGCCAAGCCATCATCATCGCCGCCATCTTCGAGTTCGCCGGCGCCGTGCTGGCGGGCGGCGAAGTCACCGAGACCATCCGCAACGGCATGATCGACAGCCAGGTGCTCGCCGGCGCGCCGGACCTGCTGGTGTTCGGCATGCTGGCCTCGCTGCTCTCGGCCGGGATCTGGCTGCTGGTGGCCTCGCACTTCGGCTGGCCGGTGTCCACCACCCACACCATCGTCGGTGCCATTGTCGGCTTCGCGGCCGTGGGCATCGGTATCGAGGCGGTGCATTGGGAAAAGATCGTCTCCATCATTGCGAGCTGGGTGGTCTCACCGGTGTTGGCCGGTATCGTGGGCTTCGCCCTGTTCCGCAGCGTGCAGGTGCTGATCCTGGAGGCCAACAACCCGTTGCGCGCCGCCAAGCGCTGGGTGCCGATGTACATGTTCATCGTCGGCCTCGTCGTCGCGCTGGTCACGCTGCGAAAGGGCCTCAAGCACGTCGGCCTGGAGCTCGATACCGGCGAGACCTACCTGCTCTCCGTCGGGCTCGGCGCACTGCTCATGGGTATCGGTAACCTGGCCATCATGCGCATGCGCCTCGACCCGAGCGCGGACATCGATTTCCACTTCGCCAATGTGGAGAAGGTGTTCGGGATCCTCATGCTGGTCACCGCCTGCGCCACGGCCTTCGCCCACGGCTCCAACGACGTGGCCAATGCGGTCGGTCCCATGGCGGCCGTGATCGGCCTCGCGCAGACCGGCCTGGTGAACGGCACGACTGCCATGCCCCCGTGGATCCTGCTGGTCGGCGGTATCGGCATCGTGGTCGGCCTGGTGACCTTCGGCCAGAAAGTCATGGGAACAGTGGGTAGCGGCATCTGCGAACTGACCCCGAGCCGCGGCTTCGCCGCCACCCTGTCCGCTGCGGGCACGGTGGTGTTTGCCTCGGCGGCAGGCCTGCCCATCTCCACCACCCATACCCTGGTGGGCGGCGTGCTCGGCGTGGGCCTGGCCCGCGGTATCGCCGCACTGAACCTGGAGGTGGTGCGCAACATCTTCATGTCGTGGGTGGTGACGCTGCCGGCCGGTGCGTTTTTCGCGATCCTGTTCTTCTACATCCTGAGGGCGATCTTCGGCTGATATGTCGTTGCTCGATTTCGACGCCAAGCCCGACCTGTACGCGGTCATGGGCAACCCCATTGGCCACAGCAAGTCGCCGCAGATCCATGCGCTGTTCGCTGCCCAGACGCGACAGCGCATGACCTACCAGGCCATGCTGGTGGACCTGGGTGGTTTCGAGCAGGCCCTTGGCAACTTCCAGGCCCACGGCGGCAAAGGCTGCAACGTCACCCTCCCGTTCAAGGAGGAGGCCTGGCGCCTGATGGACGATCGCAGCGCACGTGCCGAACTGGCAGGTGCGGTAAATACCGTCGTCTTCCGGCCTGACGGTGCGCGCTATGGCGACAACACTGACGGGGTGGGCCTGGTGCGCGACCTCAAGGAGAATCATGGGGTGCACCTCACCGGCCGCCGCATGCTCATCCTGGGCGCCGGCGGTGCCGTGCGCGGCGTGCTTGGGCCATTGCTCGACGAAAAACCGGAATCCGTGGTGATTGCCAACCGCACGCTGCCGCGTGCCACCGAACTGGCGCGTGCGTTTGCCGGTGCCGGCGATGTTCAGGCCTGTGCCTTCGAGGCGCTTGCCGGCCAGTGTTTCGATGTGGTGATCAATGGCACCTCGGCCAGTCTGCAAGGCGATCTCCCGCCGCTGCCCGAGGGCATTCTGGCGCCCGCGGCCTGGTGCTACGACATGATGTACGGTGCTGCGCCCACGGTGTTCATGCACTGGGCCACGCATCGCGGCGCACAGGCCGCCGACGGCCTGGGCATGCTGGTGGAGCAAGCCGCCGAGTCCTTCCTGCTGTGGCGCGGCGTGCGGCCGCAGACCACGCCGGTGATCGCCGCACTACGCGAGGCACTCACCGCCAGGTGAGTGGTGCGGGGCGGAACCGCCCGTGCCGGCGCCGGTCGCCTTCGCGCTTTGCTTCGCCGTTGGCGCGCTTCGCGGGTGGGCCGGTACGCCGGTCCCGCTCGTCACGGTGCACGTATTCCCTTACCACCACCGGTTCCCCCAGCAGGCGCTTGCCGTTGAGATGCTCGATGGCGCGACGTGCGGCGAGATCCGGCTCGATGACCCCGTGCCCGAACCGCTCCACCTTACCGTCTTCCCGCACCTTCTCCAGGATACGGAAGTGGGCCACGTGGCCGTAGCCCATGAAGAACCGGTTGAGGTGGGACACGGCGGCGTAGCGCGGCAGATTGCCGATGAAGATCTCCATCGCGCAGGTCCGAAAGGATTTGTATCAAGTGTTGCTTATGGTGCGATGAATGCAAGCAGCGAGATAGACGGCGAACCCCGTCCACGCCGGAAGCCCTTGCAGTGGGCGGTCACCCTAGCAGTAGGCGTTCTTTAGGCGCACATAGTGCGCGGCCGAATAGCGCAGCTTCTCGCGTTCGGCACCGGTGAGCGGACGTATACGCCGTACCGGGGCGCCGAGCCACAGATAACCACCCTCCAGCACCTTGCCCGGCGGCACCAGGCTGCCCGCGCCCAGCAGTACCTCGGGTTCCAGTCGTGCCCCATCGAGCACGATGGCACCCATGCCCACAAGACAGCGATCGCCGACGGTGCAGCCGTGCAGCACCACCTTGTGGCCCACCGTCACGTCATCACCCACCACACAGGGATGACCGCCGGGGACATCCGCGTGGTCATGTGTCACATGCAGCACCGAGCCGTCCTGGATGCTGGTGCGTGCACCCACGCGAATGGTGTTCACGTCGCCGCGCAGCACCGCCATGGGCCAGACGGAACTGTCCGCGCCGATGCTCACGTCGCCAATCACTACCGCAGCCGCATCCACGTACACACCGGGCGCAATCTGCGGGACCTTGTCTTTGAAGGGGCGTACAGACATGGTTCAACGCGGAGGGCGCGGAGACGCGGAGGACGCGGAGAAAATCACGCTCCGGGTGGTGTGTTTCCCGCCCAAGGGTGCACAGTTCATAGTCAGATCTACGTGTTGCATCACTCCGCGCCCTCCGCGTTACGCTCCAGTTCACCGCATGGTCACCAGTTCTTCGGCGCTGGTGGGGTGGATGGCCACCGTGTTGTCGAAGTCGCGCTTGGTGGCGCCCATCTTGATGGCCACCGCGAAGCCTTGCAGCATTTCGTCGGCGCCGCGGCCGATGATGTGGCAGCCCACGACCCTTTCTTGTGCACCCACGCACACCAGCTTCATGGCGGTGCGTGATTTGTGCGGGGTGAGAGCGTGGTACATGGGGGTGAAGCGCGTGGTGTACACCTTCACGGATTCCATGCCGTGGATGGTCTGTGCCGCTTCCTCGCTGAGGCCCACCGAGGCGATGGGTGGATGACTGAAGATCACCGTGGGCACATCGTTGTAGTCGAGGCGACGCTCGGGCTGGTTGTTGAACAGGCGATCACACAGGCGGCGCGCGGCGGCGATGGCCACCGGGGTGAGCTGTGCACGCCCGGTGGCATCACCTACCGCATATACCCCGGGCACGTTGGTGTTCTGGAAGGCATCGGTGGCGATGTAGCCGGCCTCGTCCACCTCCACGCCTGCCGCCTCCAGATTGAGTGCGGCGGTGTTTGGGCTGCGGCCTACGGCCCAGATCAGTGCATCGAAGCCCGTGAGCGTGTGACCACCCTGGCAGTGCAGGGTCAGGCGACCGTCGGCACCCTTCTCTACGCGCTCCACGTTGATGTTGGGCAGGATGTTCATGCCGCTGTCCACCATCTCCTCCATGAGGGTCTCGCGCAGCATGGCGTCGAAGCCCTTGAGGAAGTGTTGGCGCCGGAGCAGCAGGTCCACGTCGCTGCCGAGGGCCTTGAGTAGGCCGGCGAGTTCCACCGCGATATAACCGCCGCCCACCACGGCCACGCGCCGGGGTTGCTCGGTCAGGGCAAAAAAGCCGTCCGAGGTGATGCCGTGCTCGGCACCGGGGAGGGCCGGTACGATGGCGTTGCCCCCGGGGGCGATGACGATGTGGTCGGCCGTGTAATGCTCACCACCCACCTCCAGGGTATGGGCGTCCACGAAGCGGGCACGGCCCACGATGGTATCGATGCCGGAATCGACCAGATAACCCTGGTACCAGGTATTGATAGCCCCGATATAGGCCTCGCGTGCAGCCACCAGCGCGGCCCAGTCAAAGCCTTCCCGCTTGACCTCGAAACCGTAGCCACGCGCATCGGCGAGGCTGCTTGCCACCTCCGCCGCATTCCACATGACCTTCTTGGGTACGCAGCCCACGTTGACGCAGGTGCCGCCGAGGCGGCCCATCTCGATCACAGCGGCCTTCTTGCCGTACATGGCCGCGCGTTCCGCAGCCGACAACCCGCCGCTGCCCGCACCGATGGCGATGAGGTCGTAATGCTTCATGGAATTCGTCCGGTTCGTCGCGAACGCAGAAGTATACAGGTGAAGTGCCACGGTATAGCGCCAGCGCCGGCGCGGGAATTCCGCTGCCGGCACCTGCGCGGCCTTTATGCCGTGGCAACCCGGCGTGACGTCAGCGCAAGCCAGGCACGAACACTGCCCAGGAAGGTCTCCGCTCACCAGCGCAAACCTTCCGCATTGGACAGTTTTCTCCCTGTGGGGAGACCACGGCTAGAGCGCCTGGCACACGGCGTAGGTTGTGCCCACCGCCTCGGCGTAGCGGGCGGCAACCGTACCCGCATTGCCCGGATCGGTGGCGGCGCTGGTCTGGGCCTGGGCGCGGATGTCGCCCGTGTCGGGCCGCCCGTCATCCAGCTGCATGTCCAGCGCCTCGGCCGCCTTGAGCGGCACCATGGAGGCACACAACACGACCGGGCCGTTGAGGCCGAGCGGATTATTGCCGTTGCCGGACACCACGCCGAACTGCCCGCCAAAGGCATGTGACGGATGATTGGCATCGGCGGGATCCCCTTTGAGCAGGCCGGCGCGCCGCAGGTGCTGCCAGAACCAGCGGCGTTCATGATTGCCGATGGGACCCACATCGAAGGCGTCGTTGCGGTCTTCCAGGTAGCTGTCGCCGTTGCCCACTGTGCCGCCACTCCAGCGGTCCGCCCGTTCGTCGTCACCGGGCACGCGCTGGTAGCGATCACGGTAGGCGTGCAGCGCGGCGGCGATACCCTCGAAGTCGCTGCGCAGGTTGCGAATGCGCGCGTTGTCGATCATCTCCTGGCCCTTGATGATGCCGCCGAGCAGTAGGCCGATGATGACCAGTACGATGGCGATCTCGATGAGCGTAAAACCGGATTGCTTGTCCATGCCTCTCCTTCCCTTGTTGTGATGTGAATCTGTATCACGGCCAGCGTCCGGCCGCGGCCAGACGCGCGATCAGCACGTTCCTGCCGAGTACCACCAACCTGTCGTCGAAGTGAACGGTGCAACCGCTGGTGCACCAGGCCGTGTCCGTGAACACGGTATCCGCCGTGCCGTTCTCACCGTTGCCCAGGTGGTCCGGGCCCAGTGCGAGCACCACCGCCACAGGAGCGTTGGGATTGCCCGCCGTGAGCGGCGTACCGTCGGCCTCCTGCACCCGCAGCCCGTCGGTCGTGTGCGGTGGATCGGCGAGGGCCACCCCCGTGAAAGCGCCGTCGGGCCGGTAGCGCAGCGCATTGCCCCAGGCGTCGTAACCGCGTGTGCGGGTGAGGCCGAGGGTCTGCCAGGGCAAGGCGCCCTCCCCGTTCAGCGGGCAGTCCTCGTTCCCATCGCCATCCTGATCGGCGCATGGCAGGCGTCCGTGCACCAGGGCGAAGCCCAGCAGCGCCTCCTGCGCGAGGGCCAGGTTGGTGTCCGTCACCACCACGCGCCGGTGTTCCATGGACGTGCCGAGCGGCGTCAGCAGTCCGCCGAGCAGCAGCCCCAGGATCACCAGCACCACGGCCAGTTCCAGCAGTGAAAATCCATGCTGCCGTGTCATATGCAGGTCCCCGCCGAGGGCGATACACCGAGCGGCGTGACGGTGAACTCACGCGCGCAACCGTCGAAGCGCAGGCGTGCCAGCGCCGGCGCGAGCCGTGTGTAATGGGTGACCTGCGACCAGTCGGATTCGAACCAGTTCGGACTCACCGGCACCGTCGCGCAGCTGCCGAGGCCGGTAGGGAAAAAACCGTCCGCCAGTCCCGTGTGACATGCGCCGCCAGCAAGTGCGGCATGGGGGTAGTCGCCGTAAGCCGTGCGGTGGGTTTCGAGTGTCGTGCGCAGCACGCGTGCCACGTGCAGGGTGAGCATGTCGAGGAATTCAGCACGCTCGACCACGAGCAGGCGGTCGTTGAAGTCGGACCTCGCCGGTGCCGTCACGAAGCGGCTGTCTTCGTCGCCGTTGTGGTGGCTTGTTCCGGCGAGCTGCAGGCCATCGAGGTAGGCCGTGGGTCCCGCACCTGCCGTACGTTGTTGCACGCCGAGGACTGGACCCGGGGCGAACACCACGAATGCCGCCTGCGTTACGCCATGCACGGAGAACACCTCGAGCCAGTCTCCTGCCACGGCGCTGTTCAGCACCGGTGCCGGGTAGAGCAGTTGGCGCGACACGGCGTACCACAACCGTTCGCCGCTGGCGTCGCGCAACACCAGGCCGGGGCCCGGCCGCTCAGTACCGCAGCCTTGTTCCAGGAAGGCCGGCAGCCGGCCCAGCAGGTGGGACGGGGTCACGTCGGACCAGGTGGGGACGCAGTCGCCGTTGCCGTCGTAGTTGCCGTCCGCGCGCCGGTCCGGGAACGCAAGCTCGCCGGGGCGCCGGGCGTTGCTCAGGGCGTGGCCCAGGAGCAGCTCACGGGCGTGGGCGAGGCGGGCGGCATCCATGCCGGCGCGCGCGAGCAGCTTGCGCTTACCCTCGCCGCTGGCGACGAAAAAGGTGCCGGCGCCGGCGGCCAGCAGTGCCACGAGCAGCAGCAGGGCTGCACCGGCTTGCCGCTTCATGGTGACGGGCCCACCGCGACGATGGGCAACGTGCCGCCCGGTACAACCCTCACCGGGCTGCCCCCGCGAGGCAAACGCACGGTCACGCCGGTCTCGTCGGCGGCCAGCACCCGTACGCCCGTGCGCGTGACCTGCCCCGGACGCACCGGCTCGCCGCCGATGAGCACAACCGGGTCTGCGCCGGTGCGGCGGATAACGGCCCGTACGGTGACGGGCGGACGTTTTGCGGCCACCGACGGCCGGTCCAGTTCGCTGCGTTGGTCGAGAGTGGTGAATAGCCGCCCAAGGTCGTCTCCACCGTGGACGGGGGTGGTGAACCACAGTGCCGCGATCGCCACCGCCCGCCTCATGTGTGCCCCTTCTCCGCCCGTACCGCCAGGCATTCGAGGTGGCACCGTGCCGACAGCCCGCGGCCGTACGCGCCACGTACCAAGGTGCACGCGCGAACACGCAACATGCCCGGCGTGATCCGATCCAGGCCTTCGAGGAAGGTCAGAAACTCCCGCTCGTGACGCACCGTCAGTTGCAGATGGAGGGGCTGGACGGCGCCGACCACGTGCGTGTCGATGCGCGTGAGGTGTGTGGGCGCCTGTTCGAGTGTGAAGTCGCGCCCTTGCGCCATGGAAGCGATGGCTGCATGCCAGTCCGCCGCTGCCGGCATGCCGATCATGCCGTGGGTTTCGAGCTGCGTGTGGCGCTCACGAAATGCGGCCAGCGTGGCCTGCGCCCGGGCGACCGCCTGCTGTCGCTCGTACGCCGCCTGCTGCATCACCGCCGCGTCATTGCGCATGCTCAGGGCGGTGTGCGCCCATAGGTGACTGCCGCCCCAGACGGCGACGGCAGCCACCAGCGCCGTCACTGCGGCATACAAAGCCCCTGATCCGCCCCGTGCCGTCATGGTGATGCCAACTCCAGGGCCAGCTCGAAGGCCGCAGTCTCCCCGTGCGGGGGCGCCGTTACATGCAGTTCGCGATGGTTGGTGGACGACCGCAGGGCCTCGGTGAAGGCGGCAAAGCGCTCGGGCGGGATCCGCGGCGCGCCCATGTGCCCGCGCAGTGACAGTGAGGCGTGCGGTGCCGCATCGGTGTCGCCCGCCAGGTCGAAGGCAAGGGTGTCAAGCTGGATCTCCGGGAACGCTGCGAGCACCGCACCCACACCCCCGAGTACGGCTCGAGGCGACCGTCGGGACGCCAGCAGGCGATCGGCGGCCTCGACCTCGGCACGCACGCGGGCGGCCTCGTCCGGCTGGGTATCGCCCGCGAGCCGGGCATGCAGTGCCGCGGTCTCGGCGCTAAGCGCTACGGCCGTGGCACGGGCACCTAACCCCATCCCCAGCTCATGGGTTGCTGCCAGCAAGGCCATAGCGGCCACGCACCAGCATGCCGTTGTGATGGCACGCCGCCGGCGCAGGCGCATGTAATGCCGTCGTTCCTCCTTGCGTGCATAGCGATTGGAAGCAGCACGCGCCATGAGCTCGGCCAGGAGCACCCCGGCATCCTGCGCCGTATGGTGGCTGCAGCCCAGCGCCGCTGCCACCGTCGGCAGGGCGGTGACCGCCAGATCGGCGGTGCCCGGCCCCGCAAGCGGCCCTGCCAGTGCCGTGTCGGCCACCACGTGGGTCACGATCGGGCCCGGGTCGGAGGCGAGCACCTGCCGCTGCACGTAGTGCCAGGTGCGCATGACCTCGGCACGCAGTGCCTGTGCCTTCACCTCCGGCTCCGGTCCCGCAAGCGGCGCCAAGCGGCTGAATTGCAGGATGCCATCGACGAACACG
The DNA here is from genome assembly GCA_041677345.1 of Thiohalomonadaceae bacterium. GTDB lineage: Bacteria > Pseudomonadota > Gammaproteobacteria > Thiohalomonadales > Thiohalomonadaceae > JALOAT01. Next base: position 9,826 of record JBAYQE010000036.1, read on the forward strand.
GACTGCCGTAACTCACCCGCGCCGGCGAGCGCCAGCAGTACCGTGCCACGGGTGTGCAGCACAGCAAGCATGCGCGCGCTCACCGCGGCCACGGACTCGATCGCCGCGACGGGCAGGTGTGCCTCCGCCATGGCGGCGAGCCAGGGGTCCAGTGCCTCGGGATGGGTGAGCGCAGAGAACAAGACCCGGTCGTCGCGGCGCCCCTGGGCCTCGCGGCCGAGCACGCGGGCGCTGCGAAACTGCGTGCCACCGAACAGACGTACGCCATGCCGGGCGAGCAGCTCGCCGCGCGCACGCACCACGTGCGGTACCGTCTCGATGCGGAATTCCTCGTCCGCCCGATCCACCAGCAGGGCGGTGGGCAAAGCGCGCCCCTCGGCCAGGTAGCGTGCAAACGCCTGCCGGCCGGCGTCCGAGTCGTCGAAGTGAATGGCTTCGACCACCCGCCCCGCGCACAAGCGAAAGGCGGTGAGCCCGGAATGGGAGAGCAGGAAGACCTGGTCGAGCATCCTCATGAGATGCTCCCCACCAGGTCGTAGATCGGGCCCAGTACCGCTAGCACCATCCAGCCGAGCAGCACGCCGAGCGTCAGGGTGATGGCCGGCTCCAGTGCACGTTCGAGCCGCTCCATGCGCGCTCGTGCCTCGTGTTCATACCAGTCGCTCAGGTTGAGCAGTGCCGTGTCCAGGGCGCCGGTACTCTCACCCATGGCCACCATGCGCAGCACCAGCGATGGGAATAGCTCCGAGTTCCGCAACGCATGGCTGAGCAGCATGCCTTGCAGCACGGCCTCGCGCGCCCGGGTGAGGGCATGGGACACGGCGTGGTTGCCGGCCGTGGTAGCGGCCACGGCGAGTGCCTCCAGCACCGGCACACCGGCGCGATACATGAGCCCGATCACCCGCGCCACGCGGGACAGGATGGCCTGGTGGCGGACCGGGCCCAGCCACCACAGCCGCAGTGACCAGGTATCGAGGCGCAGGCGCCACCGTGTGTCGGACCGGGCTGCGAGCGTCACTGCGGCCACGCCGGCCGCGGTGAGTGCCACTACCCATGGGCCGTAGGTGGTCACGGCGGAAGAGGTCGCGATCAGCGCGCGGGTGGCGGGCGGCAGCTCACCTTCCAGGCTGGTGATGAAGGTGACCAACTGCGGGACCACGTGGCCCATGAGGAACACCAGCACGCCGCTCATCACCAACGCCACCAAGGCCGGATACAGGAGTACCTGCGCGGTGCGCGTGGCGAGCGCATGCTGCCAGCGCAGCATGGCGGTGACGTCCTCGAGTGCTTCCGGGAGTTGGCCGCTCCGCTCGCCGACACCGATCAGTGCCACCAGCACCGGATCGAATACCCGCGGGTGCCGGGCCAGGGCGGCGGACAACGCCTCGCCATGTTCCACGCCCGACGTCACCACCAGGATGACTTCCTTCAGCACCGGATCGTCCATGTCGGCGTGGATCTCGCACAATGCCTGCGCCAACGGTACGCCGGCGTGCGTGAGCTGTTGCAACTGGAAGCAGAAGTGGATGAGGTTGCGGCGTCCCACCCGCCTGGGCAGGCGCAGGCCGCCACGTGCGGGGCGGCAGGTGATCAGGTCCAGGCCACGCTGGGTGAGCTGCGCTTCGAGTTCGCCGGCATTGGCCGCATGCAGGCTGCCACGCTGCAGGCGACCGTCGGCATCCATGGCACGCCAGGCGTAGCGCATGCTCACGCCATGCGTGCCGTGAGGTCCACCACGCGCGCCAGTTCGTCCAGGCTGGTCGCGCCTGTCAGCACTCGCTGTGCACCGTCATCGGCGAGATCCCGGAAACCACGTGCGGCGGCGGCACGGCGGAGCTCACCCAGGGTGGCGCCGTAGGCCACCAGTTCATCCATCTCCGCATCGAAACGCACCAACTCCATGATGGCGAGTCGACCGCGATACCCGGTGTGGCCGCACTCCGCACATCCGGTGGCGCGCCACAGGGTCACATCACCCTCTGCACCAAGGAGCGTCGCCTCCCGTGTGCTGGCGGCATAGGGCTCCCGACAGCTGCGGCACAGGCGGCGCACCAGGCGCTGCGCGACGATGCCGATGAGATTGCCGGCAAGTAATGTGGGGGAGAGGCCGAGATCCACCAGGCGCGGAACGGCGGCCAGTGCAGAGGCGGCGTGCAAGGTGGCGAATACCTGATGGCCCGTCATGGCGGCGCGCAGCGCCATCTCTGCCGTATCGCCGTCACGGATCTCGCCGATGAGCAACACATCCGGGTCCTGGCGCAGCAGTGCGCGCACCCCGCCGGGAAAATCCAGTCGCGAAGCCTCGCCCACCGACGACTGGCGCAGCCCGGTGATGGGGTATTCCACCGGGTCTTCCAGGGTCATGATGTTGACCCGCTCGGCATTGATTGCGCCTAGCATGGAATAGAGGGTGGTGGTCTTGCCGCTGCCGGTGGGGCCGGTTACGAGCAACAGCCCCTCCGGGCGTGCCAGCATGAGCCGGAGTGTGTCCACGGCCTCGTCACCGAGGCCCAGTCCGTCGATGGGCACGATGCCGGTATTGCGATCGAGCACACGCAGCACGATGTTCTCGCCGTGCAACGTCGGCATGGTGGAGACGCGCAGGTCCAGTGGACGACCGTGGAGCGAGAGCGCGATGTGGCCGTCCTGCGGTGCACGCGTCTCGGCGATGTTCATGCCGGCCATCACCTTCACCCGCACGGCGATGGCCGCGCAGTACTTCCGGTGCAGACTGCGGGCCTGGCGCAACACCCCATCCACCCTATAGCGCACGCGCAGGCAGCTGATTTCGGGCTCCAGGTGGATGTCGGAGGCGCGCTGCTTCGCGGCTTCGGCGATGAGCGCATCCACCAGCCGCACCAGCGGATGGCGTGCATCCGTGTCACCGGCCGGCCCCAGCGTCTGCCCACCCGCTTCCAGTTCATCCAGGATGCCTTCGATGGAATGCCGGAAGCCGTAGAACCGCTCAATGGCGCGAGCGATTTCCGCCTCGCCGGCCAACAGGGGATCCACCCGGGCCGCGCGATCCAGCTGCGCCCCGATCTGATCGAGCATCATCAGGTCGAAGGGATCGGCGGTGGCGATCTGCAGGCGGCGTCCTTCGCTGTCGTACGCCACGGGGACGACGTGGTGGCGCCGGGCCAGTGCCAGCGGTACCAGGGCGATGGCCTCGGGGTCGGGCAGCACGGCGGACAGGTCTACGCTCGGGTGCGCCAGGGCTTCGCCCAGTGCATCGCGCAGGGTTGCCTCGCTGAGAAAACCAAGCCCGACCAGCACGCGGCCCAGTGGCGCATCGCATGCGTCCTGTTCGATGAGCGCGATGCGCAGTTGATCGGCCGTGATGAGCCCGCGGGCCAGCAGCGTTTCGCCGATGGGTACCGGTTTCAAGGTGTTTTCTCCTGCGACAGTAGGCGGATGCGCTGCCGGGCGACGGCAGCATCGAATGCGCGCCCATGGGTGTGCGGGGCAAGGGCAACCCGGTAGTGCTCCAGGGCGGCATCGCGCCGGCCCAGGTGTTCCAGGCTTACCGCGAGATTGAAGGCGTGGTCGGGCCGACGGTCCTGGGCGAAGGCCGCCGCATACAGGGCGCTCGCCTCGGCCCAGCGCCGTTGCGCAGCGAGCTGATTGCCGCGACTGAACAGCCGGGCGGCCCCCTGCCCGGGATGGGCGGGGGCCGATGCGCGTGCGATGACGAAGGCCGGTGGTGCAGGCACAGGCACAGGCGCAGGCATTGGCACAGCCTCCGCGGTTGCGGCCATCGTCGGCGCGGGCGCTTGTGCCGGGTCCGGCAGCCGCGCGCCCTCCGGTGGCGTGTAACTCACCTCGATGGTTTGCCTGGCGGCGGGCAGCGCCAGGCCGTGGGTCTGACCGGACCGTAGACCAGCCCAGCCGGATGCCATCAGCGCAGCAAGCAACACCACGGACAACAGGATGCGGACAGCCAGGCCCCGAGTCCTGGTTGACGGCGCGTTTGCCGCAATGAGGGTACGTGCCCCGCAGGAGCGCTCCTGTGCGGGGCCTGCGGGCGGGTGCAGGCCGTGCGGCAGCGTCTCCGGCCCGGCAGCGGCTAGGCCCTCGCTGCGCGGCGCGATCTCCCAGGACAGGGTCTGCAGTGTCTCGAGCGAAGCATTCATGACCCTTCGCCCTCATTCTCCGGCCCGGGCAGCGCCTCGCGGAAACGCCGGAGATTGCCCTCCAGGTCCGCTTGCGCGACCACGGTAGGGCGCAGGAACACCAGCAGCTCGGTCTTGCGCACCTCGTCGTCTTCGAAGCTGAACAAGCGGCCGATCAGCGGTGTGCGTGACAGCAGCGGGATGCCGTTGCGCCGCTGATTGTTGCTGTCCTGCATCAAGCCGCCCAGCACGGCGATTTCGCCGCTTGCCACCTTCAGCACGGACTCGATCTCGCGTACCTGGATCTCCGGTACCTCACTCACCACGCCCGCCTCGGCCAGCGCCGGATTGGGGTCGCGCACGAACCCCAGGACGCGGGTGATGGTGGGCCGCACATTGAGCGTGACCTCTGCGCCGTCGGAGATCTGCGGCGTGACCGCCATGATGAAACCCACCGGCACGGTATGTACGTTGCTCTCGAAGGTGGTGATGGCGGGGCTGTTGACGGTCGCGGCCTGCAGGTCCACATCGATGGTGAAGTAGACGCGGTTGTCCACCACCTTGAGCATGGAGGTCTGGTTATTGAGGGCCATCACCTTGGGGCTGGACAGCACGCGCAGATCGCCGAAGCGTTCCAGCATGCGGATGGTGGCCAGCAGGTTGTGCACGCCGGGTTTGTCGATGGTGACGGTGGTGACCGGTGGCGAGGCGAGATTGCCCGCCAGCACCTGCTGGTCGATGCGGATACCGTTGTCCTCGTCGAACATGGACCAGTCCACTCCCGCCTGATAGCGATCGGACAGTTCCACTTCGACCACCGTGGCCTCGATGAGCACTTGGCGGCGGGCGCGCGTGAGCACCGCATCGAGCATGGTGCGGATGACCTCGTGCTGGCGATCCGTGGCGAGCACCGTGAGCAGGGCGCTTTCCTTGTTCACCAGGATGCTGTCGCGGGTCTCTTCCGCCGTACCGAGCACGCCGCGTACATTGCGTACCAGCGTGTCCCAGAAATGGTTGGCGGATTCCTGCACCAGCCGGGTGGCGGAGATGTTTTCGTTCGCGCCGGCATCGCTGTCGCTCAGCGCGCCGTGCCCAGTGGTGGCCACTTCGGTGGCGACACTCACCGTCCCTTCGGAGCGCCGCGCCAGGTTCACGTAGTCGATACGATAGCTGTGCAGGTACGGGCGGTCCGGCATCACCGCCAGGTACGAGCCGGACAGTTCGATACGCAGGTCGGCCTGACGTGCGATGCGGCGCAGGACCTCCCGCAGTGGTCGGTCCATCGCATGCAGCGTTACGTGCCCGTGGACCTCCGGATGCAGGTCCAGTTCAAGCCCCGCATCCTCGGCCAGGACGGGCAGCAGGTCGCGCACCGGTACATCGCGCGCGGTAACGGTGTAGGTGGGTTCCGGTGCGGCCGGTGGCGGCTGCACGATGGCGGGTATGGGTGCAACCGCTGGTATCGGGGCCTTGAGGTGGTCGGTCTCAGCGGCGCGTTCGGGCAGTGTCGCCTGGCAGCCCGCCAGCATGGCGGCCGACACGACGAGCAAGGCCTTTGGGAGACCGTGGCGTGCGCGCGTCGGGCGCACCCACCGGATACATCCGACAGCCAGCCGCCCGGAGGGGACGAAGAGGTACACAGCAGCTCGATCCGTGAGCAGTTGAAATCCAGGACCCGAATATACACACGCCTCCCACCCGAAAGGCAACTCAGAAAAAACCTTATCCGTTCTTGACAGATGCTGTCGGGATTATTAGATTCAATCTCGACACAGACGTTGATTACACCCCTGTTGATGGAGGGCACTCCCAGCCCTCCATTTTTTTTGCCCGCTTGTGCATTTGCCCCGGCAGCCGCGACGGAAGAAGAAAAGGCATAACCACAGAGGCCACGCCTGTGGCCCATTGCGGTTCTTGATCGTTCAATCCGCGCGTTGACCCATCACGCCGGTCCGAGGGGTGGCTGGGCGAGGCGTCCGATCTGCTCGCGCAGGGTGTGGATGTGCTCTTCCCAGTACTTGGGCGTGTTGAACCACGGGAAGGCGCGCGGGAAGGCCGGGTCATCCCAGCGCGCCGCCAGCCAGGCGGTGTAATGCACCAGCCGCAGGGCGCGCAGGGCCTCCACCAGGCGCAGCTCGCGTCGGTCGAAATCGTGGAATTCCTCGTAGCCCTCGAGCACGTCTGCAAGCTGCGCAGTCATTTGCGGACGCTCGCCCGAGAGCAGCATCCAGATGTCCTGCACCGCCGGTCCACTGCGTGTGTCGTCCAGGTCCACGAGATGGGCGCCCTCGTCCCTCCAGAGGATGTTGCCCGGGTGGAAGTCGCCATGCAGGCGGATGGATTGCACCTTGCCTGCGGCGGCGTAGGCCTCGTGTACCCCATCGAGCAGGTGCTTCGTCATTTCGTCATAGGCATGGCGGTATTCCCGCGGCACGGTCCCGCTTTCCTGCAACTGGCGCACCGGTCCTTCGCCGTAGGTCTGTGCATCCAGGGCGGGGCGATGAACGAAAGGCCGCACCGCGCCCACCGCATGCAACCTCCCCAGGAAGCGCCCCAGGCGCAGCCGCACCTCCGGGTCTTCCAGCTCCGGCCAATGCCCGCCGCGGCGCGGGAACAGGGCAAAGCGAAAGTCGTCGAAACGGTGCAGGGTGTTGCCGTCCGCACCCACCAGCGGTGCGACCACCGGTACCTCCGCCTCCGCCAATTCCAAGGCAAAGGCGTGTTCCTCCAGCACGGCCGCATCGCTCCAGCGGTCCGGCCGGTAGAACTTGGCGACCAGCGGCGCCCCACCCTCGATGCCCACCTGGTACACACGGTTCTCGTAGCTGTTGAGGGCGAGCAGGCGGCCGTCGCTGCGAAAGCCCGCGCTGTCCACCGCATCGAGCACGCGCTCGGGTGTAAGCGACTGATAGGGATGGATGTTTTTGTTTTCGGTGGCAATCACTGATAGAGTTCAAGCAGGCCTTGTATCCACTCATCCTAACCGAGCCATGCCCAACCCGCTGCTGGAAATGACCGGACTGCCGCCCTTCGGCGACATCCGCCCCGAACACGTGGAACCCGCGGTCGACGCCGTGCTGGCAGAGAACCGCGCGCGCATCGCCACCCTGCTCGCGGACACGGAGCGCTTCACCTGGGACACCCTGGTGGTGCCCATGGAGGAACTGGAGGACCGGCTCAACCGCCTGTGGTCGCCGGTGAGCCATCTCAACTCGGTGATGAACGCCGACGAGCTGCGCGCCGCCTATAACGCCTGCCTGCCCAAGCTCTCCGCCTACCAGACCGAGCTCGGTCAGAATGCGGCGCTGTTCCAGGCCTACAGGGCCATCGCCGACGGTCCCGAATACGCCACCCTCGCGCCCGGCCAGCGCCGGATGCTGGACAACATCCTGCGCGACTTCCGGCTCTCGGGTGTGGATCTGCCGGCGGAGCAGCAGGCGCGCTTCAAGGCCATCCAGGAAGAGCTCTCGCAGCTCACCTCCACCTTCGGCGATCACGTGCTCGACGCCACCAATGCCTGGCGCAAGCCCATCACCGACGAGGCCCGGCTCGCCGGCATCCCCGACAACGGCAAGGCGCTGCTGCGTCAGAACGCCGCGCGCGACGGGCTGGACGGCTTCGTGGTCACCCTGGAGTTCCCCTCCTATTTCGCGGTGATGACCCATGCCGACGACCGCGAACTGCGCCGGGAGGTGTACGAGGCCTACGTGACCCGCGCCTCGGACCGCGGGCCCCACGCCGGCAAGTACGACAACGGCCCGGCGATGGAGCGCATCCTCGCGCTGCGGCATGAACTGGCGCAGATCCTGGGTTTTTCCAGCTATGCCGAGCGTTCCCTCGCCACCAAGATGGCCGAGACGCCGGAGCAGGTCATGGGCTTTTTGCGCGACCTCGCGCGCCGCTCCCTGGATCTGGCGCGGCGGGATCTGGAGGAGATCCGCCGTTTCGCGCAGGCGCGCGGACTCGACGATCTGCAGGCCTGGGACATCGGCTACTACGCCGAGAAACTGCGCGAGGAGAAATACGCCATCTCCCAGGAGATCCTGCGCCCGTACTTCCCGGAACATCGCGTGGTGGGTGGCCTGTTCGAAGTGGTGCGCCGCCTGTTCGGTCTCGATATCCGCGAGGTGAAGGGTGTGCCCGTGTGGCACGAATCAGTGCGTTTCTTCGACATCCTCGACAACCAGGGCGAGCTGCGCGGGCGTTTCTATCTGGACCTGTACGCGCGCCCGAAGAAGCGCGGCGGCGCCTGGATGGACGACTGCATCGGCCGGCGCCGCACGCGCGACGGCGTGCAGGTGCCCGTGGCCTATCTCACCTGCAACTTCTCGCCGCCGGTGGACGGCAAGCCCGCCTTGTTCACCCACGACGAGGTGCAGACCCTGTTCCATGAATTCGGCCACGGCCTGCACCACATGCTCACGCGCGTGGACTGGCTGGGCGTGTCCGGCATCAACGGCGTGCCCTGGGATTCGGTGGAACTGCCTTCCCAGTTCATGGAGAACTGGTGCTGGGAGCGCGAGGCCCTGGATCTCACCTCGGGCCATTACGAGACCGGCGAACCCATCCCGGACGACCTCTACCGCAAGATGATCGCCGCGAAAAACTTCCAGGCCGGGATGCAGATGGTGCGGCAGCTGGAGTTCGCCCTGTTCGACTTCCGCCTGCACGCCGAATACGACCCGGCCGAGGGCGCGCGCATCCAGCAGGTGCTGGATGAGGTGCGCGCGGAGGTGGCCGTGGTGCATCCGCCCGAGTACAACCGCTTCCAGCACGGCTTCTCGCACATCTTCGCGGGCGGCTACGCGGCCGGGTATTACAGCTACAAGTGGGCCGAGGTCTTGTCCGCGGACGCCTTTTCCCGATTCGAGGAGGAGGGTATCTTCAACGGCGAGACCGGCGCGGCCTTCATGCAGACGGTGCTCGAACAGGGCGGTGCGCGCGACCCCATGGAGCTGTTCATGGAATTCCGCGGCAGGAAGCCCGAGATCGACGCCCTGCTGCGGAACAGCGGCATCACCTGAAAGGACCTATGACCCCCATCCGCCTCGCCCTGCTGTTCTGCCTCTGCACGCTCGCTTCGGGCGTCGCGGCGGAGACGTTGTACGTCACCGACCGCGTGCTGGCCGAGGTGCATGCGACGCCGCAGGCCAGGGGCAAACCGCTGGCGGTCCTGCCCACCGGCGCCACGGTGGAGGTGCTGGAGACCCGCGGCGATCGCGTGCGCGTACAGGCGCCGGGCGTGCCCGAGGGTTGGATGGATCGGCGCCTGCTCACCAAGCAGCCGCCCGCCATGGCGCTGGTGCTCAAGCTGCGCGAACAGCAGGCGCGCACCCAGGAGGAACTGGATCGGCTCAAGAGCAAAAGGCGCACTGTTTCGCTGTGGGCCATGGCGGCCGTGGGGGTGGCCTGTCTGCTCATCGGTTTCGTGATCGGCGTACTGTGGCTCGACCATCGCATGCGCGAGCGCCACGGCGGCTTCCGCATATGACCCGCGCTGGGCAGAGATGAGCGCGAAGCTAGGTCACGGAGAAAACCCGTGGAGTGCAATGCGCCCCTGCGTTGAGTGGCCTTCGTCGTCTCCATCGTCGCGCCCATGAAGATCGCCACCTGGAACGTGAACTCCCTGCGTGTGCGCCTGCCCCAGGTGCTCGACTGGCTGGCCGAGGCGAGGCCGGACGTGCTGGCCGTGCAGGAAACCAAGGTCGCGGACGAGGAATTCCCGGTGATGGAACTGCAGGCCGCGGGTTACCACACGCTCTACACGGGCGAGAAGGGCTACAACGGCGTGGCGCTCATCGCGCGCAAGCGCATCGAGCGCCCGGTGCTCACCGCCCTGCCGGGCATCGCCGATCCGGCGCGGCGTTTCGTGGCGGCGGAGATCGGCGGCGTGCATGTGGTGAACGTGTACGTGCCCAACGGCAAGGCCGTGGGCAGCGAGGCCTATGACTACAAGCTCCAGTGGCTGGAATGCCTGCGCAGCCATCTGGCCGGGATGCTGGCCCAGCACCGGCACGTGGTCGTACTGGGCGACTTCAACGTCGCGCCCGAGGATCGCGATGTCTACGACCCGGTGCTGTGGGCCAACACCGTGCTGTTCTCCGGCCCCGAACGCGCCGCCTTCCACCGCCTGCTGGAACTCGGCCTGGTGGACGTGGTGCGCGAGCGCAACGGCGATGCGGTCATCTACACGTGGTGGGATTACCGCTTCTACGCCTTCCGCCGCAACCGCGGCCTGCGCATCGACCACATCCTCGCCAGCCCGGCCATGGCCCGGCGCTGCGTCTCTGCCGGGGTGGATACGCGCCCTCGCGGTCTTGAACGGCCCTCCGATCACGCACCGTTGTTCGCCGAGTTCACTGCATCACGTTGAAGCCCGTCGCATCGCGGTATACTCGGGCCAAGCCCCGGCGGAGGGCGGCCATGACCCGCTCCTATCTCACCAAGCCTCTCACGCTGATCAGCACCTTTGCCGTGCTGGTGGCGTCGTTGCTGGTGGCGGACGGAGTGAGCGATCGGGTGGAAGTGCACGAGCGCGAGCTTGAGCAGGACATTCTGGCCGCACGCGCGGGAGAGATAGGCGCGCGCCTGGAAGCTGAGGTCCACCGCGCGCTGCAGCTGGCCCAGGGGCTCGCCCTGCAAGCCCTCGCCGATTCCGGCATTGAACCTCCCGCGCGCGCGGGCGACGTTCGCCTTGCCAGCCCCCATGTGCGGGATGTGGTCCTTGTCGGTCCGGGCCAAGCCCCGCGCGGCTTGCTGCACCAGGACCCGACGGAGCCCCAGGCGGACCCCGCACTTGTCGACGTCGCCGATCGCGTGCAGGCCACCGGCCGCACCGCCATGGCGGGACCGTTCGACAGCGCCGATCATGGCCGGGTGCTGGTGTTCGTGCTGCCCGCGGGCGCGGACACATTGCACGTCACGCTGGATCTGTCGTCACTGCTGCACGACGCCGGACTGTCCGACGACGTGCAGGATCGCATCGCCTTGCGCGACGGCACCTCCTCTGCCGATGCGGTGCTGTTCGGTCAGCGCTCGCTGTTCGCGCACGCCCCGGTGCGAGTGCCCGTGACGCTGCCTGGCGACGGCTGGGAGCTCGTGGCTGCGCCGGAACCGGGCGGGGCGGGCAAGTCGCGGCTGCGCGTCGCCAGTGTTGCCACGGCCCTCATCGTCACCTTGCTCGCCTTCGTGCTGCTCGCCGAGCGCGAGCGGGAGAAACAGCTCGCGCTGCACGACCCGCTCACCAACCTCCCCAACCGCCTGTTCTTCGATCTGCGCCTGGAGCATGCCATCAACCGTGCCGAACGCCATGGCCGCGCCTTCGCCCTGCTCTATCTCGATCTCGATGACTTCAAGCCCGTGAACGATGCCTACGGCCACAAGGCGGGCGACCGCGTGCTCATCGAAACGGGCCGGCGCATCCGCAAACACCTCCGCCGTGTGGACACGGTGGCGCGTATCGGCGGCGACGAGTTCATGGTCATCCTGGACGACACCTCCGGCCCTGCCGAGGCCGAGGTGGTGGCGCACAAACTCATCGCGGCGCTGCGCGAGCCCATCAACGTCGGCAGCCACCACGTGCGCGTGGGTGTGAGCATCGGCGCGAGCTTCTACCCCACGAGCGGTGCCACCTCCGACCAACTCATCCGGCGTGCGGACCTGGCCATGTATCACGCCAAGTCCCAGGGCAAGAACCGCGTCTGCTTCGACGAAATGTGCCCGGCCTGAATCGCTGGACCGAACCGTCGCCTGCGTTCAATCCTTCACCGGCACGCGCTGTTCAGGCACGCCGTCGGTCACCGTGAGGTTACGCCCGCGCGTCTCCGTGATGCGCGTGCTCGCCGCGAAGGCCAGCACGGCATAGGCGAGCATCAGCCCCAGACCGTAGCGGTAGTCCTCGAAGCCATACACGCGCACGCCCTCGTTCACGGTGCCGTCCCAACCCAGGTCCAGCGCGGAACCGAACAGCGGCTGCATGAGCGCTGCGCCGAGGAACAGGCCCGTGTTGACCACGCTGATGGCCATGCCCGACACCGCCGGCGGGCAGACCTCCTTGGCGCAGGGATAGGTGATGAGAAAACCGCCGCCCGTGAATCCGAGCAGGACGAACAGCAGCTTCGCCGCCCCGCCCGGCTGCCACGGCAGGAACATGAGACAGAGGATCGCCAATGCATACAGCAGCGCGCAGGCCATCAGCACCGGTTTGCGCCGGCCCAGGCGATCCGAAAGCGCGCCCATGGAAAGGGCGCTCACCGCCATGGCCAGGAGCGTAAGCGTGGCGTACTCCGCCGCCTCGGCGCGGGCAAGGCCGTGGCTGTCGCGCAGCAGGGGGATGATCCACAGGCCCACGAAGGCGAAGGCGCCGCCCGCCATGCCGAAATTCACGAAAAAGCCCGGCCACACCGCGCGCGTGGCGAGCACTGCCTTCAGCTCTTGCCACCAATGATGCTCGCGCGCCGCGTGCGCCGTCTTGCCTTCCATCTGCCGCAGCGAGGGAAAGCCCGCATCCTCCGGCCGGTTGCGCACGATGAGCAGCGACAGGGCGCCGAACACCAGGGAGCCGATGCCGAGGCCCACGAACACCTCGCGCCAGCTCCACAGCGTGAGCGCGAAGGCCAGCGGCCCGGCCGCCAGCACCGAACCCATGTTGCCGAGGAACAGGGTGAGCCCGCTCACCCGGCCGTAGTTCCGCTCACTGAACCACACCGTATTGCTCTTCATGAGTCCGACGAAGATCACCGACACGCCCAGACCCACCAGGAAACGGCCCACGGAGGCGAGCTCGAAACTCTCCGCCATGCCGAAGAGGATCGAACCCACACCCGCGACCACGTTGCCGAGCGCCGCCACAGCGCGGATCCCCACCGTGTCGGCCAGTACCCCGGCCGGCACCTGCATGGCCGTGTAGATGTAGTAATACATGGCCGCGAGCGAGCCCAGCGCCGCGCCCGTGGTCTGGAACGAGGCCATCAACTCGCCCGAGACCACGCCCGGCGCCATGCGATGGAAGTACACGGACATGTAGGCCACCACCAGCACCGCGAACACGGACCAGCGGACGATTTCGAAACGGGTGGCGGAAAATGTGGGCGCGGCGACGTAAGACATGGATCCCCCGGGAAATGGCTGGCGAATCTTACCACCGCGCCCCTGGGCAACCCTCTGGTATCCTTGCGCCAACGCGCTCCCGCCCTGATCGCCGACGCCAAC
>JBAYQE010000037.1:0-22840 GCA_041677345.1 Thiohalomonadaceae bacterium
CGCCCTCCGCATTTCGCTCGCCCGAAGTCACGTAGCCGCTGCGCGGCAACATGACCTACGAAGACTTTGCGCCCTCTGCGTCTTTACGTTGGGCGGTTTTCTTCGCCCGGACTTCGGATGGCGTCACCTGATTTCAATTGACTCTGACCCCCTGGCAATCAGCGAACGGTTTCGCCGCGCGCCTGTTCTTCGGCGTGGTAGGAGGAGCGCACCATGGGGCCGCTGGCGACGCGGGAAAAGCCGAGTTCCAGGGCAATGGTGCGCAGGCGATCGAATCCCTCCGGCGGCACGTAACGCTGCACCGGCAGGTGATGGCGGGAGGGTTGCAGGTACTGACCGAGGGTGAGGTGATCACAACCATGCGCCCGCAGGTCACGCAGCACTGCGATGATCTCCTCGTCGGTCTCGCCCAGACCCAACATGAGGCCCGATTTTGTCGGCACGTCGGGGCGCAGCGCCTTGTAGCGCGCGAGCAGGCGCAGCGAACCCGCATAGTCGGCGCCGGGGCGTGCCTGGCGATAGAGCCGGGGCACGGTCTCCAGGTTGTGGTTGAACACGTCGGGCGGGGTGTCGCGCAGCAGTGCCAGCGCAGTCTCTTCCCGGCCGCGGAAATCCGGCACCAGGATCTCGATACCCGTGGCGGGTGATTGCACGCGCAACGCCGCGATGCAGGCGGCGAAGTGGGCCGCGCCGCCGTCACGCAGGTCGTCGCGGTCCACCGAGGTGATCACCACGAAGCGCAGACCCATGGCACGCACCGTCTCCGCGAGGTGGGCCGGCTCGTCGGCATCGAGCGGCTCGGGGCGCCCGTGGGCCACGTCGCAGAAGGGACAGCGGCGCGTGCAGATGCCGCCCATGATCATGAACGTGGCGGTGCCGTGGTTGAAACACTCCCCCAGGTTCGGGCAGGCCGCCTCCTCACACACCGTATGCAGCTTCTGCTCACGCAGGATCGCCTTGATGCGCAGTACCTCGGGGCTGTTGGGCGAGCGCGCGCGGATCCAGCGCGGCAGCGGCAGCTTCTCGCTGCGCACCTCGACCTTCACCGGAATCCGCGCCACCTTGCTCGCACCCTTGAGCGGATTGGGCGGTACGGGTTTGTCGCTGTCGTCACTCATGAGAGAAAAGCTTTGACCATGGGGGACACGAGATCATGAAGTAATCATGACCTTACGTCACCGCTTCATTTTCCACGGCGACGTGGGCAAGAAGAGAATCCACATGAAAACCCTGTGTCCCCCGGGTTCAGGCTTTTTCTTCCAACCGATAGCCCTGCGCCGCTGCGAAATGGTGCAGCAACGCCTCGCCCGCGGTGGCGACGTCGAGGGTGATGTCCAGATTTGCGAGGCTGGTGATGGGGAGGCCGGCGTAGCCGCAGGGGTTGATGCGGGCGAAGGGGGCGAGGTCCATGGCGACGTTCAGGGCGAGGCCGTGGTAGGTGCAGCCGCGGCGCACGCGCAGGCCCAGGGAGGCGATCTTGGCGCCGTTTACGTACACGCCCGGTGCGTCCTGGCGGGCCTCGGCGGCGACGCCGTGCTCCGCGAGCAGGGCGATCACGGCCTGCTCCATGGCGCTGACGAAGGCGCGCACGCCCAGACCGCGTCGGCGCAGGTCTACCAGGAAATAGACCACGGCCTGGCCGGGGCCGTGGTAGGTCACCTGCCCGCCACGGTCCACCTGCAGCAAGGGGATGTCGCCGCTATCGAGCACGTGCTCGGCGCGGCCGTTGAGGCCCTGGGTGAACACGGGCGGGTGTTCCACCAGCCAGGCCTCGTCGCGCGTGGCGTCATCGCGCGTGTCGGTGAAGGCCTGCATGGCACGCCATACCGGCTCGTAGTGCTGCCGTCCCAGGCGGCGGATGAGCAACGGATTCACAGCGCCATGGACACCAGGCGACAGGCGGTGAGGTCCTGGTAAAGGGCGTCGAGCTGTTCGCGGCTGTGCGCGCGGAAATTGAAACTGAGCGCGGTGTAATTCCCGCCGCTGCTGGCACGCACGCTGATGCCGCCCTCGGCGAGGTCCGGCACGTGCCGGCGCACGATGGCGATCACCTCGGCCTCGAAGTCCGGACCGGCACGGCCCATGACCTTGAGCGGAAAATCGCAGGGAAATTCGAGCAGGGAATCGGTGGTCATATCGCGATCATGCCAGAGCATGGTTGGTCCGTCACAGGAGAAAAGCATTAACCACGGGGGACACGGGGAACACGGGGAATTATCAGGTGCATTTTTTTCACGCCCGTGTTGCCCACGGCTCTTGGCGCTTCCTGTGGGCAGAAAAGCCACCGCAGGGGCTTGGCCTTCAATAACCCCGTGTTCCCCGTGTCCCCCGTGGTTAATGCTTTTTGCCTTTTGCGGTTCAGTGGACTTCGCCGCGGCGGAAGGCCTCCTTGTAGGCGCGGTAGAGGCCGAAGACCTGTTCCCAGACCGGGCCGGGGCGGCCGCTGCCCACGGGCAGGCCGTCCACGTGGGTGACGGGGACGACTTCCTTGTTGGAACTGGTGAGCCATACCTCGTCGGCGCGGCGCAGGGCGCTGAGTGCTACCTTGGATTCGCTGCAGGGGATGCCGGCTTCGGTACAAAGCTCCACCACCAGGTCGCGGGTGATCCCGGGCAGCAGCAGTCGCCCCCTGGGCGGGGTGACCACATGACCGCGGGTAACGATGAACACGTTGCTGGCCGTACCCTCGGTGATTTCCCCGTTGCGTACCAGGATGGCCTCGGCAGCGCCGCTCTCCGCAGCCTGCTGCTGTAACAACACGTTGGGGAGCAGGGTGATGGCCTTGATGTGGCAGTGTTTCCAGCGGATGTCTTCCACCGTGATCGCCTTGACTCCGGCCTGCAGCGTGGCATCGGCTTGCGGGTTGAGGGGTTGGGTCATGACGAACACGGTGGGGATCGCGTCCGGCGGGAAGGCATGCTCGCGCGGTGATACGCCGCGGGTGACCTGCAGATAGAGCGCCATGTCACCACCGCCGTTGCGCGCTACCAATTCGGTAAGAATCGCTTCCCAGCCACGATGGGTGAGCGGGTTGGCGAGGCGGATGCCGGAGAGGCTCTGATCCATGCGCAGCAGGTGGGCCTCGAGGCGGAAAAGCCGCCCCCCATACACGGGAATGACTTCATAGATGCCGTCGCCGAACAGGAAGCCCCGGTCCAGCACCGAGACCTTCGCTTCGCCGGCGGGCAGGTATTCGCCATTGAGATAGACGACATCAGCCCCGTTCATGGCCGCCCCTTCCATGGCTGCATCACTCGAACATGAGCATGAGACCATCCACCACTTTCCGCCACAGGTTGCCTTCGGGGACCTCCTGCAGGGCCACCAGCGGGCGTTCGGCGATGGTCTGTTCCCCCATGCGCAGATTCACGGTGCCGTAGCGTTGCCCCTTTTGCGCCGGCGCCTCGATGAAGCGCTCCACGGTGAGCGAGGCCTGGAGCTTGTCATACTGGCCTCGCGGCAGGGTCACGTACAGTTCCTCGGCCACACCCAGGGGGACGGCGTCCTCTTTGCCCTTCCATACCCGCATGGTTTTGATGGGCTGTGCGGCGCTATAGAGCAGCCGCGTCTCAAAGAAGCGGTAGCCGTAGTTGAGCAGCTTGAGGCTTTCCTGGGCGCGGGCCTCCTCGCTGCGGGTGCCCATGATCACGGAGATGAGGCGCATGTCACCGCGCTGGGCCGATGACACCAGGCAGTAGCCGGCCGCGTCGGTGTGACCGGTCTTTACGCCGTCCACGCTGTCGTCCGACCACAGCAGGCGGTTTCGGTTGTACTGCTGGATCTTGTTCCAGGTGTAGCTTTTCTCGGAATACCAGCGGTAGTACTCCGGGAATTCACGGATGAGCGCCCGCGTCAGCAAGGCGAGGTCGCGTGCGGTGCTGTAGTGCTCCGCATCGGGCAGGCCTGTGGCGTTCACGAAATGGGTGGAGAGCATGCCCAGGTCACGGGCGTACTCATTCATCATCAGCGCGAAGGTCTCCTCACTCCCGGCGATGTGCTCGGCCAGAGCCACGCTGGCGTCGTTGCCCGACTGAATGATCATTCCCTTGAGCAGGTCCTCGACCGGGACCTCGGTATCCACCTCGACGAACATGCGCGAGCCCGGGGTCCGCCAGGCCTTGCGGCTGATGCGCACGGTATCGGACAACTGCAGCTTGCCGCTACGCAGGTCGTGGAACACGGCATAGGCGGTCATCAGCTTGGTGAGACTGGCCGGCTCCAGGCGTTCGTCCGCGTTCTTCTCGGCCAGCACGTGGCCGCTGTGGAAATCCTGCAGGATGTACCCCTTGGCGGCGACCGCCGGTGCGTTGGGCGCCAGGGATGGAGCGGGTGTGGCCGTGGCCAACCCTGTGGAAAACATGAGAAGAACGGAGAGAAAGAGCTGCTTCATAGCGGATTTTGACGCGAAATGAGGGAAACGGTCGACATTCTACGTGCGCGCCGGGCGTGCGTTAAGCATCTATGTACGAATTGGTCGCTACATCACGCCGTCCGTATCACGTCGCTTCACCGGGGGAACTTTCACAGCGCGCCGCAATCGCCTCAGTGCGGCGCCTCATTCACCACCCGTGGCGTGCCCAGGCCCAGCGCGGTGATGCGCTCACGCAGCCGTTCGGCATCCTCCGCCGTGGGCAGCGGCCCCAGACGTACGCGGTAGAGCACGCCATGGTCCGGGTGGGGTGTCTCATCCACCGCGGCGGTCATGTTCTCATGGGCCGTCAGCTCGTGGCGCAGGCGCTCGGCCGACGCGCGGCTGGCGAATGCACCCACCTGCAGGTAGAGGGTGCTGCCGGGGGGCGCCGGCGTTGCCGCCACCGGCACGGGGGTGGGCGCCGGCAAGGGCACTGGCGCGGGGGCAGCCTCATCCGTGCGGAATCCCGGCTGTGCCGTGACCACGGCGGCGGTCACCGGTGTACCGCCCGGGCCGACCGGATCGAGTGCGCGCACCTCCACCCGGGCCACGCCGTTGCTGATGATGCCGAGCTTGTGGGCCGCGGCGTAAGAGAGGTCAATGATGCGATCGTCGTGGAACGGGCCGCGATCGTTCACCTTCACCACTACACTGCGGCCGTTCTGCAGGTTGGTGACGCGCACGTAGGTGGGCAGGGGCAGCGAGCGGTGTGCGGCCGTCATGCCGTACATGTCGTAGATCTCGCGCGAGGACGTGTACTGGCCGTGGAACTTGGTGCCGTACCAGGAGGCGAGGCCCTGCTCCAGATAGCCGGCGGCGCTCTCCATGACGCGGTAGGTGCGGCCGTTGACGGTGTATTCCGGGGGATTCCCGTAGCGGCTGCGCGGCTCCCAGCGCGGCGTGGCGTCGGGCACACCGCTCAGGTCCACGGGCCGGCCGGGGCCGCCGTCGCGCACGGGCATTTCGCCACAGCCCGCAAGCAGCGTGGCCAGGAGGAGCATGCAGCCGCCCGCGCGGCGGGAAAACAGGACATTGGCCATCACGGTTTCTCCGCCGATGCCCGCCGGGGCTCGCCCGTCATGGCCTCGCGAATGGCCTCGCCTAGCTGATGCACGGCCATGGCGTAGAGCAGGCTGCGGTTGTAACGGGTGATCACGTAATAGTTGTGGCGTGCGAGCCAGTACTCGGGGCCGTGCTCGCCGTCGAGTTTCACCACGGATACCTGCTCGGTGGGTGCCAGGCCCGGCACCTGGAGGTCAAGGTCAGACAGCTCCCATGCGGTGGTATTGGGCTGCAGCTTGGTGTTCACCAGCCCGTCCAGGGGGGCAGGGTCGCCGGCGATGGGGTGCACGACACCCTCACCCGCGCGCCAGCCGTGCATGTGGAAGTAGTTGGCCACACTGCCGATCACGTCCACGGGATTGCGCCACAGGTCACGCCGCCCGTCGCCGTCGAAGTCCACGGCGAAGTGGCGGAAGCTGCTGGGCATGAACTGGGGCTGGCCCATGGCGCCCGCATAGGAGCCGGTGAGCTCGCGCGGATCGATACCCTCCTCGCGCGCCATGATCAGGTATTGCGAGAGCTGGCCGCGGAAGAATTCGCTGCGCGGCGGGTAATCGAAGGCCAGCGTCGCGAGCGCATCCAGCACACGATAGCGCCCGGTGTGTTTTCCGTAACGCGTCTCCACGCCGATGATGGCCACGATGACGTGCGGTGCCACGCCGAATTCGCGCTCCGCCGCCGCCAGCGCATCGGCGTGCTGGCGCCAGAAGGTCACGCCGCCACGGATACGGTCGCTGGTGACGAAGATGGGCCGGTAGTCGCGCCAGGGCTTGGCCTCGGCGGGGCGGGTGATGGCGGCAAGGATGTCGTCGCGCGTCCTGGCGTCATCCATGAGATGCAAGAGCTGCTCGCGCTCGAAGGCATGGTCGCGCACCATTTCATTGATGAAGCCCTGCACCTCGGTGCGTTGCGTGAAGCCCGCCACGGCCGGCGCACTCGCCAGCAGGGCCGCGAGCAGCAGGGGGCGGAATGTGGCGCAGGGCTTCATGGCGTTCCGGAATAATCAGGTGTTAACAAGTTTGCGGTGGGTCTGGACGGACATCAGGATACCGAAACCCGCCATGAGGGTCACCAGCGAGCTGCCGCCGTAACTGAGCAGCGGCAAGGGTACACCTACCACAGGCAAGAGGCCCGTGACCATGCCGATGTTCACGAACACGTAGACTAGCAGGCTGATGATGAGGCTGCCTGCGAGCAGGCGCGTGAACGTGTCCTGCGCGTTGACGGAAATACTGAGTCCGCGCCAGATCACGAAGAAATAGACGGCGAGCAGCAGCACCGCACCGAACAGTCCGAACTCCTCACCGAACACTGCAAAGATGAAGTCGGTGTGGCGTTCGGGCAGGAACTCCAGGTGCGACTGCGTGCCGTTGAGCCAGCCCTTGCCATAGATGCCGCCCGAGCCGACGGCAATCTTCGACTGGATGATGTGGTAGCCGGCCCCGAGCGGATCGCTTTCCGCATCGAGGAACATGAGAATGCGCTGGCGTTGGTATTCGCGCAGGCCGTACATCCAGGCCAGCACGGCCGTAGGGATGAAGGCCAGGAAGGCGTAGCCCACCAGGCGCCAGCGGATGCCTGCGAACAGCAGGGCGGCGCCGCCGGCGCTACCGATGAGCAGGGCCGTACCCAGATCGGGTTGTTTGGCCACCAGGGTGAAAGGCACCAGAAACAGCGCCACCGCCATGAACACGTGGGACAGCCTGGGTGGCAACGGCTTTTCGGCGAAATACCACGCGATCATCGCCGGTACCGCCACTTTCATCATCTCTGAAGGCTGGAAGCGGATGGGGCCCAGGTCGAGCCAGCGCTGTGCGCCCTTGCCGATGACGCCGATGACCAGTACCGCGATGAGCGCGGCCATGCCGACACCATAGATCCACGGCGTCCAGCGGCGCAGTGCGCTGGGCGGGATCTGTGCCACCGTGAACATCACGGCGAAGCCGATACCCAGACGCATGAGCTGGCGCATCACCACGTCCATGTCCTGACCGCCGGCACTGTAGAGGGTGACCAGGCCGATGCCCGCCAGCAGCAGCAGACCCATGAGCAGCGGCAGATCCAGATGCAGGCGCTTGGCCAACAGGGCAGTGGGGGATGTGTCGGTGAAGGTGTTCACTGCGGGCTCTCCCCGGCGGCCTCGACGGTTCCAGCCTGCTCGACCAGGTAGCGGTCCATCACCTTGCGTGCGATGGGTGCGGCCACGGTACTGCCGCCGCCGCCATTTTCCACCAGCACCGCCACGGCGATACGCGGGTCGTCCACGGGCGCGAAGGATACGAACAGGGCATGGTCGCGCAGTTTCTTGCTGATCTTTTCTTCGTCGTACTCCTCGTCCTGCTTGATACCGAATACCTGTGCCGTGCCGGTCTTGCCGGCAAGCCGGTAGGTGATATCGCGAGCGATACCGCGGGCGGTGCCGCGTGCACCATGCACCACGTCGGACATGGCGGCGACCACTTGCCGCCAGTGATCAGGATTTTTTACCGGGACCTTCTCCAGCACTTCGGGCGACAGCGCCTGTTGCACGCCCGTGGCCGGATCTTCGATGGTGGCCACCACCTGCGGCCGCAGGCGCACGCCGCCGGAGGAGAGTGTGGCCACGTGGGCGGCGAGCTGCAGCGGGGTGGCCAGCAGGAAGCCCTGGCCGATGCCGGTGATGAGTGTTTCGCCCGGATACCAGGGCTGGCGGTGTACCTTGCGCTTCCAGTCGCGCGTGGGCAGCAGGCCCGAGGCCTCGCCCACGATGTCGATGCCGGTGCGTGCGCCGAAGCCGAAGTGGCGCAGGTAATCGGCGAGCTTGTCGATGCCCATGGTATGGGCAAGGTCGTAGAAATAGACGTCGCATGACTGGTTGATGGCGTCGTGCAGGTTCACCGGGCCGTGGCCGCCCTTGCGCCAGTCACGGTAGCGGTGGGAATCACCCTCCAGGGTGTAATAGCCACGGCAGAAGGTATGGTCGCCGGGGTCGACGGTGCCCGTTTCCAGGCCACCCAGGCCCACCACCGGCTTGATGGTGGAGCCGGGCGGATACTGGCCGCGCAGGGCACGGTTGAACAGTGGCCGGTCCGGTGAGTCGGCAAGGGCGCGGTAGGTCTCCGCGTCGATGCCATTCACAAACAGGTTGGGGTCGTAGCCTGGCATGCTCACCAGCGCCAGCACGGCGCCCGTCTTGGGGTCGATGGCGACCAGCGCGCCATGCTCCTCGCCGAAGGCCTCTTCCGCCGCCACCTGCAGACGCAGGTCGATGCTCAGGTGCAGGTTCTTGCCCGGCACGGGCGGTGTACGCTCCAGCACACGCAGGGCGCGACCGCGGGCATTGGTCTCCACCTGCTCGTAGCCCACCTTGCCGTGCAGTGCGTCTTCATAGCTGCGCTCCACGCCCACCTTGCCGATGTGCGTGGTCGCGGCGTAGTTGGATGTGTCGATGGCCCGGAGCTCGGGCTCGGCGATACGCCCCACGTAGCCGACGATGTGGGAGGTGTGGTTGCTCCACGGATAGTGGCGCGACAGGCGCGAGCTGATCTCGACGCCGGGCAGGCGGTGGCGGTTCACGGCCACGGCCGCCACTTCCTCATCGCTGAGCTTGAAGCGCAACGGCACCTCTTCGAAGCGGCGCCGGCGTTTGAGTTCCACATAGAAGCGCTCCAGGTCCGCTTCGCTGACGGCGATGATCCTGCCGATGGCGGCCAAGGTCGCTTCCATGTCCTCGACCCGTTCAGGAACGATTTCCAGGCTGAAGGTGGGCAGGTTCTCGGCCAGCACCAGGCCATTGCGGTCGTAGATCAGGCCGCGGGTGGGGGCGATAGGCTGGATATTGACCCGGTTGGCCTGCGACAGGGTGGTGAAGTGATCGTGCCGGGTCACCTGCAGGTACACCAGGCGGCTGAGCAACAGCAGCAGCAGCACGGCCGCCAGCGTCCCGGCGAGGATGGCGCGGGCGCGGAACAGCGAGGTTTCCCGGCTGGAATCCTTGAGGGCGATGCCCCGGGCCATGTCAGGCCACCCGGAAGCGGCGCCGCACGTCGCGCAGCAGCAGGAATACCCAGGGCCAGAACAGGCTGCTGGTCAGCGACGGCAGCCAGTAGGTCCAGGTGCCGGGGAGTTGCCCCACCACGCCCTTGATCCACAACACCAGCATCTGTGCCAGCGCCACCAGCATGAGGATGCTGAAGCCCTGCTGCCAGAGCGGATAGATGCGGATGCGCTGATGGAAATGCACGGCGAGAAAGGCGACCAGGGACAGGGCCAGGGCGTGCTGACCCAGGATGGCACCGCGTGCCACGTCCAGCAACAGGCCCAGGATCCAGCCGGTGCCAACACCCACCCGGCTGGGCAGGGCCATGCACCAGTAGATGAGCACCAGCACCACCCATTCGGGGCGCAGCGGTGCCGCCCAGTCAGGCAGTGGCAGCATGGTGAGCAGCAGGGCCACTGCGAAACTGGCGGCAATTACCCACCCGTGTTGATGCCGGAACAGGGTCATTTATGCTCCTCCCGCCATACCAGCAACACCTCGCGGCTACGCTCCAGGCGCGCCGTGGCCTCGGCCGTCACCACCGCGTAAGGCTGGCTGGGGTCGCGCTGTACCGAGGTGATGCGGGCCACGGGATAGCCGGGTGGGAAGCGTCCGCCCAGCCCGGAGGTGATCAGCAGGTCGCCCACTTCGAGGTCGACGTTGGTCGGCAGGTGTGGGATGTCCAACTGGTCGGGTGCACCGGTACCGAGGGCGATGGCACGCAAGCCGGTGCGGTTTACCTGGATGGGGATGGCATGGCTCGGGTCGGAGATCAGCATGCCCACGCTGGTAAAGGGGGCCACGCGGACCAGTTGGCCCATGACGCCGTGGGCGTCGAGTAGGGGCTGGCCTTCGTACACTCCGTCCTGCTCACCCTTGTTGAGGATGACGAGGCGCTTGAAGGGGTCCATGTCCACGGCCAGCAGTTCACCGATGAGGACGCGTTCACCCACCACGGTGGAAGACTGCAACAGCTCGCGCAGGCGTGCATTCTCTGCCATCAGGGCGTCGAGTTTCTGCAGGCGCAGCTTGAGTTGCAGGTGTTCGGCCTTGAGGGCACGGTTTTCCGCCTCGATGCTGTTGCGTGAGGCCAGCGTCTCCGCGCTCCAGTCCACGGCGATGGCGGGAAGATCGGCGATGTATTGCAGCGGGGCGAGGACGACGGTCAGGCCGTCGCGGATGGCTTCGAGGTGATGCTGCCGGTGATCCAGGAACATGATGGCGAGCGAAGCCACCGCGAGCACCACGGCCCGGATGGCGGGGGACGGTCCCTGTACGAACAGCAGTTTGATAGGACACCTCGCGGCGTGAGACGTGACATGTGAGAGGTGAGGGGCTGAGGCCCGGGCTTGCCGCTAACGCTCGACGTTTGCTGCGTGCCCCCTCACAGGTTTCCCGATCATTCCAGCGAAAAGAGCTCGCCGCCGGCCTCGTCCATCATTTCCAGTGCCCGGCCGCCACCGCGCGCCACGCAGGTGAGCGGGTCGTCGGCGATGATGACAGGCAGGGTCGTCTCTTCCATGAGGAGCCGATCCAGGTCACGCAGCAAGGCACCGCCGCCGGTGAGCACCATGCCGCGTTCGGCGATGTCGGCGGCCAGCTCGGGCGGGGTCTGTTCCAGGGCTGTCTTGACCGCGCTGACGATGCCGGACAGCGGTTCCTGGAGCGCCTCAAGGATCTCGTTGCTGTTGAGGGTGAAGCTGCGCGGAATGCCTTCTGCCAGGTTACGGCCACGCACCTCGATCTCGCGCACCTCGGTGGTGGGATAGGCGGTGCCGATCTCGCACTTGATGCGCTCGGCCGTGGCCTCACCGATGAGCGAGCCGTAGTTGCGGCGTACGTAATTGATGATGGCGTCATCGAAGCGGTCGCCGCCGATGCGCACCGAGGAGGAGTAGACGATGCCGTTCAGGGACAGCACGGCAATCTCTGTGGTGCCGCCGCCGATGTCGAGCACCATGGAACCGGAGGCCTCGGAAATGGGCATGCCTGCGCCGATGGCCGCGGCCATGGGTTCTTCGATGAGGTATACCTCGCGTGCACCGGCGCCGGCGGCCGACTCCTTGATGGCACGGCGTTCCACCTGGGTGGCGCCGCAGGGCACGCAGATGAGCACGCGCGGGCTCGGCTTGAGCAACTTGAACTTGTTTTCGTGCACCTTGCGGATGAAGTGCTGCAGCATCTTCTCCGTGATGGTGAAATCGGCGATGACGCCGTCCTTCATGGGGCGGATGGCGACGATGTTACCGGGAGTGCGGCCCAGCATGCGTTTGGCCTCGGTACCGACTGCGGCGATGCGCTTCGGGCTGTTCGGCCCCGCTTCCTGGCGAATGGCTACGACGGACGGCTCGTTGAGCACTATCCCCTCGCCCCGCACGTACACCAGTGTGTTGGCTGTGCCAGGTCAATGGAGATGTCGTAGGAGAAGAGGCCTTTCAAGCGTCCAAACATCGAAGGAGATCTCTTGCGGGGGAAGCGGTGGCTAAACCGCCGGTAATTTACCGCCCCGGGGGGGTTTGGGCAAGGTAGCGTATGTGATAAGTTTCTATTTTCCCGAGAAAGCGTTAAATACAGGAATCACGCATGTCCCTGGAACGATCCGACGTGGTCAGCATCGCCCACCTGGCGCGCCTGGCCATCGCCGAAGATGATATTCCCGCCTACGCCCGCAACCTCTCCAGCATCCTCGACCTCGTCGCACAGATGAACGCGGTCGATACTAGCGATGTGGAGCCCATGGCCCATCCCCTCGACATGGCCCAGCGTCTACGCGAGGACGTGGTCACGGAAACCGACCTGCGTGACAAGTTCCAGGCCATCGCACCCTCCGTGGAAGCGGGCCTGTACCTGGTCCCCAAGGTCATCGAGTAACCGCCCCCCATTCGCTGCGCGGGCGCCCGCCCCCGCGGTCATCAGAAAGTCATCAAGCCAATGCAAAAGACCATCGCCCAACTGGCCGCCGGCCTGCAGGCACGCGAGTACTCAAGCGAAGAGTTGACCCGCGCCTACCTGGAACGCATCGAGCGCCTCGACCCGCAGCTCAACAGTTTCATTACCGTCACCCCGGAACTCGCCCTTGAACAGGCACGTGCCGCCGATCGCCTGATCGCCGAGGGCAAGGCCGGTCCGCTCACCGGCGTGCCGCTCGCCCAGAAGGACATCTTCTGCACCGATGGGGTGCGCACCTCCTGCGGTTCGAAGGTGCTCGATAACTTCACCGCGCCCTACGATGCCACCGTCGTGACTCGCTGCAAGGCGGCCGGCACGGTGATGCTGGGCAAGACCAACATGGACGAGTTCGCCATGGGCTCCTCCAACGAGACCAGTTTCTACGGTCCCGTGAAAAACCCCTGGGACCTGGCGGCCGTGCCCGGCGGTTCCTCCGGCGGCTCCGCCGCCGCGGTGGCGGCGCGTCTCGCCCCCGGCGCCACCGGCACCGACACCGGCGGTTCCATCCGCCAGCCCGCCGCCCTGTGCGGCATCACCGGCATCAAGCCCACCTACGGGCGCGTGTCACGCTACGGCATGATCGCCTTCGCCTCGTCGCTGGACCAGGGCGGCCCCATGGCCACCACCGCGGAAGACTGTGCCCTCCTGCTGGGTGTCATGGCCGGCTTCGACCCGCGTGATTCCACCTCCGTGGACCGTCCGGTGCCCGATTACACCGCGAACCTGAACGCCGACATCAAGGGCCTGCGCATCGGCCTGCCGAAGGAGTTCTTCGGCGAGGGCCTCGACCCCGAGGTGGCCAAGGTCATCGAAGGCGCCATCGCGGAGTACCGCACGCTTGGCGCCGAGGTGGTGGAGATCTCCCTGCCCAATTCGGCGCTGGCCGTGCCCACCTACTACGTGGTCGCTCCCGCCGAGTGCTCCTCCAATCTGTCGCGTTTCGACGGCGTGCGCTTCGGCTACCGCTGCGAAAACCCGAAGAACCTCGAAGACCTCTACAAGCGTTCGCGCGGTGAAGGCTTCGGCGCCGAGGTGAAGCGCCGCATCATGATCGGCACCTACGCCCTGTCCGCCGGGTATTACGACGCCTATTACCTGAAGGCCCAGAAACTGCGTCATCTCATCGCCGACGACTTCAAGCGCGCCTTCGGACAGGTGGACGTGATCATGGGGCCCACCTCGCCCACCGTCGCCTTCAACCTGGGCGAAAAGACCGACGACCCGGTGACCATGTATTTGTCCGACATCTACACCATCGCCGTGAATCTGGCCGGCCTGCCCGGCATGTCCGTCCCCGCCGGCTTCGTGGGCAACCGCCCCGTCGGCCTGCAGATCATCGGCAACCTGTTCGACGAAGCGCGCCTGCTCAACGTGGCGCACAAATACCAGCAAGCCACCGACTGGCACGCGCGCACGCCGACCGGGTTTGAATGAAGAAAACTGATCAACGCAAAGTCGCAGAGATCGCAAAGGGCGCAAAGAATCATCACGTAACCCCTTTGCGCTCTTTGCGCCCTTCGCGTCTTTGCGTTTAAGAGGTTTTATCAATATGGAATGGGAAACTGTCATCGGGCTTGAGATTCATGCCCAGCTCGCCACCAAGAGCAAGATCTTCACGGGCGCGGCCACGGCCTATGGCGCCGAGCCCAACACCCAGGCCGATGCGGTGACGCTGGGCCTGCCCGGCGTGCTGCCGGTGCTGAACAAGGAAGCGGTGCGCATGGCGGCCAAGTTCGGCCAGGCCATCGGTGCCACGGTGGCCAACCGCTCGGTGTTCGCGCGCAAGAATTACTTCTATCCGGACCTGCCCAAGGGCTACCAGATCTCCCAGTACGAACTGCCCGTGGTGGCTCAGGGTCATCTGGACATTGAACTGGAGGATGGCAGCGTCAAGCGCATCGGCGTGACGCGCGCGCACCTGGAAGAGGACGCCGGCAAGTCCCTGCACGAGGACTTCCACGGCATGACCGGCATCGACCTCAACCGCGCCGGCACCCCGCTGCTGGAGATCGTCTCCGAGCCGGACCTGCGTTCCTCGAAAGAGGCCGTGGCCTACATGAAGAAGCTGCACGCCCTGGTGCGCTACCTGGAGATCTGCGACGGCAACATGCAGGAAGGTTCCTTCCGCTGCGACGCCAACGTGTCCGTGCGGCCCAAGGGCCAGAAGGAGTTCGGCACCCGCGCCGAGATCAAGAACCTCAACTCCTTCCGCTTCGTGGAGCGCGCCATCGAATACGAGATCGATCGCCAGATCGCGCTCATCGAAAGCGGCGGCAAGGTGGTGCAGGAGACGCGTCTCTATGACCCGGACAAGGGCGAGACCCGCTCCATGCGCGCCAAGGAAGAGGCCAACGACTACCGCTACTTCCCCGATCCGGACCTGCTGCCGCTGGAGATTGACGCGGCCTTCCTGGAGGCCGTGCGCGCCACCTTGCCGGAACTGCCGGATGCCAAGAAGCAGCGCTTCATGTCCGAGTACGGCCTCAACGCCTATGACGCCGGCGTGCTCACCGCCACGCGCGAAACGGCCGACTACTACGAGGCCGTGGTGAAGGCCGCGGGCGGCGATCCGAAGATTGCCGCCAACTGGGTGATGGGTGAACTCTCCGCCGCGCTGAATGCCTCCAACAAGGAGATCACCGAGAGCCCGGTGAGCGCCGACATGCTCGCGGGCATGCTCAGGCGCATGGCCGACAACACCATCTCCGGCAAGATCGCCAAGGAGGTGTTCGAGGCCATGTGGAACGGCGAAGGCGATGCCGACGCGGTGATCGAAAAGAAGGGCCTCAAGCAGATCACCGACACCGGCGCCATCGAAAAGGTGATTGACGAGATCATCGCCGCCAACCCCGACAACGTGGCGGCCTACCGCTCCGGCAAGGACAAACTGTTCGGCTTCTTCGTCGGCCAGGTCATGAAAGCCACCGGCGGCAAGGCCAACCCCGGCCAGGTCAACGAACTCCTCAAGAAGAAACTGAACGGCTAGCAGAGAACGGCCCAACGTAAAGGCGCGAAGGCGCCAAGGTCGCAAAGGGAAACGAGTTGGGGGCGGTCGTGGCTTCGGAGCGATCGCTCCTTCCGAACTTTGTATTAGCGCCGCGTCTTTGTTAAGCGGGCTTTCGCGGAACTGTGCGGCAAGGCCCGCTGTCCGAACCTTGTCCCCTTTGCGTCATTTGCGACCTTCGCGCCTTTGCGTTGAAAATCCTTTACGCCCATGTCTGACACCCTGCAAAGATTCCTCTTCGAGAACGCCGGCGTGCGCGGCGAGGTGGTGCAGTTGGACGCCACCTGGCAGGCGGTGCTGGAGCGGCACGCGTATCCGCCCACGGTGCGCGAGGTACTCGGTGAGTCCATGGCGGCGGCGGCGCTGCTGGCTGCCACGCTGAAACTCAAGGGCAGCATCATCCTGCAGGTGCAGGGCGACGGTCCTATTTCGCTGCTGGTGGTGGAATGCACCGCTGCACGCACGCTGCGTGGACTGGCTCACTGGAAAGGCGAGGTGCCGGCGGCGGATCTTCATGCACGCTTCGGCGACGGCCGTCTGGTCATTACCATCGACCCGGGGGAGGGCATGGAGCGCTACCAGGGCATCGTGCCGTTGGAGGGCGCCAATCTTGCCGAGGCCCTGGACACCTATCTGGAACGCTCTGAGCAACTCGCCACCCGCCTGTGGCTGGCCGCCGACCAGAACCGCGCCGGTGGCCTGCTGGTGCAGAAACTTCCCGACGCGGGGCATGACGCCGACGCCTGGAACCGGGTGACTACCCTGAGCGCCACCATCACGCCGGCCGAATTGCTGCAACTCGCGCCGCGCGAGGTGATGCACCGTCTGTTCCATGAGGAAGACCTGCGCGTGTTCGATGCCGAGCCGGTGAGTTTCCGCTGCTCCTGTTCGCGCGAACGTGTGCAGGGCATGCTGCGGCGCCTGGGGCAGGAGGAAGTGGAGGGCATCCTGCGGGAGCAGGGCGCGGTGACCGTGAACTGCGACTTCTGCAATCAGCGCTACCTGTTCGACAGCGTGGATGCGGCCCAGATCTTCCTCGACGCCACGGCGCACCAAACCGCCGATACCCGCCATTGAGGCGGCAGCCTTTGCCGTGAGATCGGTATAGCGGAATACACCTTCCGGGTTCACGCTCGCGACCTCACCCCTCACCGACGTGGCGAGAGACAATCACCAATGACCCGATAGTTACGCTAGGGTATTTGTCCTATTCCTCCTGCACAAACCTGCGGGAGGAGCGATGGAACGCACTTTCCTGGGAATCATGTTCCTGCTGCTGGCGTCGAGCGCGCACGCCGGCCAGTTCGCCCTGCTGTTGAATGGGCATGCCATACACCTGCGTGAAGCCCCGGGCTTCGAGAACGAAGCGAACTACGGGCTCGGCCTGCAGTACGATTTCCGGCGCAACGGCCGCACACTGCCATTCGGCTTTCTGGTGGGTTTCCAGGACAGCCACCGCGATCCCTCGTATGCCGCCGGTGGCGGGTATCGCTGGCGCCTCGTGGAGCGATTCATCGATTTCGACGTGGGCCTCACCGCCATGCTGATGACCCGTCGCACTTTCAACGGCGGTGAGCCGTTTCCCGCAATATTGCCGATGGCCATGTTGGGCGTGGGCCGGGTGGCGCTGAACGTCCTGTACGTACCGGACGTGCATCCGGAGTTCGTCCCTGTGGTTTTCCTTCAGATGCGCTACGCGATTGATTGAATCGGTGCCGATGATGGCTTGCGGTTACCATCGATTCAGCGGCAGGGCGTATGCACTGATCCCGCGCATGCATCGGTTCAGGAAAGTGTCAGCGCTACCGGTTCGACGTCGTTACCGTGCAGGCGATAGCCGCGCATGTCCAGCACACCGCGCGTATCGAGCGAGATGATGAGATAGAGTGCCTCGGGATAGGCCGCCTCTGCCAGGTCGCGTGCGGACGGAGTGGCCGGGGCATGGGGGTGGGAGTGGTAAATGGCAAACAGCGTTTCGCCGCGCTCGCGCATCGTGGCCATGGCACGGACCTGGGCAGCCGGCTCCATGACGAACAGGCGCGATGGATCATCGGCTGCATTCGGTACGGGATAGACCTGCACCGGCGTGTCGTTGCGGGCACCGATCAGTCCGCAGACTTCGGCCTCGGCGGATTGCTGGGCGTGGGCGAGCACACGGTTGACCAGACTGCGCGGCAGTGCGATCTCGCTCATGGACGTCCCCCGCACACCGGACAGTGGGGATCTTTGCGCAGGCGCAGACTGCGCACCTCCATGGTCAGCGCATCCACCACGAGCAGCCTGCCGGCGAGTCCCTGCTCTACCCCGGCCAAGACCTTGAGGGCCTCCGCGGCCTGGATGCTGCCCACCATGCCGACCAGCGGACCGAGCACCCCCACGAGGCTGCATGTATCCTCGCCCGCACCGCTGTCGTCGCGGTACAGGCAGCGATAGCAGGGCGCATCGAAGCGATCATTGCGGAATACGCTCACCTGGCCTTCCATGCGGATCGCGGCGCCCGATACCAGTGGCTTGCGGGCACGTACACAGGCCTCGTTCACGGCGTAGCGGCTCTCGAAATTGTCGCTGGCATCGATAACCACATCGGCCATTTCCACCTGCTCGAGCAAGGTGTCGCCCTGCAGGAACTGGTTCAGGGCCAAGACCTTCACGTCCGGGTTGATGGCGCGCACGGCGTCGGCTGCGGATTCTGCCTTGGGACGCCCCACATCGGTGCTGCGATGCAGCACCTGGCGCTGGAGATTCGAGAGCTCCACATTATCGAAGTCGCACAGCGCCAGTGTGCCCACACCCGCAGCGGCGAGGTATTGCGTCACCGGCGAGCCGAGCCCACCAAGCCCCAGCACCAGCGCGCGCGAGCGCATGAGCCGGTCCTGGCCGGCCCCCCCGAGCCAGGGCAACAGCATCTGCCGGCTGTAACGTTCGTGTTGTTGGTCGTTCACTGCTTGACTCGTGGGATTACACGCGGAGTACGCAGAGGCGCGTCCTCTGCGTTTGGCTATCTGTTCAGGCGCTCGCGATCAAAGGTAGTTGCGCCAGTGCTCCGGCCGTTCGTCGCGGCAGCCGTGGGGCAGGCGCTGGTAGCGGTTCACGTAGACCTGGGTGTTGGCTTCCGGGCCTTGCAGCCCGCGATTGATGCGTTCGTTTTCTTCCGTGTAGTAGTAGAGCGCGCGTTTGAGCTTGCAAAGCAGGCTGTTGTCGAGGTGGAAACCCTGGTCCTGCAGGCTGCTTTCGATCTGCTGCAGGCTCACGTGCGTGAGGTCGTAACCCACCTGGAGCTGGTGATCGGTAAGCACGCTGGATTCCTGGACACCCGGCATGCCGCCCACCAAAGGCGCCGCCGATCGAGCCTGATGTCGATCCGGGTGCAGGCGACAAAAACGGATGTCGCGGTTCTTGCGCAGCGGCGGAGAGGTGGTCATGAACGGATCGTAGCTACCAGAGATTACAGGTCAACCCCCCAGAAGGTGAGGTAGATCTCGGATAGGGCGGCTACGAAGGACGCCGCCCCAGGGTGACGCGGTCGTGGCCCAAGCCGTCCCGCACGCTGCCGACCTCTTCAAAACCGTGTGCGAGGAGCAACTTGCGCACGGCGGCCCCCTGGTCATAGCCGTGTTCCAGCAGCAACCAGCCTGCCGGTTCCAGGTACTCGCCAGCGCCCGCGGCCAGGGTACGCAGATCGTCCAGGCCGTCGGTCCCGGCCACCAGCGCCCCGCGTGGCTCGAAGCGCACGTCCCCTTGGGCAAGATGCGGGTCATCTTCGGCGATATAGGGCGGATTTGAGACGATCATCTCAAAACGTTCATCCTTGAGGGGGGTGAACCAGGCACCTTCACAGAATACCACATTGCGCAAGCGATAACGCGCGGCGTTGTCGCGGGCCACCGCCAGCGCAGCGGCGCTGCGATCCGTCGCCACCAGGGTGCAGGCGGGGCGCTCACTGGCGATGGCGAGGGCCACTGCGCCGCTGCCGGTACCCAGGTCGGCGATGCGCCAGGCGGCGTCCAGGGGGATGCGGGCGAGGGCCTGCTCCACCAGCAGTTCAGTTTCGGGGCGGGGGATGAGGGTTTCACCGGTCACGGTCAGGTCCAGGGACCAGAAGGCGCGCGTGCCGACCAGATAGGCGATAGGCTGGCCGGCCAAGCGCCGTTTCAGCAACCCCTCGAACGCGGCCTGCTGCTCGGGGGTGAGCACTCGCTCGGGCCAGGTGTGCAGCCACGTGCGGGTTTTGCCCAGTACGTGGGCAAGCAAGATCTCGGCCTCACCACCCGCCTCGGGACCGAGCCGAAGGCGGGTGCGGGCGAGCACCGAGGCGATGGAGGGTTCTGTGTGCAGGATGGTCACTGTCGGCACGTTAACACGTTTTCATCCATAACCGTCCTTGATGTGCCTGGGGCATTCTTGTCCCAATGCGAAACGTCGCAAAAAACTGGATAGACACACTTCCTGATTCCCTCTGTACCCTTATGTGTATTGGGGGCGGAGCCAGTTAATCAACGTCAACCTCGTCAACCGTGAAACGGCGCATTACCGCCGACCCCATTCCTGGGTCGCCTGTGCATGTGCGCCATCGTGAAGTCATCGAGCAAGCGGTGGTGCAGCTGACCCGGTGCTTATCGAATCGCTCCAGATCGAAGTTACCTTCTACTAAGTCATTCATGCGGCTAACTCAAACCGAGCGAAGCCACCTCCCTGTGCAGCTGTTTTTTGACGCGTTCAAAGCCACGTCCCTGCTCGGTTTACGAACTACACGCCAACGCGAGTGATCTCCCGTTGGTTTATCTCGTATGCGTATAGCAGGCGGGATGTCGACAGAGATCAATCAAGTTCGTTAACACGCGGGGAGGGCATGCATTTGATCCAGCTGGCAGGAAACTTGGCATCCCTCAGGTTCTGGTCGCCTTCTCATCAGCACGTCGAATTTGCAACCGGGACAGAAGTTTTCGCCCCGAACGTCAGGATGGCCCTTGATTGAACGTCTTCTACACAGACAACCGATTGATCGTGGTCGGGGGCGTTATTTCGAGTTCCATGAATTCAGACGCCCAAGCCGGGATCAAAGCGAAGCATTGAATTGGAACCCAGCCTTGCCCGGCCACAGGGCACGACAAGAAGCTAAATAGGAGATAACCATGGAAATCAAAGAAATCGAGT
The DNA here is from genome assembly GCA_041677345.1 of Thiohalomonadaceae bacterium. Lineage (GTDB taxonomy): Bacteria > Pseudomonadota > Gammaproteobacteria > Thiohalomonadales > Thiohalomonadaceae > JALOAT01. The sequence goes on from JBAYQE010000037.1 coordinate 20,599, forward strand.
TTGAGTCTCTGGAAGGCTGCAACGAAGCGTTTGACATCATGACCAAGTGCGCGTGCTGTGGCACGCAGGGCGGCCGCATGTGCGGCTGCGGTCCCAAGGCTTAACGTTCGTTCCGTAACGTAACTATCAAACAGTGACTAGATCCCTGTGGCTGGGCAATCTTCACAAAGTGAGTGCAATCCCATGATGGTCACGACGAAGGATTTTCACGTCTTCTCCAAGCAAGGACAAGCCTATCTCTTCCTCGCCGAACCGGTGGCGATCTTCAAGATTGATGACGATACCGCACATGTCGTGCAGATGGTTGAGCAGGGCAAACCCCTGTCTGGCGAGTTTGAACACCAGCGTTGGGAAGAGGCATCCGGGTTCATGGCGCGGTACTGCCAGAAGGCTCCCAAGGCCAGGAACATGCGTGGCCCCGAGGACATATCGGAACGGGTATCCGGCATCTATCTGTTCCTGTCGCAAAAATGCAACCTGAAGTGCGCCTACTGCTATGGCGACGAAGGCGAATACGGCCGACGGGGCACCATGAAGGAGGAAGTGCTCAACGGATCATTCGAGAGATTCTTCAATGACGGTTTGGACAAATACTTCATCACCTTCTTCGGCGGTGAGCCGCTGATGAACCTGCCCATGATGGAGAAGGCCGCGAAACTTGCAGAAGAGTACAGGCGTAACGGGTGCGCAGACATCTCCATGGGTATCGTGACCAACGGCACGCTCTACAGCGATAAGATCAAGAAGTTCTTCGACAACCACATCGACGATGTGACCTTCAGCCTGGATGGGCCGAAGGAACTCAACGACCCGCAGCGTGTCAGCAAGAACGGTGACAGCGTCTACGACACGGCCACGGAGAATATCCGCAAGCTAACCGAGGACGGCAAGTTCAACTGGGCGTTCCGCACCATTGTCACCAGCCGCGGCTGCGACAAGGTGGAGGAGATCTACGACCACCTCAACCAGTTCGGCGCAGGCGGCGTGGGTGTGGTCAACGTGGATGTGCCTCCGGAGAGTCCGCTCTATCTCAGCGACGAACAATACCGTCACTTCGTCGATCAAATCATCGCCGTGAACCGGAAGGGACTGCGCACCTTCGTCGATGGTGGCCAGGCGGTCGCCTTCGAGTATCCCTTCTACATCATGTTCTATTTCATCTCCCGGAGCCACGCCCTCTACCACTGCAACGCGGGCACCAACCTGTTGGCCGTGACTGCGGAAGGGGATGTCTATCCGTGCCACCGCTTTGTCGGAGACGAAGCATTCAACATGGGCAACGTGCGCGATCCGGAACTGAAGAAGAGCGAACAGTTCCAGCGTATCCGCCAGCGCTTCATCCACGAGACGGTGGACAACCGTGCAGGTTGCAAGGAGTGCTGGGCGAGGTACCTATGCGGGGGATCCTGCGCGAAGTACTCTTATGCCGAGCATGGCGATACGGCTCCGCCGGTCGAACGTCACTGCCTCTACATCAAGTCGGTGGTCGAGGAACTCCTGCCGGAAATGGTGGCGATCATGGAGAACCCGGAGGAGAAGCAGGCGATCATGCGTCGGCTCGCCGCGGCCGTGTCGAACCGCTATGGCACCCGGGGAATCGACGCCCATGTTTCGTGATTTTCACCTCGTCGAGGGACCGGAGGCGGACTATCTCTTCTTTCCCGAGAGCGTGAAGTTCTACACGGTCCCCAAGGAACTTGCCCCGACCATCACCGGGTACCTGGCGGGCGGCGACTGTGTGCCACCCGCCATCGCTCCCCTGCTGGAAAAGGAAGAGGCGCTGGCCCGCGAGGCCGTGGAGACGCAGCGGGAGCGGTTGACCGCGCCGGTCGATGCCGATTCCCTCTGCTTCTACATGGCCCACGACTGCAATCTCGCCTGCACCTACTGCTACAACAAGCAGGGCCACGCGGCGAACCCACTCATGATGATGACGGGCGATGTGGTGGACGCCGCCATGCGGCGCTGGTTCACCGAACCCAGCCGTACCTATGCCGTGAGCTTCTACGGCGGCGAACCGTTGCTCAATTTCCGGGGCATGAAGGAGGCGGTGGCGCTCGGGAAGGCATTGGAAGAGGAAAGGGGGATCAAGATCATCTACAGCATGACCACCAACGGAACAGTGCTGAGCGACGAGATCGTGGCCTTCATCGACCAGCACGTAAGCAACGTCACCGTGAGCCTGGACGGACCCCAGGCCGTCCATGATCGCCATCGTCTGTGGCAGAACAAGTCGGAAAGC
>JBAYQE010000038.1:0-22407 GCA_041677345.1 Thiohalomonadaceae bacterium
GGCCGCAAGGCCTTCGTGCGCCGCACCCGCGCCGACTACTACACCGACGCCATCGATTACACCAAGCTCAAGATCCTCGACGACTTCGCCCGCGACAGTGCGCCCGGCGCCGAATGCGCGCGCGGCGAGGTGCACGTGGTGCGGCGCATCGCCGGCTACAAGAAGATCCGCTACTACACCCACGAGAACGTGGGCTACGGCAACATCAACCTGCCGGATCAGGAAATGCACACCACGGCGGTGTGGTGGCAGATCCAATCTGAGGTGCTGGAGCGCGCTTTCCCAAGCCGCCAGCAGGCCCTGGATGGTTTCCTCGGCGCGGCCTATGCGCTGCATCACGTGGCCGCGCTGCGCACCCTATCCGAGCCGCACGACCTGGGCCGCGCCGTGGGTGACGGCGATGCGCGCTGGTTCGCCACCGTGGACGCGGGCGGGCGCGGGCAGATCCGCGGCGACGACGGCAAGGTGATCACGGCCGACAGCCAGGGGCGTTTCCGTCCGGCGGTGTTCCTTTACGACAACTATCCCGGCGGCGTGGGGCTTTCGACGCCGCTGTACGAGCAGCGCCACGATGTGGTGCGGGCCGCCCAGGCGCTGGTGGGCGCGTGCGACTGCCGCTTCGGCTGCCCCAGTTGCGTGGGGCCCATCCTTGCCTCGGACGAGGAGCGTGGTTATTCGCCGAAGGCCGCCGCGCTGCGGGTGCTGGAACTCTTCCATGGCCGGGCTCAAGACTAAGCTCGGGCTGCTGCAGAAGGAGCGCGGCCTGCAGCCGGCGTCACCGGCGGGCGCGCCTGTAACGCATGCAGCGCCGTCGTCGCCGGTGAAGCGCCTGGCCGATCGCCTGCGCGAATTGCGCGCGCCCTCGGCGGCGCCGCCCCGTTCCGCGCGTGCCGTGCCCTCGGCGGAGGAGATGGCCGAACGCCTCGGCGGTGTCGCCGTTGCGCCGGGGCTGGTGCAGGTGGAGCGACGGGTACCGCTCGATGGCCGCCATGGCAAGCAGCCGCTCGCGGCGCTGCGCGGTGCGGTTGAGCTGCCCGATGCCCCCACGGCCGCGCCGCACGGCTGGCTGTTCCTCGACACCGAGACCTCCGGCCTGTCGGGCGGCACCGGCACGGTGGCCTTCTTGTTAGGTCTGGCGCGGGTGGAGGAACAGGAACTGGTGGTGCGCCAGTTCCTGCTGACCGCTTTCGCCGGCGAGCCGGCGCTGTTCGAGGCAGCGAAATCCTGGTTCGACGAGGCGGAGGCCTTCGTGAGCTTCAACGGCAAGGCCTTCGACCTGCCGCTGCTCGCCACGCGCGCGCGGCTCAACGGCCGTGACGTGGCGCTGGACAAACCCCATCTGGATCTCCTGCACGCCACCCGCCGCGCCTTCGCCTCGCGTTGGGACGACTGCCGCCTTGCCACCGCCGAGCGCCGGCTGATCCGTTTCGAACGCGAGCACGACCTGCCGGGCGCCCTGGTGCCTGAGGTCTGGTTCGCCTTCGTGCAGCGCGGTGAGACCGAGCGCATTCCGGCGGTGCTCGAACACAACCACTGGGATTTGGTATCGCTGGCGGCGCTGCTGCCCATCCTGCATGCGGTGCATCAGGAACCCGGTGCCTGGGAGAGCGACATCCTCGCCGTGGCGCGCGGTTTTTTGCACAGCGGCGACGAACCACGCGCGCACCGGTTGCTGGCGGAACACGAGGCCATGCTCACCCCGGACGGCCTGCGGGAACTGGCCTGGCTGCATCGGCGCCGTGGTGACTGGCCACAGGCCTGCGCCCTGTGGTTGCGGCTGGCCGCAGTGGGTTGTGTGGAAAGCATCGAGCGGCTGGCCAAATACCACGAACACGTCGCGGGCGACTACGCCACTGCGCTCGAATACGCCAACCGTCTGGGCGAAGCACATCAGCGACGTCGCGCCCGGTTGTTGCGCCGCCTTGCGGGTTCGGAGGCTGCGTGCCTTTCCACACCGCCTGACGGTTGGTGATGCGACGGGGAAGAGCAACCACGGAGGCCACGAAGAAAATCAGTGGGTTCCTCCGTGGTGGTTTTCTTCCTCGGCGTCTCAACCCACCATGAGGTAATCGAGACCGCGCTGATACCCGAACGCCTGCAGTTGATCAGCAATGCGTTCGCGTGCGCCGTGGGCCGTGACATAGGCGAGGACGAAGGGTCTTGTGCCGCGTTCGAGCCATGCCGGCGCATGCACGGTGGCGCCGCGGATGACGTTGCCGATCTTTTTCGGATCGATGTCTATCCATGCCGCAGGTTGAAAACCCCGATCGAGCAACAGGTTTACGCGCCGTCGGGTGCGACGGCCCGCGCCCCAGATGACCAGGGGGCGGGCGCGCAGGCGCGTGTCCTGGGCCAGGTGCGCGGCACGCAGCCGATCGAAGGCCTCGCGGGCATAGCGCGGGTCGGTACGCGTGGCGCGGCCCGGTGAGTCGGCCCAGTCGAGCAGGACCTCCGGGAGCTTGGCCATCGCCACCCCGGCGCTGTGCAGGCGCAGCAGGAGCTCGTAATCCTCGGGGAAATCGCCGTGACGATAGCCGCCGGTGCGCACCACCACATCGCGGCGGAACAGGAAAGTCGGATGGGCGATGGGCGATTCCCAATAGATCTCTTCGGCGATCTGCGCCGGTGTCACGCAGGCGTTCTGCCAGCGTATGTACTCGCGAAAGCCCGCTTCCACCCGCTCTTCCGGCACCACACGCACGCAGCAACCGCACAGACCGATGGACGGGTGGGCGTTCATGAAGTCGTATTGCCGCTGAAGCCGCTCCGGATACATCACGTCGTCCGCATCCATGCGCGCGACCAGCGGTGCATGTGCCAGGGCAAGCCCGTGATTCAGGGCGCCCACCAGGCCGAGGCGACCTGGTTGGAACAGGTGCACGCGTTCATCGCGCGCGGCGAAGGAGCGGACGATGTCGGCGGATTCATCCCGTGAGCCGTCGTCCACGACCAGCACCTCGATATCGGTGAAACTCTGCGCGAGGCACGAGTCCAGTGCCGCCGTGAGCGTCGACGCGGCGTCGTGAAAAGGCAGCAGGACGGAGATGGCGGGGGAGGTGGTCATCGTGGACTCGCACTGTACGCTGCGCGGTGACCGCTGAAGAATTCAACACAGAGATTCAGAGAAAACAGAGGCGACGATTGGGTGATCTTTCAAGTTCCGTGTCCTCCGCGTCTCCGCGCCCTCGGCATTGTCACGCAGGACGCCGCAAGGCCACATGGGCAGCAATCATGGTGCGCACCTGCGACTTGAACCGTTCCTCGAAGCCGCGGGTGATGAGGGCGTGCAACAGTCCGCCGACGAATATCCAGGTGTCCAGGGCCATGGACTTGGGGTCGGTGCCGGGCCGTAACAGGCCCTTCGCTGCGGCTTTCTTGTAGGCGTCCTCGAGGCTCTCCAGGAATTCCACGCCCGGGTGTTCCGACTCCGGCTGCACGTCGGCGAACTCGTTGGCGTACTCGCAGCGCAGCAGCATGATTTCGAGCATCTGCCGCACGGTCGGACACTCGTCCAGGACCAGAAAAATCTCGTGCAGGGCGGCCTCGATGGCGTCCAGGGGGTTACCGTAACGACCGGTGAGCAGAATGGTGGCGAGGCGTTCGTGCATGGGGTCGAACACGTCCGTGCGCACCGCCTGGAACAACTCGAACTTGTCCTTGAAATGCCAGTACACGGCGCCGCGGGTGAGGCCGGCGCGGCAGGCCACCTGTTCCAGGGTGGAACGGGCCACGCCATGCTCATGGAATACATGCCGTGCGGCCTCGATGATCTGCTGTCGCGTCCGCAGGGCTTCCGCCTTGGTCTTGCGCGCCATGCCGTCTCCAAAAAAAAATGTGTCTCAAGCCTTGACGATTATACATACATGCGCGAATGTATACAGCTTGCCGAGAGACCGCTTTGGAGATTCCCTCACATGACTTCCGGTTCACCGTCCCGCTCCCTCCTGGGCCTGGCACTGGGTGCCGCAGCGTTGACCGCTTTGCTGGCCGGCTGCTCGGGATCGGGTCAGCCTGCGCAAGCCCCCGCCAGGCCCCCCATGCCGGTGACCGTGGTGGAGATGCAGCCCCAGCGTATTGCCGCCAGCATCGAGGTGATGGCGCAGACCGAAGGCGCGCGCGAGACCGAGGTGCGCGCCCGGGTGGGGGGCATCCTGGTGAAGCGGCTTTATCAGGAAGGTGAGGCGGTGCGCGCCGGCCAGCCGCTGTTCCAGATCGATCGTGCCAGTTATGAGATCGCCCTGGCCGAGGCCAAGGCGCGCGCCGATCAGGCCGCTCGCGAACTGAAGCGCCTCGAAGGCCTGGTGGAGCAGAACGTGGTGAGCCGTCGCGAGTATGACAATGCCGTGTCCAGCAATGACATCGCCCAGGCGGCTCTGCGCCAGGCGCAACTGAACCTGTCCTGGTCCACGGTCACGGCGCCGGTGGCGGGCACCACGGGGCGCGCGCTCAAGTCCGAAGGCAACCTGGTTTCCACCGGCGCTGACAGCCTGCTTACGTCCATTTACCAGCTTGATCCCATCTGGGTGCGTTTCAGCCTGGCGGAGAGCGACGTCGCCAAGCTGCCCGAAGGCCGCCTCAAGGCCGAGAGTGTCACCGGCATCGAGCTGATCCTCCCGGACGGTTCGGTGTATCCGTATCCGGGCAAGCTGAATTACCTGGCCAGCACCATCGATCCCACCCTGGGCACGCAGCAGTTGCGCGCCGAGTTCCCCAATCGTGACAACCGCCTGCTGCCCGGCCAGTTCGTGCGCGCGCGTCTGTCGCTCGGCGATCGCGAAGGGGTGTTCCTGGTGCCGCAGGTGGCTGTGATGCAGAACGACGCGGGCCGCATGGTGATGGTCGCCGATGCCGAGAACAAGGTGACCCCGCGTCCGGTACAGACCGCGGAATGGCGCGGCCAGGACTGGGTGGTGCTCGGCGGCTTGCGGCCGGGCGACAAGGTCATCGTGGACAACCTGATCAAGCTGCGCCCCGGCATGGTGGTGGCGCCCACGCCGGCGGCAGCACCCGCGGTGGCCGGTGCCAAGTCCAGCGATGCCGCCCCGCAGCCGTCGGCCAACACCAGGGGCTGACCGGAGCACGCGCATGTCTTCCAGATTCTTCATCAGCCGGCCGATCTTTTCGGCCGTCATTTCCATCGTCATCGTCATCGCCGGCCTGGTGGCGGCGCAGGTGCTGCCCGTGGCGCAGTACCCGCAGATCGTGCCGCCCACGGTGATGGTCATTGCCAATTATCCCGGTGCCTCCGCCGAGACCCTGGCGCGTACCGTGGCCGCGCCCATCGAGGAACAGTTGAACGGTATCGAGGGGCTGTCCTATTTCAGCTCCTCGGCGTCCTCGAGCGGCATGATCATGATCACCGCCACCTTCGAGGTGGGCACCGACGTGGACACGGCCACCCAGAACGTCAACAACCGCGTGAAGGCTGCCGAGCCGCGCCTGCCGGAAGACGTGCGCCGCAATGGCGTGGTGGTGATGAAGCGCAACAGCGATATCCTGTTGATCGCGTCCATGTATTCGCCGGACAACAGCCACGATCGGCTGTTCCTTTCCAATTACGCCAGCCTCAATGTGGTGGACGACGTCAAGCGTCTGCCCGGCGTCGGCGACGTCATGGTGTTCGGTGCGCAGGATTACTCCATGCGCATCTGGCTGAAGCCTGATCGGATGGCGCAGCTGGGCATCACCACCAGCGACATCGCCGCGGCGGTGCGCACCCAGAACGCCCAGTATGCCGCCGGCAAGATCGGCCACGAACCCATGCCGAACCCGCAGATGCTGGTGTACACAGTGACTGCCAAGGGCCGCTTGCTCACGCCCGAGGAATTCGGCGACATCATCATCCGTGCCGACGGCCCCAACGGCCTGCTGCGCGTGAAGGACGTGGCCCGGGTGGAACTCGGGGCGTACAACTACGACCAGAAGGTCACTGTGGACGGCAACCCGACCGTTGCCATGGGCGTCTTCCTGCAGACGGGCGCCAATGCACTGGACGTCGCAGACGCGGTGCGCACCAAACTGGACGAACTCAAGGGAAGTTTCCCGTCCGGGGTCGACTACATGATCCCGTTCGACACCACGCAGTTTGTCTCGGCGTCCATCGACGCCGTGCTCAAGACCCTCATCGAGGCGGCGATCCTGGTGGTGGCGGTGGTGTTCATTTTCCTGCAGAACTGGCGCGCCACGCTGATCCCCATGGTCGCCGTGCCGGTGTCGCTCATCGGCACCTTCGCCGGCCTGTGGGTGTTCGGTTTTTCCATCAACACCTTGACGCTGTTCGCCATGGTGCTCGCCATCGGCATCGTGGTGGACGACGCCATCATCGTGCTGGAAAACGTCGAGCGCCACATGACGGAACATAAGATGCCGCCGTTCGAGGCCGCGGTAACCGCCATGCGCGAGGTGTCGAGCGCGGTGGTGGCCATCGTGCTGGTGCTGTGTGCGGTGTTCATACCGGTGGCCTTCCTGGGCGGCATTGCGGGCGTGCTGTACCAGCAGTTCGCCGTCACCGTGGCCGTGTCCGTGGTGATCTCGGGCATCGTCGCCCTGACCCTCACCCCGGCGCTGTGTGCTCTCATCCTGAAACCGAATCATGAGGAGTCGCGGCTGTTCCGTCCCTTCAATCGGGGCTTCGAGTTCATCACACGGTTCTATACGAACACTGTAGAGGCCATCCTGCATCATCCGTTCCTGGGCACGACCGTTTTCCTGGTGGTGATCGGCGCAGCCGTGTTGCTGTTCCGCATCGTGCCGGGCAGCTTCGTGCCGGAGGAAGATCAGGGTGTAGTGATGTCGTCCATCATGCTGCCCGACGGCGCCTCGTTGCAGCGCACCACCGCCAGCGGCGAACGCTTCCGCCAGATGGTGTCGCAGAACGAGGCGGTGCAGAACGCCGTGCTCATCAGCGGCTACGACCTCATCGGTGGCGCCAGCAAGACCAACGGCGGCACCATGTTCACCCGTTTCAAGCACTGGGACGAGCGCGAAGCCAAGGCGCAGGACCTGGCCAAGCAGTTCATGGGCATGGGGATGATGGGCCTGCCTGATGGCATGGCGCTTACCTTCAATCCGCCGGCCATCCGCGGGCTCGGCATGGCCGGTGGCTTCGAGGTGTACGTGCAGGATCGCGTGGAAGGCGATCCCATGAAGCTGCACCTCGTGGTGCAGGACCTTATCGGTGCCCTGCAGACCCATTCGGAGTTCACGCGTATCAACACCTTCTTTCGGCCGACCACACCGCAGTTGTTCGTGGAGGTGGACGAGGCCAAGGCGCTGTCCCTGGGCATTCCGCTGAACAACGTCTACGAGACGCTGCAGAGCACCATGGGCGCGCTGTACGTCAACGACTTCAACAAGACCGGCCGCGCCTACCGTGTGCAGTTGCAGGCGGAACCCGAATACCGCACCAGGCCCGAGGATCTCGGCAAGGTGTATGTGCGCAGCACGGCCACGGGCGCGATGATTCCGCTGGCGGCGGTGATCAGGGTGAAGGACATCATCGGCCCCGAACAGGTCGAGCGCTTCAACGGCTTCGTCGCCGCCAAGATCATGGGTGCATCGATTCCGGGCATCAGTTCCGGCGACGCGATTCGTATCGTGGAGGAGGTCGCCGCGACCACGCTGCCGCCCGGTTATCACCTGGCCTGGTCGGGCGAAGCCTACCAACAGATGAAGAATGCGGGCTCATCGGGTCCCGCGCTCATCTTCGGCGTCATCATGGTGTTCCTGATTCTGGCAGCACAGTACGAGAAATGGTCATTGCCGCTGGCGGTGATCATGTCGGTGCCGTTCGCGCTCATGGGCGCGCTGGGCCTGATATTCGCGCGCGGCATGCCCAACGATATCTACTTCCAGATCGGCCTGGTGGTACTCATCGGCCTCGCCGCCAAGAACGCCATCCTGATCGTGGAATTTGCCGCCCAGCAATACGCTCTTGGCAAGAACGTGGTGGACGCCGCCATCGAGGCAGCGCGCCTGCGCTTCCGCCCCATTGTCATGACCTCGCTCGCCTTCGTGTTGGGTGTGGCGCCGCTGGCGTTTTCCACGGGCGCCGGCGCGGCGGCGCGCCAGTCCATGGGCACCGGCGTGTTCGGCGGCATGCTGGCGGCCACCTTCATTGCCACCTTGTTCGTGCCGCTGTTCTTCAAGTGGCTGGAGCGCGGCAAGCAGGCGCTGCCCGTGGGCGACGAGGAAGTCCCTCCGCACCGCATGTGATCCGGGACAAGGCAGGACCTGTGCCGCGTGCTTGCCCGCGGCACAGGTGCGTGAGCTCCGGCCATTGGAACGTCTTCGCTCACGTTCCGCAACGACTCCACAACACGTTTCACACGCGGTGGAGTCCACCCGCGGGCACATGAATGCACCTGTTCGGGCCACGAGCCTTGCAAGGAAATGCAAAGAAACGCGAGGTCACGCCGCCACGGCGATCCTGCGTGGTAGATTGGTCCCGGCATGACGCGCACGCACGGGTGCGTGGTTGAACGCTCTTCAGGGGAATCGCCATGAAACGCATCAGGATCGCTTTCCTGTCCATTCTCGCGGTGCTCACGGCGCTTGGATTCATCGCCGACGTCCCGCTGTGGCGCGGCCTCGAATTCTTCGCAGTGCGCTCATCGGCGGTCGACCTTACCGGTGTTCTGGGCATGGGCGTGATGAGCATCGGCATGATGCTCGCGCTGAGGCCCATCCTGCTCGAACCCTGGCTCGGAGGGCTCGACAAGATCTATCGCCTGCACAAATGGCTCGGCATCACGGGACTGGTGATCTCGGTGGTCCACTGGCTGTGGGCACAGGGTCCGAAGTGGGCCGTGGGATGGGGCTGGCTGGCGCGACCGGCGCGGCGTGCACCTGTGGAACCGGCGAGCGCATGGGAAGCCTTCGCGCGCAGTCAGCGCGGGCTTGCGGAGGCCATTGGCGAATGGGCGTTCTACGCCCTGGTGGTGGTCGTCGTGCTGGCATTGATCAAGCGCTTCCCCTATCGCCATTTCTTCAAGACCCATCGTTTGCTCGCGGTCGTCTACCTGTTCCTGGTGTTCCATTCCGTCGTGCTGACAAAATCCGCGTACTGGACGTCGGCCCTTGGTCCCGTGATGGCGATCCTGATGGCCGGCGGCACGGCCGCGGCCTTCATGTCGCTGTTCAGAAGGGTGGGGCACCGGCGCCGTGCCGTGGGCGTCATCGAGAAACTCGAGTATCACCAGGCCAACCGGGTGCTCGCAGTGACCGTTCAGTTGCTGGATCGATGGTCCGGACACAAGGCGGGGCAGTTCGCGTTCCTTACCTTCGACCGCGATGAAGGTCCTCATCCCTTCACTATCTCTTCCGCATGGCGTGGCGACGGGCGCGTGAGTTTCCACATCAAGGAAACGGGCGACTACACGCGGACGTTGCCCGGCAGACTCCGGATCGGCGCATTGGCCACGGTAGAAGGCCCTTACGGCTGCTTCGACTTCAATACCTGCAAGCCGCGCCAGATCTGGGTGGCAGGAGGCATCGGCATCACGCCATTCCTCGCGCGGCTGCAGGATCTGGCCGGGAGCGAAAACAGGCAGGTAATCGACTTCTTCTTCAGCACCAATGCCCCCGACACAGGATTCCTCGAGAGGGTGCGCCAGTTGTCCGAACGGGCGGGGGTGCGCCTGCATGCGCTCGTAACGCGCAAGGACGGTTATCTCGATGCCGCGCGTCTGTCCGATGCGGTGCCGGAATGGAAGGACGCGGATGTGTGGTTCTGCGGCCCGGCTGGATTCGGCAAGAGTCTGCGGCGTGATCTGAGCGCGCGCGGGCTGGATGAGGGGGATTTCCACCAGGAACTGTTCAGCATGCGCTGAAGGTTGTTAACCAAGGACTCCGACGCAGAGGCGCCGGGAGTCTCCCGTGGTCCGGCCCTGCGCCGCATATACTTTGTGAATGAACGGCGCCTCACGGCAGATCCTGCGCACCTATGTCACGCTGGTTCTGCTTTCCACGTTTGCCGCCTCGTTCATTTGGGGCATCAACACCCTGTTCCTGCTCGACGCCGGGCTGAGTATCACCGCAGCCTTCGCAGCCAATGCCTTTTTCACCATCGGACAAGTGGTGTTCGAGGTACCCACTGGCGTGGTGGCAGACAGCATGGGCCGGCGTGTTTCCTTCCTGGCAGGCGCAGCCACACTGTTCATCTCGACCCTGCTTTACTTCCTGCTCTGGCGCGTGAGCGGGCCGCTGTGGGCATGGGCACTGGCGTCCATGCTGCTGGGCCTGGGATTCACGTTTTTTACGGGTGCCACCGAGGCCTGGCTGGTGGATGCGCTGACCTTTGTGGGCTACGAGGGCGCGCTGGATGACGCCTTCGCCAAGGGTGAGATCGCCGCGGGCTTGGCCATGCTCACCGGCGCGGTGGCTGGTGGCGTGATCGCGCAGTTCACAAACCTCGGGGTGCCCTATCTGCTACGCGCGGCGCTGCTTGCCATTACCTTTCTGATCGCATGGTCATTGATGCATGACGTGGGGTTCACGCCACGCAGGAGTGCATCCGTGGCGCGGGATATGGGAAACATCGTCGCTTCCGCCCTGAACCATGGCCTCCGCAATCCGCCCGTGCGCTGGGTGATGCTGGCGGGCCCGTTCCTGGCCGGCGTGGGCTATTACGTGTTTTATGCGATGCAGCCCTTCCTGCTCCAGCTCTATGGCATCGAGGAGGCCTATGCGATCGCCGGCCTCGCCGCGGCCGTCATCGCCTGCGCACAGATCGTCGGCGGGCTCATCGTGCCATATGTGCGGCGGGCTTTCCGCCGGCGTACCCAGCTGCTCCTGGCCGCAGCCGCCATTACCTCGGGTGCGTTGGCCCTTATCGGTCTATTCCCGAGCTTCTGGCTTGCGCTGGTGTTGCTGGCGTTGTGGGCCGTGGTGGACTCGGCGAGCTTTCCCGTGCGCCAGGCTTTCATCAATGGGCTGATTCCTTCCGAACAGCGGGCGACGGTGCTGTCGTCGGACAACCTGCTCAGCTCGGCAGGCGGTGTGGTCCAGCCGCTGCTCGGCCGGACCGCCGACGCGTGGGGGTTTGCGGCATCTTACGTGGTCGGGGCTGGCATTACGTTGGTCGCGCTGCCGTTCACGCTGCTTGCCCACCGCGAGCATGCGCCATCCGATCCACTCTAGGTCATCGCAAAGACGGAGTCTGTTGCATTGTCCCTGGTGCATGGGACGCCGGTGATCGGAGGGAAGGTTTTCAGCCCCGCGACAGGGATTGGCGTCGTTCCTGACGAAAACCGTGCACCGGTCACACCTTTGATGCACCACACGCACGGGTGCTTGACCGTCAAAACAAGGCGGGGCATATAATCAAACCGCCAGTACAAGGGCACGCGAATCGTGAGTTGTCATAATCAGTAACTGCGGTTCTCTGTCTTTGTACTGCCTGTGGCACGCACCTGTGCAGAGCGTCACAGTCGGCAGTACGTCACGGATTCTTGTGTCTTGGCATCCCTAAGATCGTCACTGTTGCTCACCGACACCGAGCCGCAGTTGGAACACGCCCGCCATTCGCGCCTGCAATGCCACGTTTGGCGTCGCCGAAAGGATCCTGACGGAAGGACATCTCCATGATGCGCATCCGTGGCTTCACGCTTATCGAGCTGATGATTGTCATATCCATCATCGGCGTTCTCGCTGCCATCGCATTCCCCGCTTACGAGAGTTTCCTGGTGCGCGCCAGCCGAAGTGCTGTCCAGCAATTCATGATGGACGTGGCGAGCCGAGAGAAACAGTGGTTGCTCGATGCCCGCCAGTATCTGGAAGTGGATGACGATGCGGATTTCGAAGACCTTGGCCTTACCGTTCCGCGGGAGGTGTCGCCTTTTTATACGGTGCGTGTAACCACCACCCTCTCACCGGCCACCTTCACCATCACTGCGGCCCCGATCGCTGGAACCCGGCAGGAGACCGACGGCAATCTGGCGCTCGACAGCGAAGGCGCAAAGGCGCCTGACAACAAATGGTGAAAGCCTGATGCCATGAGACCGGAACTACGCACGTCGCTCGCCCGATCCAACGGGGGATTCACCCTGGTGGAGCTGATGACCGTCCTGGCCGTCCTGGCGATTCTCGCGGCCGTCGCGATCCCTGATTTTCGCAGTCTCACCGAATCCCAGCGCGTGCGCAGTGCCAGCTTCGAAATGTTCGCCGCCATGAATTGGGTGCGCAGCGAGGCCATCAAGCGTAACACCACGCTCACCATGAGCGCCGTGGATGGCGACTGGAGCCAAGGCTGGGAAGTACGCACCGATGCCCTGGTGGTGGTCGGTGATCACAACCCCCTGGCGGGTGTAGTGATTACGCCGGATCCAGCCAGTATCACCAGTGTGCAGTTCCTGCGCACTGGCCGCATCGGTGGTGCACCACCCCGTTTCCAGATCGATGTCTCCGCCACACCCACCGGTAACGTGCGTTGCCTGTTCCTGGACCTGGGCGGGCGTCCACGTTCCGCCAAGGGAGTCTGCCCATGAAGCTTCGTCATGGCGGCTTCGGCATGGTCGAGGTGCTGGTGGCCTTGCTGGTCACGATGATCGGCCTGCTTGGCATGGCCGGATTGCAGGGACGCGCACTTACGGTGCAGATGGAGGCCTACCAGCGGGCGCAGGCCATTGTCATCGCCAAGGATATGGTGGCGCGCATCAATGCCAACCGCGGCAATGCCAGCAGTTATGCCACCGTAGCACCTCTTGGAACGGCGCATAACGACAGTGCCGTGCTCGACTGCACCGGTTTGGTGGGACAGGCCCTGGATGCATGTGCATGGCACAACCTGCTGCTCGGTGCCATGGAAACCGAATCCGGCGCCAACGTCGGGGCCATGATCGGGGCGCGCGGCTGTGTCACCTACTCCGCCGGCCCTCCGGAGCAATTGCTGGTTTCAGTGGCTTGGCAGGGCCTTACCCCCAGTGCTGTTGCCACTGTCGCGTGCGGTGCGGGTGAATACGGCGACGAAGAACTGCGGCGGGTCATCAGTATCCCCATCACCATTGCCAATCTGGAACCATGAGATCCACGAATGTCATGAACGGTTCGCAGTCAGGGCTGTCGCTCATTGAGTTGATGGTGTCGATCACCATCGGCCTGATCCTGCTTGCGGGTATGACCACGCTGTTCATCAACCAGAGCCGCACCCAGAGCGGACTGGAACGCAGTGGGCGCATGATCGAGAACGGTCGTTACGCCATGCAACTGCTTGCCGGCGAATTGCAGCTTGCCGGTTATTACGGCGTACTGGACCCCGGTACGACCACGTCGGGCATGCCCGACCCGTGCGCCACCGATCCCGCTGACCTGGATGCCGCCATGCCGGTGCATGTTCAGGGTTACAACGACGCCACTGCAGGCACGGCCCCGAGCTGCATCGTCGACCTGAAAGAAGGGACGGACATCCTGGTCGTGCGCCGTGCCGAAACCACGCGACGGGATATCAATGCCGCGCCCCTGGACCCGGGCAATCTGACCCGATACCTCCAGGTGACCCTGTGCCGGACCGATCCCGAGGGTGCATACACCGTCGACAGGCTGCAAAGCAACTTCACCTGGCGTGACCGCGATTGCGTGGCCCTTGCCGAAGTGAGGCGTGTGCTGTCGCGCATCTACTACATCGCCAACAACCATCAGGCAGGGGATGGCATCCCCACCCTGAAGCGCGTCGAGCTCGATGCCTTCGGAACCATGTCCGCACCCCAAGCACTGGTGGAGGGGATCGAGCACATGCAGTTGCTCTACGGGCGCGACAATGATGTTGACGGTGTCATTGACGATTTCGATGACTGTGCCGGCTGCACGGAGGCGAATTTCATCGACACCCTTGCCGTGGGTGTGCACGTGCTGGCCCGCGACCTGGAAGCGACCGGCGGATATACGGACACCAGGACCTATGACCTGGGTGGCGTGTCGGTAACGCCTGGCGGCGCATTCAAGCGTCATGTTTATTCGCAATTCGTGCGCTTGCAGAATCCCGCGGGCCGTAGGGAGTGAACATGGGATACGACGCCGCACAACGGGGAAACACTCTCATCGTGGCGCTGATCATGCTCGCCCTGATGACACTGGTGGCCGTCACCTCGCTGACGTTGAGCACCACCAACGTGCGGGTGGTGGGCAACATGCAATTCCAGGAGGAGGCGACTGCCGCGGCACAACAGGCCATCGAGAATGTCATTACCAAATCTTATTTCGATAACGTCAAGTTCACCGACGTGGTACCGGGGCCACAGAACATCAGCATGAGCGGGGAAGGGGGGGATGCCGATTACACGGTCACGTTCGCCCGTCAATGCGTCACCTATGTGCCGGTCGACCCGCTCGTGGACGAACTTCCTGAGGATTGTTATGCCTCGGGGGGCGCCATGCTCTGCTACTGGGGGGTGTGGGAAATCGCGGCCACGGCGACGGACGACCGAACCGGTGCCAGCGCTATCGTGCGTCAGGGCATCCGGATCCTGACGGGCCAGAGCGCGGCGCTCGCCGGCTGCGGCGTCTAGCAGGAGAACAACCATGAAAAGCTTCCCCAAGACACTGTTTTCCACCGGCGTCGCCGCATTCCTGCTGGCGGCATTCCCGGCCGGCGCCGAGGATATCGACATCTATTCGGCCGAGACGGGACTGGAGAGCAATCCCAACGTCCTCATCATCATCGACAACAGTGCCAACTGGTCCAGTGCGGCGCAGCACTGGCCCGGCGGCATCAAGCAGGGACAATCGGAACTCAATGCAGTGCGCACGGTGGTCGAGGGTCTCGGTACCGGTATCAACATCGGCTTGATGTTGTTCACGGAGGGTATAGATGGCGGCTACGTGCGCTATCACATGCGGCCCATGACCGAAGCCAATAAAGATGCCTTCTCCGCCCTGATCGGAAACCCTGCCGCCTGCACAGACGGGCCCAACGCACTCAATGGCACCCCGAACTGCATCTACCATAACTTCGACGACCCGGGTGAGAAGGTTGGGACGGCCAAGACCGATTACAGTGCCGCACTCTTCGAGGCTTTCAAATATTTCGGTGGTTACACCAGTCCGGCGCACGCTCAGGACGATGTAGCGGGCACGCCCACGGGCGCGAACGCGTTCGGGCCATTCCGCTACTGCGGTGCCCCTGATCCCAAGTCCGATGCAGACGCTTTCATCGATGCGGCCAAGTCGCAATACAAGCAGGTCATCACCGACGAACAGAACTGCGCCGGCAACTACGTCATTTTCATCGGCAACGGCTTTCCCAATCAGGATTCGCCCGCCTCGCTGCTGAGCGGTGTGGGAGGGGATACGAGCCAGGTTCTCATGCCCGATTTCGAAGAAGGCGGCAAGACGGAGACAGAGCACCTGGAGACCAGTGCCTGTGGCGTGTATTCCAGCGTGGCGGAATGTGAGGCCGGTGCACGCGCCAAGTACGGCGATGCCTACGAGAGCTATAGCTGCACTGCCGCCACCACGTGTTCATCGGGCGCGGAAGTGACTTCCGTGGAGGTCTTGGGAACGACCGCCTGCGGTGCGTTCGAAGACGCACAGAGCTGCCGCGAGGAAGGCATTCCCTACGAAGATACGGCAACGACTACCTACAGTTGTCAGGAGCTGAGCAGTAGTTGTCCCTATACCCTTGATCTGACGGAACATGCCCTGGTCGCCAATCCTTCCGAGTGCATTCCCGATTCCGTGAAAGGGAACAAGCTTTACGACCAGGTCTGCATCGATTGGATTACGCCGCGCGAGCCGGACTATACGTCCTTCGTCTGCCAGACAAGCCCGGCGCCGGTGACCACGGGTTGCCCTAACAAGGCGGCCAAATGGGTGATCAAGGCACTGCAGGAGAAGAAGGTGGGCAGGAGTTTCACCAAACTGGCAACCACCAAGTCGATTAGTGCCATCGAGACCACCGGATACAATGTTTTCGGGACGCGTACCGTCCATGCGGTGACACCGACAGGCACCAGTTCACCACCGCCTCACAACAAGATCCGCTATGCGGACGAGTGGACACGCTTCTTGAACCAGACCGACGTGAGCAGTGCGCCGGGTCAGCAGAACGTCACGACCTACACCATCGACGTCTACAAAGACAAGCAGGACATGAATCAAACGGCACTGCTGCTCAGTATGGCGCGTGCAGGCGGCGGCAAATATTTCGCGGCCATGGATGAGAACGACATCGTCAACGCGCTGCGCAAGATCCTCACCGAGATCCAGTCGGTCAATAGCGTATTCGCGTCGTCGAGCCTGCCGGTGAGCGTCAATACCCAGGGCACTTACCTGAACCAGGTCTTCATCGGCATGTTCAGGCCCGACAGCACGGCGGCGCCGCGTTGGGCCGGCAACCTGAAGCAATACCAGTTCAAGTTCTTCGTTGATGAGATGAAGCTGGCGGACAAGGAGGAGGAGGAGGCCATCAGCGCGACGACCGGGTTCATCACACCCTGTGCCGACAGCATGTGGACCACGGATAGCGGTCCTTACTGGAATTTCCCGGGCTCGCAGGCCACGGGCTCCTGCACGGCGCAAAGTTCCCGGTTTCCAACCGCAGGCTCCAGCTCGTTCCACTCTGATGCACCCGATGGTGATGTAGTGGAAAAGGGTGGGGCCGCGCAGCGCCTGCGTGGCGTAGGCTCGCTGGGAACCACCTTGACCTCCAGTTCCACCAACTATGCAGGGCGCAACCTGAAGACTTGCGACGGCTCCTCGGTGAGCAGTTGTACTTCGTTCACGAGTTTCAATACGGCCAACAGCGCCATTACGGCCGGTGCCTTGGCCGTCCTGGCCGAGGAACGCACCGGCCTCATCGACTGGGTGCGCGGCAAGGATGTGGACGATGAAGACGCGGACGGCGAGCAGAATGAGGTGCGCCCATCGGTCCATGGCGGGGTCATTCACTCGCAGCCCGCGGTCATCGACTACGGTGGCGACATCGGCGTGATTGCCTTCTATGGCGCAGACGATGGTGTGTTCCACGCGGTCACCGGCGGCACTGAGGATACGGATGGTATGGAACTGTGGGGGTTCATTGCCCCTGAGACGTATGGGCGCCTGCGGCGCTTGCGGGACAACAGCCCTCTTATTGCCTATCCGAATATCGGCAACGTCACGCCGGCGCCCAGGCCGAAGGACTATTTCTTCGACGGCTCCATCGGCGTGCTCCAGGACGCTGGTACCACATGGATCTTTCCCACCATGCGTCGTGGAGGTCGTGCCGTGTATGCCTTCGATGTGAGCGATCCGGCCAACCCCTCCATCAAATGGCGTCGAGGCTGCTTCACCCACGACGTGAGCAACGACAGCGCCTGCGCCACGGGTTGGTCTGAGATCGGCCAGACCTGGTCCAAGCCGATCGTCACCCATCTCAGTGGCTATGTGGATGGTGGAGGCAAGCCCAAACCGGTGCTGGTGTTCGGCGGCGGCTATGACACCTGCGAGGATGCGGACAACGCGACGCCTAGTTGTGGTGCCTCGCCCAAGGGCGCCAATGTCTGGTTCGTGGATGCGGACACCGGGACCTTGCTGCGCAAGTATCCGACCTCACGCAGTGTTCCGGGCGACGTGGCGGTCATCCAGGATAAGCAGCGTAACACCACGTATGTGTATGCCGCCGACACGGGCGGCCACATCTATCGCATCAATGTGGGTAGCTACGACGGCTCAGCCTTCAACGGCTGGTCCGACAACACAGATGCGGACACAATTCGTCTGGCATCGCTGGCCGACGGCGAGGCGCGCAAGTTCCTGTTTGGCCCCGACGTGGTGCCGTACAAGGAGTTCAACGCCGTGATCGCCGGTACGGGTGACCGCGAGCGGCCGCTTTGGGAGAACTATCCGTGCAATCAGGGCAGTGGCGGGGTACTCAATCGCGCCTTCATGATCAAGGATGTGGTCCCTGGCATGCCGGCGACTCCCATCACCACCACGGATCTTCTGGACGTGAGCAACGCGCCCGATATCACCGCAGACGACACCGCTCTGGTGCAGGCCAAAGGCTGGCGCTTCGACCTGAATACCTGCGAACAGGTGGTGAACAAGCCGTTGACCTTCGCGGGCACGGTTTACTTCGGTACCAATGAGCCCGCGGCGGTCGGTACCGCCTGTGGACGCAACCTTGGCATTGCACGCGGCTATGCCGTCAAGTTCCTCACGGGCAATCCGGCCCTCAACGATGAACGCTTCGTGGAATACACAGGGGGTGGTCTGCCGCCGTCACCGGTGGCGGGCGTCGTGGACGTCGACGGTGAGAAGGTGCCATTCATTATTGGCGGTGACGAGGAGTCGCCCTTCCAGGGGGGGGAGGTGGAGATCTCGCCCCCGGCACGCCGCAACAAGCAGTATTGGTACATGGACGCTGATTGAAGCTCCTGAGGTACACGGGGCAGGAGGATTTCTCCTGTCCCTGTGCCATCAGGTGTCGGCCCACGTTCTGTGCCGGTGCCGAGAGCACCCAGCGTGGCCGATCCCAGGTGCACGTGTCCACAAGCCATGGCGGCTTCGAGAAGCCGTTACGAGGGCTGACAGACCGGGGTTTTCTGCACTTTCACGCTTCCGGTCCGCGTTGCGAAACGTCTCACCACTTCCTCTTTTGGGAGGTTGGCTGAGGGGTACGGCAATTCTGTCTCAGCTCAGCAATCCCGATCCAAGGAACCATTTTCTAGACTTGAAAACAGGTGCCGCTGGAGGCGGCAAGGCCTGACAGTCTCTGGAGCTGGCACGTGGATCTGGATGCGAAAGTCGACTTCTTGCGACGGCCGGCGGCCTATCCTGAGCGACCGGCCCAAGTGGACGTGGTGGAGACCCACATCTCCTGGGTATTTCTGACGCCACGCTTTGCCTATAAGCTGAAGAAGCCTGTGCGGCAGCCTTACCTGGATTTTCGAACCCTGGATGCGCGCCATCAGGACTGCCGCCAGGAGGTGCGCTTGAACCGGCGCCTGGCCGGCAATATCTACCTGGGTGTATTGCCGCTCAGCCTGTCCGACACCGGTCAGCTCAATCTTGTTGGGGATGGGCGCACCATCGATTGGTTGGTGCACATGCGCCGACTTCCCGCAAAGCGTATGCTTGATGAGCGGCTCCGCCGTGGTCAGGCCACTGAGCGTGACCTGCGCCGTGTCGGTGACTGCTTGGCACGTTTCTACCAGACACTGCCTCCGGTGCCCACAGATGTTGTGGAGTACCTTGCCGGCTTTCGTGACGATATCGAGGACAACCGGCGTGAGCTCGGTGATCCACGCCTGGGTCTCCCCTCATCCCGAGTTGCAACCCTTTGTGCGCAACAGCAATGGCTATTGCCGCGGCTTGCGCCGCTATGCGCGGCGCGGGTACACGAGGGTCGCATCATCGAAGGCCATGGTGACTTGCGACCGGAGCACGTCTGTCTGCTGCGCGTGCCCGTCATCATCGATTGCCTGGAATTCAAGCGCGCATTTCGCGTGCTCGATGCAGCGGACGAACTGGGCTTTCTCGCCCTCGAATGCGAGCGCTTGGGCGCTCCATGGGTTGGGCAGATCCTGTTTGGCGCCTACGCAACGATAACCGGCGATCGCTCCGCCGTCAGCCTCGTACATTTCTTCCAGAGCATGCGTGCCACGCTACGCGCCAAGCTGGCCATCTGGCATAACCGTGATCCCGATGTGCGCGATACGGAGAAATGGATGCGGAAGAGCCTGCATTACCTGGAACTGGCCGAGCGCCATGCCCACGCAGCGGGCAAGGAACTCTAGCCGCCAGGGAAACAGCCATCAACAAACCTTGTAAGCGAACCGACCGTCATCATCGACGCTCAAGTGAATTTCAGTGAAAGGACGGTTCTCCGCCAATGTGGCCAGACATACCGAAGCCATTTCCGGCAGCATCGTGCAGGAGAGGATGTTTTCGATATTGCGTGCGCCCGTATCCACTTCCTGACTCCGCGCGACAATATGGAGCATGACCTCCTCGTCGTAACGAAGATCGGCGTCGTAGCGTTCCAGTACACGCTTTTCGATGCGATCCATGTTGATCTTGCAGATCTTCATCAGGTCTTCATCACTGAGCGGATAATACGGGAGCACCGTGGTGCGGCCGAGGAATGCGGGTTTGAAATACTTCAATAACTGAGGACGGAAGTTGTCCAGAAGGACATCGGGATCGGGCCTCCTCTCTTCGCCGGCATGGCACATGGCCCTGATGTGTTCCTCACCCGCATTGGATGTCATGATGATGACCGTATTGCGGAAATCGATATCCCGACCCTCACCATCCTTGATAGTGCCCTTGTCGAACACGTTGTAAAAAATGTCCTGCACCCCCGGATGCGCTTTCTCCATCTCATCGAGCAGTATCACGCTGTATGGCTTGCGTCGCACCGCTTCAGTGAGTACGCCGCCCTCTCCATAGCCCACGTAACCGGGAGGAGAACCCAGCAGCATGGAGACCTTGTGCTCTTCCTTGAATTCGGACATGTTGATGACGGTGAGGTTTTGCTCACCACCGTAAAGCAGGTCGGCCAGTGCGAGCGCTGTTTCGGTCTTGCCCACGCCGCTCGGTCCTACCATGAAGAACACCCCGATGGGTTTGCGAGGATCGGTCAAACCGGCGCGTGATGTGCGGATGGCTTGGGCAACGGCATCGAGTGCGTGGTCCTGACCGATCACCCGCTCAGCGAGCTTGTTTTTCAAATCAAGCACCGCATTGATCTCATCAGACATCATTTTGCCCACGGGGATGCCTGTCCAGTTGGCGACGACCTCTGCGATGGCCTGACCATCGACATTGACTTGAATCAAAGGCGCGTCTCCCTGGAGTGTCTCCAGTTCCTCCATGAGAGCCCGTATTTCCGCCTTGATCGTCTCACGGGCCTCGGACGAAAGGGGGGCATTGGTCGAGGTCCCCGTGTCCGTGGGTGCCTGCCCCCGTATGTGGAAATCCTCTTCCAGGCGTTGTTGCAGGGCATGGATCTGTGCAACTGTTGCCTGTTCGGCACGCCATTGCTGTTGCTGCTGTTCCAGCGCTGAGTCCAGTCGGGATTTTTCCGATGTGAGTTCCGCGATGCGTGCATCACAGTTACCGAAGGTGGCGTGTTCCCTTTCAAGGCAGGCGAGATTGGCCGTACATTGCTGAATCCGCCGCTGGGTGTCTTCGATGGCTGCAGGTGTGGCACTCTGGCTAAGCGCCACCCGTGCACACGCGGTGTCCAGCAGACTGACGGATTTGTCCGGCAGTTGCCGTCCCATGATGTAGCGTCGGGCGAGCTTTACCGAGTCCACGATGGCGTCGTCCATGATGCGTACACCATGGTGATTGCCCAAGGCTACCGCGATGGAGCGCATCATATCGATGGCTGTGGGGACGTCGGGCTCTTCTATTTTGACCACCTGGAAGCGGCGGGTGAGGGCCGGGTCACGCTCGAAATACTTCTTGTATTCCGCCCAGGTAGTAGCAGCAATGGTTCGGAGTTCACCGCGCGCCAGCGCCGGCTTCAACAGGTTGGCTGCGTCGCCCTGGCCCTCCTTGCCCCCTGCCCCAATCAAGGTGTGTGCCTCATCGATGAACATGATGATGGGGGTCGCCGATGCCTTGACTTCCGCGATCACGGACTTCAGGCGATTTTCGAATTCACCCTTCACGCTCGCACCCGCTTGGAGGAGGCCCAAATCCAGGCTGCGTACGCTGACACCCTTCAAAGGCGCCGGTACATCGCCTGCGGCAATGCGCAACGCAAAACCTTCGACCACGGCGGTCTTGCCGACACCAGCCTCGCCTGTGAGTATCGGATTGTTCTGGCGACGGCGGATCAGGATATCGATGATTTGCCGCACCTCTTCATTGCGGCCGAGTACGGGATCGATGCGGCCAAGCCGTGCTTCGTTGGTCAGATCGACCGTGAATCTGTCAAGTGCCGGGGTATTGCTTGGCGAGGCCGGCACTGCACCGTCATCGCAAGCGCCGCCTGTGCGCGCGGATACTGATTCCGCCGTTGCCCCTACGATACTCGGTAACAGGACCCGTAACGATTCGGGGGCAATGTGTTTGAGCTCTCCAGCGATTGTCCCGGATGCGCTGCGGAAACCCTCATCCATGAGCAGGGCAGCGAGCAGGTGCGCGGAAGTCACCTGTGAATGGCCGTATTCCACGGAGGCGAGCATCCATGCATTCTTGGCCAGGTCGACCACCCCGGGAGAGAGTGCCGGAGCACGGGTATTTCCTGTTTTTATCCGGTCGAGTTCCTGATTCAGCTGGGCGACCAGCTTTCCACGGTCGACGTCAAACCTGGACAGGATGGCAGAAATATCGTTATCAGACGTGTTCAACAGCTGTATGAACCAGTGTTCGGGTTCGATATTGTAGTGGGTACGGGTCATGCACAGCCCGGCGGCACCCTCGAGGGCAGCCCGGCAGTGAGTATTCAGCTTTCCAATAAGCGACTTGAGATCGAGA
>JBAYQE010000039.1:0-22246 GCA_041677345.1 Thiohalomonadaceae bacterium
CTCCGCGTCCTCCGCGCCTCCGCGTCCTCCGCGTTGCGCCAACATCAAACCCGGTGATCGGCCATAATTCGCGCTACACCTTCGGAACCCGCGCCCATGCAGCATCAAGCCCGCAAACGCTTCGGCCAGAATTTCCTGCGCGATCACACGGTGATCGACCGCATCGTGCGCGCGGTGAATCCGCGGCCGGGGGAGCGGGTGGTGGAGATCGGTCCCGGGCTCGGCGCCCTCACCGGCCCGCTGCTGCAGGCGCTTGGCCGCCTGGATGTGGTGGAGCTGGACCGCGATCTCATTCCCCATCTGCAGGAGAAGTTCGCCGCCGCCGGGGAGCTGCGCATCCACCAGGCCGATGCCCTGCGCTTCGATTTCCGCACACTCGCGGGCCCCGATGAAGCCCTGCGCGTGGTGGGCAATCTGCCCTACAACATCTCCACGCCCCTCATCTTCCACCTCATCGAGCAGGCCGGGGCCATCCGCGACATGCACTTCATGTTGCAGAAGGAGGTGGTGGACCGCCTCGCCGCCGCATCCGGCACCGCCGACTACGGCAGACTGAGCGTGATGGTGCAGTACTACTGCAAGGTGGAACGCCTGTTCACCGTGCCGCCCGGCGCCTTCCGTCCGGTACCCAAGGTGGATTCGGCCGTGGTGCGGCTGCTGCCCTATCGCGAGCCGCCGGTACGGGTGGACGACGCGGAGTGTTTTGCGCGCGTGGTTGCCCAGGCCTTCAGCCAGCGGCGCAAGACCTTGCGCAATACCCTGCGCGGGATGGTGGCGGCCGAGACCATGACGGCGCTGGACATCGACCCGGGCCGGCGCGCCGAGACCCTCAGCCTGGGCGAGTTTGCCGCCCTCGCCAATGCCGCAGGGAAAAGTCCGGGCTAAATTCGTCAATCGGCAGGCCGTTACAGACCAGGGAGGGATGCAGTGGCAGCCAGTGCTGAACAAACAGTGGTGTTGCGGGTGGGGCGGGTGCTGTTCGGCCTGCCTGCGCTCGCATCCGAAGGCATCCTCGCGCCCCCCGCCCATGTGACCGCCCTGCCGGGTGCACCGGCGGACGAGCCGGGTGTATTCCACCACGGCGACCACACCGTGGCCCTGGTGGAACTGCGCCGCAAGCTGGGCGTACCGGATCGGGACGGCCGCGTGGTGCTGGCCCGCACCGGCGAGGCCCTGCGCGGTTTCGTGGTGGACGAGGTACTCGGCTTCGCTCCGCCCGAGGCACGGCGCACCGCCCTGCCGCCGGGTCTGCCGGCGCGCACCTTCCACGGCGCCCTGCTCCACGACGGGCGTATTGCCCTGCTCACCGATTTCGAGGCGCTCTACGCACTCAAGGACGCCGGCACCGCCCTGCGTGCCCTGGCAACGTCGGGACCCGCGACGACCGCCGCCGCCCACATGCCCTTGCACGAGGCCCTGGGCGAGGCCGCGGCCCGGTTGCGCGGCCGTACCAAGCCGGAACCATCCCCCAGGCCCCACACCACATCGCCGCAGCCACCGGTGCGCCCGGAGGAGCCCGTCCCTTCCCCCTCGCCGGGTGCCCGCCGCAAAGTCACCGCCCCACCTCCGCCCATGCCGGAATCCACAGCCAAAGCCTCTTCGCCTGCGAATCCGCTGCCGAGCCCCTCGGCCACCAGCGGACCGCAGACACCCAAGCCGCGCCGGCCCGGGTCAGTCAAGGCCCCACTTGCCGCGACTCCGCCACAGGCCCGGGCGCCGGCGCAGCCCGCGCCTGCCCGTCCCGAACCACGCATGCCTGCCAACGTCACGCCACCGGCCGCGACCACCGGGCCAATGCAGCGGCCGGCCGCAGCGGAGACCAACGCCAACACCGCCGAAGTCCCCACGCCGGTGAGCCCCCCTGAAACCGTCAGGCCGCAGGCACCGGCGCAACCGGCAGCAGCCACCGGACAAGCGCCGGAGACGGCACCACGGCACCGCTTCCTCGTACCACTGCTCGCCACAGTGGCGGCTGCGGGGCTGGTGGTCGTCCTGCTACCTTTCCTGGGACTGGAGCCGGGGCCGCGCAAGCTGTCCTCGGCCCCCACCCACACGGCGGCCGTACCTGCTATCAATGCGCTGCCGCAGACCACCCCTCGCATCGAGCCACGACTCGCCCTCACCGAAGCGGACCCACCGCCCGCCCCTGCCCAGACGGACGAGGGGCCGCAACCGGAACCGCAGGTGCAACCGGAGCCACAGGCGGAGCCGGAGCCGGTCGCCCCCATCGCCTCCGTGCCGCCGCCGCTAGAGGCTGTGGCCGTGACCGACACCCCGCCGCCTGCACAGATTCACCTGGAACCTGCGCCGGACGGCGTCACCCTGGTGATGGAACACAACCCCCCGAGCACGCCGGGGACACGGGTCATCGTGCATACCGTGGTGCGCGGTGACACCCTGTGGGATATCGCCAAGCGCTATCTGAAGGACCCATGGTCCTACGGCCGTCTGGCGGAGGACAGCGCCATCGTGGACCCCGACGTAATCCAGGTTGGCGACAAGGTACGCATCGTGGAACGCTGAACCGGCGCGGCGGCCTGCGCGCCGCCGACGCTGACTACGGCGCGCACGGCGGCGGCAATGCAGAATGACGGTGACTGGGGATGTACCTGCCCATCGTCCCATGGCATCCGCTGCGCAAATGATGCCCCTGCCGCGAGGCGGAAAGCACTGGGCCAAGGCCTTGCCATTGCGCCCACATGGTGCCGCACGCCTAACCGGATGGTTGAAGCAGTGGCACAGGCTGACTAAGCTCAAGAACGCCTCGCCCTGGACCATGCATCCACCAAGGAAAAGGCCTCCTTTCCGCAAGAGAACAAGAAACGATGCATTCCCACCTTGCGACAGCGCACCCCCTATGACGAAGCCTGCCATCCACATCCTGGGCGACGAACCGGCGCTGCACCGTGCCAGCGCAGAGCGTGTAGTGCAACTCGCCGCCGCGTCCGTGCACGCACGTGGCAGCTTCCATCTGTCGCTGGCGGGCGGCAGGACCCCGGAAGGCCTCTATGCGACACTCGCCACGCCGGAGTTCGCCGGGCGCATGGACTGGTCCTGCACCCACGTCTATTTTGGCGACGAGCGCGTCGTGCCCCCCGATCACCCCGACAGCAATTACCGGATGGCGCGCGAGCGCCTACTCTCGCATGTGCCACTTCCGGAGGGAAACGTGCATCGTATCGCCGGTGAGCAGCCGGCCGCGCAGGCGGCCGCCGATTACGCGGCGGTGCTCGCCCGCAGCGTGCCCCTCGACCAAGGCATGCCCCGCTTCGATCTGGTCCTGCTGGGCCTGGGACTGGACGGCCACATCGCCTCGCTGTTTCCAGACACCACGGCCCTCACCAGCACCGACACCAGCGTGATACCGGTGTACGTGGAAAAGCTGCAGGCTTGGCGCGTCAGTCTCACCTATCCGGTGCTCGATCGGGCACGCCACCTGATACTGCTGGTGGCCGGCGCCAAGAAGGCGGATGTGGTACGACGGGCGTTGCACGAGATCGTCGGTCCCGCTCCCCTGCCCGTACAGAGGCTGCGGCCACAGGGTGCGGTGGAATGGTTTCTCGATGCGCAGGCCGCCGCCGGCCTCCGCGAGTCTCCCGTATGAGTTCCCACATCATGCACGTGCTGGCCGGCGACATCGGCGGCACCAAGACGTTGTTGCAGATCGCCGAATTCGACGGCAACGCCATGAAGGTGCTCGCCGAACAGCGCTTCGACAGCCGAGCCTATCCGGGCCTCGCACCCATGGCCTACGAGTTCCTCGCCACGCAGGGGCGGCTGGGCATCGAGCGTGCATGCTTCGGCGTGGCGGGCCCGGTCAGCGGGACTGCATCCCGGCAGCATGCCAGCCTCACTAACCTGCCCTGGCGCATGGACTCCGACGAGCTTGCCCAATCGCTCGGCCTCACCCGCGTGCGCCTCATCAATGACTTCCAGGCGCTCGGCTACGGCATCGACGCCCTGGACCGTGACAGCGTCGAACCCCTGCAGGAGGTAGCGGGCGAGGCCGGCGGTCCACGACTCGTCATCGGCGCCGGGACGGGTTTGGGCGTGGCCTTCCTGCACCACGTCGGTACGCACTACGAGGTATTTCCCACGGAAGCCGGTCACATGGATTTTGCGCCCACGGACGAAGATCAGGATGACCTGCTTACCTGGCTGCGCCGCCAGCACGAACGCGTGTCCTATGAACGTGTCGTGTCCGGCATGGGCATCGAGGATACGTTTCGCTTTTTTCTGGAACGCGAGGGTCGCAACGACCATCCGGCCCTCAATGCACCTGACATCAGCGCGGCCGTGTCCGCCGCCGCCAGCGACGGCCACGATCCCTTGGCCGTGCGCACGCTGGCGCTGTTCGTGGACGCCTACGGGAGCGTGGCAGGCAACCTCGCACTGGCCGCCCTGGCGCGCGGCGGGGTGTACGTGGCGGGCGGTATCGCACCGAAGATCCTGCCGATGCTCAAGGACGGCCGCTTCATGGCCGCCTTCAACCGCAAGGGGCGCATGGCACCGCTCACGCGCACCATGCCCGTTTATGTGATCACCGATCCCAAGGTGGGCCTGCTCGGCGCCGCCATCGCGGCCCGGCGCCTCTAGGAGGAGTTGGATGGACATCACCGAATGTCACATCGAAGTGAAAGTGAAGAGCACGTATGTGGAAGAGCATTCCCAGCCGGATGACGAACGCTTCGTGTTCGCCTACACGGTGACCATCCGCAACACCGGCACGACGCCCGCACGCCTGCTCACGCGACACTGGATCATCACCGACGGCCACGGCCGTGAACAGGAAGTGCGCGGCGAAGGCGTGGTGGGCGAGCAACCCTACCTCAAGCCCGGCGAGGAATTCCGCTACACCAGCGGCACCGTGTTGGAGACGCCCGTGGGTTCCATGCACGGCCGCTACCGCATGCGTTCAGACGACGGTCACGAGTTCGACGCCGAGATCGCGCCGTTCACCTTGTCGACGCCGCGGACCTTGCACTAGCAGGGGTGTAACGCGGAGCGGAGGACGCAGTTTGCGTAGGTCACGTTGCCGCGCAGCGGCTACGTGACATTCAGCGCTCCGAACGTGTCACGTAGCTTCGCAACGTGACCTACGCCTATCATCTGCACCTTCCGTGTCCTCTCCCCGTACCCATGAACCTGCGCCGCAGTTACACCTTTTTCGCTCCCGTCTACGACCTCGTGGTGGCGCGCGCCAGCGCGCGGCCGCGGCAAGCCAGCCTGGCGCGCCTTTCCGGTGAGAAGGAGGTGCTGATCGCCGGCATCGGCACGGGCCTGGACATTCCCCACCTGCCGCGCGGCCCCCATTACACCGGCATCGATCTCACACCCGCCATGCTGCGCGCGGCGAAGCGCCGCGCCCGTGAACGCGACGACGTGCGCTTGCAGGTGGGCGACGTGATGGCGCTGCCCTATGCGGATGCGAGTTTCGATGCCGTGGTGATGCATCTCATCCTGGCCGTGGTGCCGGCACCCGAACGTGCCCTGTGTGAGGCGATGCGCGTGCTGCGCCCGGGTGGCCGCGTACTGATCCTGGACAAGTTCCTGCGCCCCGGACAGCGCGCCCCCGTGCGCCGCACCGTCAACATGATCAGCCGCCGCATCGCCACGCGCACCGATGTGGTGTTCGAACAGGTGCTGGAATGCTGCCCGTCATTGTGCCTGGAACACGACGAACCCGCCTTAGCCCGCGGCTGGTTCCGGCGCATCGAATTGCGCAAGTGCCGGTGATTTGGCAAGAGGATGTCGCGTCGAAACGCGGAGGACGCGTTACTCCGCGCCCTCCGCGTTGCCCCCGCACACGAACCACACGCTCAGATGTACATTTCCTTGCCCTCGGACAGTCACGTAGCCGCGCAACGTGACCTACGCAATACCTCCGCGTGCTCCGCGTTGCACACACACACGAACCGCACGCTCAGACGTACATCTCCTTGCCCTCGGACAGCCGCAACCATCCTTTGGCGATGCGATAAATCACCCACACCACGTTCGCGAGCCAGATGAAATACCCGATGATGACGATGTAGAGCAGGGTGCCAAGCACGGTCCACAGCAGGCCGTACCAGAAGGTGCGGATCTGCCAGCGGAAATGGGATTCGAGCCAGGTGCCGCGCACGTCTTCGCGCTTGATGTAGTTGACCACCACGGCCACGATGAAGGTGATGCCGAACAGGAACGCGAGCGCCTGCAGCGCGTAGACGGCCGTGGTGACGGTCTTGAGGGATTGCAGGTCCGGCGTGCCATTCGTGCTCATGGGGGGCTCCTCGTCAGTTGCTGTTCTGAATATAAGGCGACCGGGGCCGCGTCACGCGTGTTCCGGGCGATCCTGCCACCGTTGCTGCGTCGGCCCATCCGCGTAGAGGGCTGCGATCTCGGCGGCGAAGTGTTTGCGCAATTCCACGCGCTTCTTCTTGAGGGTGGGCGTAAGCAGACCGTTGTCCACGCTCCAGGGCTCGCGGGTGAGATGCACGCGCCGGATCTTCGCCCAGGCGGGGAAGGCATGGAGTTGCGCCTGCATGCGCTGCAAGATTTCGTGTGTCACACGCCGGTCGTTCAGGCTTTCAACACCGTCCGGCACCAGCCCCAGGCGGTGTGCGAGGACCTGCCATTGTTCCTCATTCAGCACGGCGATGGCCGCGAGGAAGGAACACCCTTCACCGACCACCATGACCTGTTCGATGAGCGGGTCAAGGGTGATGGCCAGCTCCATCTCCTCGGGCGGGACCTTCTCACCGTTGGAAAGCACCAGCACATCCTTGATGCGGCCGGTGATGTGGATACGCCCCTGTTGCAGGCGCGCCTGGTCGCCAGTGTGCAGCCAGCCGTCGCGCAGCAGCTGCGCGCTGGCTTCTGGATTGTTCCAGTAACCGCGTGTCATGCCGGGGCTGCGGACCAGCAGCTCGTCGTGCTTGCCCAGGCGCACCTCCACACCGGGCAGCGGCGGGCCGACGCTGGCGGGGTCATTGTCGTGCAACAGGTTCACGCTCAATTGTGGTGCGGTTTCGGTAAGTCCGTAGCCCTGCAACACCGGCACGCCCAGGCCGATGAACACCCGCGCCACTTCCGCTGCGAGCGGCGCGCCCCCGCTGACCACCAGGCGCAAGCGCCCGCCCAGGCGGGCGCGCACCTTGCGCGCGACCAGGGCGTCGAACAAGGGCCACAGCAAGTGGGACGGTCGCCACGGGCCACGGCGTTGGGCATGCAGGAAACGCGACCAGCCGATCCCCACGGTGGTTGCGAACAACCACCGCTGCAAAGGCGACGCCTTGGCGAGCTGGGCTGCGATCCGTGCGTGCACCCGCTCGAAGATGCGCGGCACGGCGATGAGCGCCGTAGGGCGCCGACTGGCCAGGTCTTCTGCGAGCACCGCCGCCGAACGCGCGAATACCACCTGCGCACCGGCGGCCATGGGCAGGTAATAGCCCGCGGTGCGCTCCAGTGCGTGGGAGAGGGGCAGGAAGGACAGGAAACAGTCGCTTGTGTAGACGTCCACCACGCGCAGGCCGCTTTCCACCACGGAGAGGATGTTGTGGTGGCTCAACATCACCCCTTTGGGCTTGCCCGTGGTGCCGGAGGTGTAGATAAGGGTCGCAAGTGCATGCGGGTCCCGCGGACCGGCATGCAGTTCACCACGCTCGGGGAGCCAGCGCGCCACAGGGCACACGCGCGGGTCGGCAGTCGGCTCGTCCGCCCCCGTCTCCAGCACCAGGATGCGCTGCAGATGGGTCGGCGCGAGTGCCCCGGCGAGACGGCGTTGACGCAGGTCGTCCTGCACCAGCAGCAGCTTCGCACCGGCGTCGTCGAGGATGAAACCGATG
This sequence comes from Thiohalomonadaceae bacterium, assembly GCA_041677345.1. Taxonomy (GTDB): domain Bacteria; phylum Pseudomonadota; class Gammaproteobacteria; order Thiohalomonadales; family Thiohalomonadaceae; genus JALOAT01. The sequence goes on from JBAYQE010000039.1 coordinate 7,827, forward strand.
CTATCCGGACGATCGTCGGTGTAAAGCGGCACGGTCACCAGGCCGAGTCCTTGCGCGGCGAGGTCGAACACCACCCAGTCCACGCCATTGCGCAGGGATATGGCCACCCGATCGCCGGGATGGAGTCCTTCGCGCGACAGCGCCGCCTGCCAACAAGCCACGCGGCCCCCCAGGTCGCGCCAGGATTGTGTCGCCCAGGCACCCTGGCGGCGATCGAACTCGCCATACGCGGTCGCTTCCGGGGTACGGCGCAGGCGTTCGAGGAACAGGCCGTAGAGGGTCCCGGCCTGTGCGGCGGTGATAAGGTCGCGCGTGGTACTCATAGCCGCGCATCTTACCCAATCCGGACGGCGCGGACGGCTGATAAAATGCGGGCACATCGGCAAGAATGAAGACGTCGCAAGGATGCGTCCCGGCAGCCGGCGGGGCCGCCTGCCGGCCTTCACGCCTTTCCCCACCGATTCTTCACGACGGAGTCAACGATCACCCATGGCAGTCTATGCAATAGGTGACCTGCAGGGTTGCTACGACGAATTTCGCACCCTGCTCGACCATATCGGTTTCGATCCGGCGGCAGACCGCCTGTGGCTGTGCGGCGACCTGGTGAACCGCGGGCCGAAATCACTGGAGGTACTGCGTTACGTGCGCGGCTTGGGTGATGCGGCGCTTACCGTGCTCGGCAATCATGACCTGCACCTGCTGGCGGTGTGGCTGGGCAAACACCGCCACTTCACGTCCAACGATACCTTGGGTCCCCTCCTCCGCGCGCCTGATCGTGACGACTTGCTGGACTGGCTGCGGTATCAGCCGTTGCTGCACCATGACGCCGCCGTGGGCTGGACCCTGGTGCACGCCGGCCTGCCGCCCCAATGGGACCTGACCACCGCGCAGACCTGTGCAGCGGAGGTGGAGGCGGCGCTACGCGGACCGGATTTCCATGGATTCATCAAGCACATGTACGGCAACGAACCGCGCCGCTGGGATCCGGCGCTTGCGGGTTGGGACCGGCTGCGTTTTACGGTGAACTGCCTCACGCGCTTGCGCTTCTGTACGGTGGACGGTGCGCTCAGCCTGGCACACAAGGGCGCGCCGGGGCGCCAGTCCGGCGACCTGCTGCCCTGGTTCGAGGTCCCCGGCCGGCGCAGCGCGGCTGAGCGCATCGTCTTCGGCCATTGGTCCACCCTCGGGCTGTACCGCGGCCATGGTGTGCTCGGGCTCGATACGGGGTGCCTGTGGGGTGGCGCCCTCAGCGCCGCACGTCTCGACCATCCCGATGTGCCCGTCACCCGCCTGCCCTGTGCGGGTGTGCGTACACCGGGCGAGGATTGAGGGCGGTGGAAGGCCAGGCACCGGGCGCCGCCCGCATGGGAACGTCGCGCAGTTATCGTGCACAGAGGCACCGCGCGCGGCCCGTGGCCGCACCCACGGCTCAGGCGGTGTCGCGGGTGTCGATCAGGTCGCGGAATGCCTGGGGGTCGAGAGGCCTGCCGTAGAGGTAGCCCTGCACCTCGTCGCAGCGGTGGTGACGCAGGAAATCCGCCTGGGCAGGTCGCTCCACGCCTTCGGCGATGACCTGGAGGTCCAGGTTGTGGGCCATGGCGATGATGGTGGCTGCGATGGCCATGTCATCGCGGTCAGCCGGGACGTCCTGCACGAAGGAACGATCGATCTTCAGCCGATCGATGGGCAGACGCTTGAGGTAGGCCAACGACGAATACCCGGTACCGAAATCGTCAATGGCCAGCGTGACGCCCAGTTCCTTGAGCCCGTTCAGGGTGGCGAGACCGTCACTCAGGTGGGCCATCACAAAGCTCTCGGTGATTTCCAGTTCCAGGTCCACCGGGTCCACGCCTGTGCGCTCCAGGATGTCCTGTACCGTCGCCACCAGGTCGCCACGGATGATCTGCTGTCCGGACAGGTTCACTGCCACGCGCCGCAACGGCAGGCCTTCGGTACGCCAGGCGCGCAATTGCATGCAGGCGGTTTCGATCACCCAGGCGCCGATCGGGCCCATGAGACCGGCATCCTCGGCCAGTGGCACGAACTGGCTGGGCGGGATCAACCCCTTGGTAGGATGGCTCCAGCGCAGCAGCGCCTCGGCACCGATGATGCGGCCCGACGGCATCGCCACTTGCGGCTGGTAGTGCAGGAACAGTTCATCGCGTTCCAGCGCCCGGCGTAGCGCATTTTCCAGGTCGAGGCGCTCGATGGAGGCGAGGGTGAGTTCCGGTATGTAGTACTGGTAGGTGTTGCGGCCGTGTTCCTTGGCCCGATACATGGCCGCATCGGCATTGCGCAGCAGGGTCTGCACGTCGCGACCATCATCCGGGAAGATGCTGATACCGATGCTGGCACGCACGAACAGCTCATGGCCCTGCAGGTTCACCGGATGGGCGATGGCCTCGAGGATCTTGTTGGCTACCACGCCCGCATCCTGCACGCGCACGAGATCTTCCAGCACCACCGTGAATTCGTCGCCACCCAGGCGTGCCACGGTGTCCTGTTCGCGCACCGCACCGCGCAGGCACTCGGCAATCACCTGCAGCAGGTTGTCGCCAAATTCGTGCCCCAGCGTGTCGTTCACATTCTTGAAGTGATCGAGGTCGAGGAACAGCAACCCGACCTTGGCATCTTTGCTCTGGGCACGCTCCATGGAATGGGCGAGCCGGTCGTTGAACAACAACCGGTTGGGCAAGTCGGTGAGGACGTCGTAATGCGCGAGATGGTGGATGCGTTCCTCCGACAGTTTCTTGTCGGTGATGTCGGTGAACAGGTTGATGTAGTGCAACACCTCGCCGCGATGATCCTGAAGGGCGCTGATGCGGTGCCAGGCCGGGAACAGGTCGCCATTGTGACGGCGGAACCACACCTCGCCCTGCCACAAGCCCTGACGGGCCACGCTCTCCCAGATGTACTGCCGGCGTGCATCCTTGCCGCCGTCCACCGCCAGCAGGTCCTGCACCGTATGCCCCACGGCGTCGTTGGTGGCGATACCGGTGATGCGGGTGAAAGCCGTGTTGGCACGCAGGATCCTGTGAGCGGCATCGGTGATCACGATGCCCTCGTGACTGCCCTCGAACACGGAGGCAGCCAGGTGCAGTTCCTCTTCCGTCTGGCGCGTACGCGAGAGGTCGTGGATGCCGATCAGGCTGCGCAGCGGCTTGCCGTCGCTCTCGGGGACGGCCTTGACCATGATCTCCACCGCCCGCCCGAAAGTGTTGTCTTCGTGTTCCAGTTCCAGGGTGATGAAGGCCTCGCGCCGCTGCAGCAGCGCCTCGCACACGCGACATGGCTCGGGCAGGCCGGTGGGGTGTAACACGGCGGTGAGGGGCCTTCCGACCACCTGCTGCGGCACGCCGCCAACCAAGTGATAAGCCGCACGGTTGGCGCGCAGGATGTGCTGATCGGAATCCACCAGGAAGATGGCGTCGTCCAGGAAGTCCATGGCGTAGGTCCATTCCGCCGCCGATCTTGCCAGCTCGCGCTCCGCCAGCACACGCTCGGTGACGTCACGGCCGATGGTAAGCAGGCCGCTGCGGTTACCGGCGTCATCGAACAAGGGAACACGGATGGTATCGAGGATGCGCTCACCCGTCGGACCGGGGACGGTCTCTTCCTCGCGCCGGGGGGCACGGGCCAGCCAGGCCTGCTCATCGTGCGCGGCGAAGCGGACCATCATCGCCTGCACCGCACCACTCGCGGAGTGTGCCAGTTCGCTGCAACTGCGCCCCACCATCCGATCCGCGTCGATATCGAGGAGGGTACTGCCGGCCGGGTTCACTTCGAGGCAGCGCCCTGCGCCGTCCTTGGAACAGATGAGGTCCGGGCTCGCGTCGATGAGGGTGCGCAGGCGCTGTTTGCTGGCACGCAGTGCCTCTTCTGCATCGGCGCGCGCGGTGATGTCACGCGCCACGCCAAACACCTCGGTGCACCCTTCCGGGGTACGCCGCATGCGCGCATGCACCTCCAGCACCACCGCCTTGCCGTCGGCGTGCACCGCATGCAGGCGATAAGGGGGAAGTTCTCCCACGGCGGTGCTGTCGCGGGCGGGCGCGACCAGCATGGCGGCGACCTCCGCCGGCAGTGTTTCTGGCCGATGGCCGAGTACCTCGAACACATTGGCAGACACCGTGCCCAGTTCGCCGTTGGTCACGCGGAACACGAAACTGCGTGCATATTCCAGTAGTGCCTGCTGCTCGGCACTGGTGTCCTGCAGACGCCGGGCGAGCCGGATGACTCCGTCGGCGAGCGGGCGCAGCAGGCGGTCGGCACCCAGTGACGCGACCAGCAGCATGATGAGCGTGACCACCGCAGGCAACACCAGTTCTTCCAGGGCGGGTGCATAGATCAGGTGGTCGGGCATCGCCACGGCCAAGGTCCACCCGCCGGCCACCGGTTCCGCCAGCAAAAGTCCGGTGCGGGTGCGCAGGATGTGCTCTCGCCCGGACACCAGTGCCCGCACCTCGCGCGGCGCTACGTCGGGGACCAGGCTGCCGTGACCGTGGGTGAAATACTGTTCACCCGATGCCGCCACATAGATGGTGGCACCCGGCAGCAGATGTTCGAGATCGCCGAGGATTTGGTGCAGCACCTCGTCGCGGAATACCACGATGTCGGTGCCGATGCGCCGCCCGTCGCGGCTGTAAATGGCGGCAACCGCGGTGAGATAGCTCTCGTCCTCATAGTGGTGCGGCGGTGCAATCAAGGGCGTGCGATCGTCCGGCAGCGACACGGGCAGGTCCGGCGGGACAAAACCGATGGTGGTCACGACCTCACCCGCCGGCCCAAGGCGACGCAGGCCGATGGCCTCGGGATGCAGGCTCAGGGCATCGATGAGCTTGGGCCTGGTGAAGCTGCGCAGTTCGTCGATGCCGATACGCCCCTGTGCATAGTCGTCCAGCCGGTCACGAATGGCAGTACGGCTGGTCACCTGCAGCGCCATGTCACCGAGGCGCGTGGTGAACTGACCGAGGACCATGGCCTGCAGGCGCACGTTGTAGTCCACGGCAGTCTCCACTGCGGCCTTCCCGGATTGGAAAGCGGGAATGGCCGCGCCCAGCCCGACCGCAAGGCCGGTGACCAGGATCGCCGTGAGTGCAAAGCCGACGATGCGGTTTTGTAAACGCGTGGTCTCCTTTTCGCTGCCCCGTCCCTGGTCGGTCTGGTTGAGCGGGTTCACGCGTTGGGCGGCAGACGTTCGAGAATGATGAAGCTGCAGGGGTAAGCGTGACGCTCGTCAGTGGCGTGTTCACAGCGTTCGATCTCGCGCCACTCGCGTCGGTCGAACGGCGGGAACCACGCGTCACCCGCGATGCACGCATGGACTTCGGTGAGATAGAGGCGCTGCGCGCGTGGCAGCCACTCCCGGTAGACGGATTCACCGCCCATCACCATCAGTTCGCCTTCGCCCGCGGCGGCGAGTGCTTCGTCATCGGAGTGCACGATGGTGCAACCGGGCGCACGGTAATCCACATCGCGCGTCAACACCAGGTTGCGTCGCTGCGGGAGCGGCTTACCGATGGATTCGTAGGTGCTGCGCCCCATGAGGACGGCTTTGCCCAAGGTGTGACGGCGGAACCACTTCATGTCCTCGGGCAAATCCCAGGGCAAGCGGTTTTCGATGCCGATGACGTTGTCTTTCGCCATGGCGACGATGATCGAGATCATGAGGATAGGCCACCGAGCCGACCGTGCGGCTGTATGGATGAGGCGCTGGGCGCCGGAACGCAAAAGGCGCAGAGGTGGCCATCGAAGGATTCCCTCTGCGCCCCGGGTGTCTTCGCGTCTCTGCGTCGGGCGATGTTGTTGGTATTCATCAGGTCCCTGTCGCCGCTCCTATACCGCCACCGGTGCCTTGATGTGTGGATGCGCCTCGTAGCCCTCCAGGGTGAAGTCCTCGAAGCGGAAATCGAAGATGGACTTCACCTCGGGATTGATCCGCATTCGCGGCAAGGGATAGGGCGCTCGGGAAAGCTGGGTGCGCGCCTGCTCCAGATGATTGGCGTACAGATGGGCGTCGCCGAGCGTGTGAATGAACTCGCCCGGCTTCAGCCCCGTCACCTGCGCCACCATCATGGTCAGCAGCGCATAGGAGGCGATGTTGAACGGCACGCCCAGAAAGATGTCGGCACTGCGCTGGTAGAGTTGGCAGGAGAGCCTGCCGTCGGCCACGTAGAACTGGAACAGGGCGTGGCAGGGCGGCAGTTTCATTTTTTCGACCTCGCCCACGTTCCAGGCCGAGACCATGAGACGGCGTGAATCGGGATTGCTGCGAATCTGCTCGATCACCTGGCTGATCTGGTCGATGTGGCGCCCGTCGGGCGTGGGCCAGGAACGCCACTGATAGCCGTACACGGGCCCCAGGTCGCCGTTCTCGTCAGCCCATTCGTCCCAGATGGTCACACCGTTTTCGCGCAGATAGGCGATATTGGTGTCACCGCGCAGGAACCACAGCAGTTCGTGGATGATGGACTTGAGATGCAGCTTCTTGGTGGTGACCACCGGGAAGCCCTGCGTCAGGTCGAAGCGCATCTGGTGCCCGAACACGCTCACGGTGCCGGTGCCGGTGCGATCTTCCTTGCGGGTGCCATGCTCGAGTACATGGCGCATCAGATCGAGATAGGCGCGCATCAGGAGACTCGTTTGTGGTTGGTGGCCGGCGCGGCCGCCAGGGCGCGCCACAGCAGAAAGACGCCCACGAGGATCAGCGGCAGCGACAGGACCTGGCCCATGGTAACCCAGCCGAAGGCGAGATAACCGATGTGCGCATCGGGCTCGCGCACGAACTCCACCAGGAAACGGAACACGCCGTAGAAAATGGCGAACAGGCCGGAGATCGCGCCCAGCGGCCGCGGCTTGCGCGCATAAAGCCAGAGGATGATGAACAGCACCACGCCTTCGAGGAAAAACTCGTACAGCATGGAAGGATGGCGCGGCAGCGGGCCCGCCCCCGGAAACACCATGGCCCAGGGCACGTCCGTCACCCTGCCCCACAATTCCGCGTTGATGAAATTGCCGATACGGCCCGCACCGAGACCGATGGGCACCACGGGCGCCAGGAAATCCACCACCGCCAGCCATTGCCGCTTTTCGCGCCGCGCATAGAGCCACAGGGCGACGAGCACGCCGAGCAGGCCACCGTGGAACGACATGCCGCCTTCCCAGATACGCATCAGCATGAGCGGATCGGCAAGGAAGGCGGAGAAGTTGTAGAACAGCACGTAGCCGATACGCCCGCCCAACACCACGCCCAGGGCACCGTAGAACAGCAGGTCGTCGATCTGCGCCGGCTTCCAGGCCTCCCCGCGGCGCGCGCGCAGGCGCAACAACCACCAGCCCGCGACAAACCCCACCAGGTACATGAGACCGTACCAATGGACCTTGACGGGACCGATGGAAAACGCGACCGGGTCGATGTGCGGATAAGGCAGCATGGCCCGCAGTATACCGGCGGCACTCCCACCGATGCACCCGCAGGCTTTATTCCCCGAAAGCGGCGGGGGATTTACGGGAGAAAGACGCCACGCCGTTACACGGACAAGCGGGAGGAGGCAGAAGGGCTTCAGCGTGGACAGCCTACGGTACCTCTCCCCGTTTTCCGTTCTTCTTCGACGTACCCGGCCCGGGGAATCACCCTCGGTGCGGGCTGCTACGGCGGAATGAGGGGTTTCACAGCGGGACACCGTCCCGCTAAAGTTGACACCATAAGTCAACTTTCGGACACGCCATGGCCGCCCACCGCAACCGTCTCGCCCGCGAGACCAGTCCCTACCTGCAACAGCACGCCCACAACCCCGTGGATTGGTATCCATGGGGCGAAGAGGCGCTGGCGCTGGCGCGGCGTGAGGACAAGCCCATCCTGCTGTCCATCGGCTATTCGGCCTGCCACTGGTGTCATGTCATGGCTCACGAATCCTTCGAGGACCCGGACACGGCCCGGCTCATGAACGAGCTGTTCGTGAACGTGAAGGTGGATCGCGAGGAGCGGCCCGACCTGGATCGCATTTATCAACTCGCTCATCAGCTGTTGACCCAGCGTGGCGGCGGTTGGCCGCTCACGGTGTTTCTCGCCCCTGATCAAACGCCGTTCTTCGCAGGTACCTATTTCCCCAAGGAGCGGCGCTACGGCATGCCCCCCTTCGGCCAGGTGCTCGAACGTATCGCCGGTTTCTGGCGCGACCACCGTGCGAAACTGGACGACCAGAACGCCTCCCTGCGTGCTGCCCTGAAGGAGGTGGAGGCAGACGGCCACGTGGCGGCGCAGATGGATGATCGCCCGCTCATGGCCGCGCGCACGGCGCTGGCGGCCAGCTACGACCCACGCCATGGCGGCTTCGGCGGCGCCCCCAAGTTCCCCCACAGCCAGGAGCTGGCCCTGCTGCTGCGCCTCGCCATCGACGGCGATGGCGAGGCGGCACGTATGGCCTTGCATAGCCTGCGGGCCATGGCCGAAGGCGGCCTGTTCGATCACCTGGGAGGCGGCTTCTTCCGTTACGCGGTGGATGCCCACTGGGACATCCCCCACTTCGAAAAAATGCTTTACGACAATGCCCTGCTGTTGCCGCTCTATGCCGAGGCCTGGTGTTTTTCGGGCGACCCGTCGCTGCGTGCCGCCGCCGAGCGCACGGGGGAATGGGTGATGCGCGAGATGCAGTCGCCCGCGGGCGGCTACTACGCCACCCTGGATGCGGACAGCGAGGGCGAAGAAGGCCGCTTCTACGTGTGGACGCGCGAAGAACTCGCTGCCGCGCTGCCTCCCGAGGACTTCCCCCTGGCCGCCGCGCTGTACGGCCTGGACGGTCCCACCAACTTCGAGGAACGCTGGCACCTGCAGCGGCGTCGCAGTCACGCCGAGATCGCAGCCGAACTGGGCTGGTCGGCGGCCACAGCCAGCGCAGGCGAAGAGCGCCTGCGTGCCGCTCTGTTCCAGGTACGTGAAGGCCGGGTCCGGCCCGGGCGCGACGAAAAGATCCTCGCGGGCTGGAACGGGCTCATGATCCGCGGCATGGCCGTCGCCGGGCGGTTGCTCGACCGTGCCGATTTCGTCGCCTCCGCGGAACGGGCACTGGATTTCCTGCACGAGCACCTGATGACACAGGGGCGTCTGCTCGCCGCCTGGAAGGACAACATAGCCGTGCTGCCCGGCTATCTGGACGACCACGCCTTCCTGCTGGAGGGCCTGCTCGCACTACTGGAGGCGCGCTGGCGCGACGGCGACCTGTCATTCGCGTTGACCCTCGCCGATCTGCTGCTCGAACACTTCGAGGACGAGGCCCACGGCGGCTTTTTCTTCACCGCCGACGATCACGAACGCCTCATCCACCGCCCACGCTCCTTCGCCGACGAGTCGCTGCCCGCGGGCAACGGCGTGGCCGCCTCCGCGCTGCTACGTCTTGGGCATCTGGTGGGCCGGCTGGAGTACGTGGGCGCAGCGGAACGCACCCTGCGCGCCGCCTGGCCCCATGTGAGCCAGCATCCGGTGGGGCACGGCGCGGTGCTGCTCGCCCTGCGCGAACAGCTTTCGCCCCGGCCCACGGTGGTGCTGCGCGGCAGCGGTGCCGCGCTCGCGCCCTGGCAGGGCGTACTCGCGCGGCATTTTCATCCCGAGCGCCGCATCCTCGTGGTACCGGAAACCGCCCGGGACCTGCCGGGCGCGCTTGCCGAGCGCACTGCGCAGGACGTGCCGGTGGCCTACGTGTGTGAACCCGGTCGCTGTCTGCCCCCCATCCGGGAACCCCAGGAACTGGCCAGCGTATTCTGAGCGCGGCGGATTTGTTGATCCGCCTCAGTGATTGCCTCCAGGCCTCTTCTGGTAAGCTGCACGGGCTTACCACCATGCTTATTCCGGGAATCCATAACGGGATGCCGATGCCGCTGCCGAAAACCATTAAAGGATTCATTCTTCTTGCTTCCGCGGGCGTCTCTCTGGTGATGTTCACCACCCTCTACGGCGCCATCACCCGAGTCTACGACGACGCCGTGCGCGGCAATGCCGTGGAGGTTTCCGAGACCCTCGCCCAAGGCACCTTCAACGCCATGTTCCAGGTGATGCGCCAAGGCTGGACGCGCCCCCAGATGGAGGAATTCATCAGTGCAGTGCAGCGCGCTTCCGCCACTGCCCCCTACTCCATCGACATTTACCGTGGCGATCGGGTCACCGAGTTGTTCGGTCCCATCGACCAGAAACCCATTCAGGGCGCGGTGCTCCGCACCTTCCTCGACGGCGCGCCGGTCACCACGGAAAGCGACGGCACCCTGCTGCACAACTTTCCGCTGATAGCCCGTGACGAATGCCTGCGCTGCCACGTGAACGCGCAGGTCGGCGAGGTACTCGGTGTCATCGAGGTACGCCAGGACGTGGGCATGCTGGCCGATCAGGCACGCAACAACCTGCTGTTCGCGCTGTTGCTGGCAAGCCCCATTCCCATCATCGCGGCACTCATCGCGGTATGGTTCTTCCAACGCAAACTGGACGCCTCGATCGGCTTCCTGCAACAGAACATCGAAACCATCAACAAGGTCTCGGACCTGCGCAACATCGAGCACCGTGACCTCGACCTCGGCTTTGCCGAGTTCAACAGCGTCTTCTCCACAGTGGGCGAACTGGCGGACAAGCTGCGTTCCGTGGCCGTGGACAAGGACCTGCTCGAGTTCGAGATCCGCCTGCTGGAGAAGTTCGTCATCACCTCCGAGGTGGTGCGCGACTGGCGAGAGTATGTGGGCTATCTGCTCACCGACATCAATCAGGTCATCGAGGCCTACGCCCTTTTCTCCATCTTCAAGGTGGACGACGAGTTGTTCGACCTCGAGGTGTTCTGGGTACGCCCGCCGGAGGAAAGCACGCGGCGCATGATGGAGCAGGCGGTGCTGCATGCGCTGCATGCCCACCCGTCCTTCAGTGCGCTCGCCTCGCTGGAATTCCACCACCACGTCGCCGGGCCCGGCGAGCCGGTGGTACTCACCCGCCAGGAACTCGATCTGCATACCAAGTCACTCATTGTCGAGACCCCCAAGATCGGCGGTATCGTCGGCATCGGTGTCCATGCGGACCTGCTGAAGGATCAGACCCGCATGCTGGTCACCGAAAGCATCCTGTCCACGCTGCTGAACGTGGTGGGCTCGGTCAAGGCCATCTACAAGTACACGCGCGACCTGGAGTACTACGCCACGCGCGACCCGCTCACCAACCTCTACAACCTGCGCCTGTTCTGGGAACTGCTGGGCTACGAGATCAAACGTGCCAATCACCACGGCTACTCCTTCGCCCTGCTGGTCCTCGACCTGGACAACTTCAAGTCGATCAACGACACCTACGGGCACGCCTTCGGCGACAAGTTCCTGCAGGAATTCGCCCTTGCCGTCCAGGGTGTGCTGCGCACCGGCGACATTTTCGCGCGTTATGGCGGTGACGAGTTCGTGCTCATCCTGCCCGAGACAGCCATCACCCTCGCCCACACCCTCAGCGAGCGCGTGCTGGAGAGCGCTTCGCAGCTCACGCTCCAGGCACCCGACGGCAGCCGTGTAAAGGCCACCATTTCCATCGGCGTGGCCCTGTTCCCCGATCACGCGACCGACGAGAAGGACCTGTTCCTGTTTGCGGACAATATGATGTACAAGGCCAAGGCAGAGGGTAAGAACCGCATCGGCCTGCCCACCGACGATGACGTGGTGGAGATCTTCCGCACTATCGGTGAGAAAAGCATCATCATCTCCAATGCCATCGAGGAACGGCGCATCGTGCCCTTTTTTCAGCCCATCGTGGCCTCGACCGATGGCAGCGTCATTGCCATCGAGGTGCTGAGCCGCATTCAATTGTCCGACGGGCTGCTGGGCGCTCACGAGTTCATCGAGATGACCGAGAAGCTGGGGCTCATCCACAAACTCGACGCCATCGTCATGGAAATGACCTTCGAGCAGGTGGTACAGCATGGCTACGGCGGCCTCATCTTCCTCAACCTGTCACCGCGGACCATGGTCATGGGTGAATTCATCAAGCAGCTCAACGAATTGACCCATCGCTTCGGTATCGAGCCACAACGTGTGGTATTCGAGATCACTGAACGCGACACCGTGAAAAACATGGGTCTGCTCGAAAAATTCGTGAATGAGCTCAAGCTCGAAGGCTTCGGCCTCGCCATCGACGATTTTGGCTCCGGTTTCTCCTCGTTCCACTACCTCAAGCGCTTCCCTATCGATTTCGTCAAGATCGAAGGTGATTTCGTGGTAAACATGGCCAGCGACCAGCGCGATGCGGCGTTTGTAAGAACCATTGCCGCGTTGGCGCAGGAACTGGGCATCCGCACCATTGCCGAGTTCGTGGAAAGTGCGGAAGTACTCACCTGCGTGCACCAGGCTGGTATCGATTTTGCCCAGGGGTATCATGTGGGCAGGCCGACGCCGGACCTGCTGCAGGCGGTATCGCTCAATGTCCAGCGACAGGTAGGCTGAGCGGTGGCGGGTTTTGTGAAGCAAACCACGGCCACCATGGACGGATTGCATAAAATCCCTGGTTCAGAAAATTCCACCCCTTCCGGATCTCACTGCATGAAACGAGTCCTTCCATTCCTGCTCCTTTTCGCAATGAGCGCCGTCCAGGCCCAAGAATTCATGTATGTCGACGATACGCTCACCGTCACGGTGCGCACCGGCCAGGGCAACAGCTACAAGATCCTGCGGGTACTCAAGAGCGGCGAACGGGTCGAAATACTGGAACGGGAAGGCGAGTTCGTGCGTGTGCGCGGCCCCAAGGGCCTGGAAGGCTGGATGCGGGAGCAGTATCTCAGCAAGGAACCCATCGCCCGTGACCGGCTGGTGGTGGCGGAACAGAAGATCGCCGGGCTCCAGGAAGAACGTGAGAAGCTGCGTGAGCAGCTCAAGACCGTACAGGGTGAGCGCAGCGAGGCGCGCAAGACCAACACCCAGCTGGAAAAGGACTACGCGGCGCTGCAGAAGGAATTGGCTGACCTACAGGCAGTGGCCGCCGCGCCGGTCAAGCTGCACGAGGAAAACAAGGCCATGCGCACCCGCCTCGACAGCCTGGAAAATGAAAACGCCCAGTTGCGCACCACCAATGAAAAGCTGCGCGACGATGCTTACCGCGACTGGTTCCTCTCCGGTGCCGGCGTACTGGCGGGCGGCATCCTGCTCGGCCTGGTGCTACCCAAGCTGCGCCGTCGCAAATCGGGCTGGGGCGATTTCTAATCCCGGGGCGCCTGCCGGCGGAAAGAGCCGCGGTTCGCCGCGGCTTTTTTGTTGGGTGAATTCAACGCAAAGGCGCAAAGGACACGAGTCTTCCCTGGTGGCCAGAAGATGCCCGGTGACAACGCGGAGCACGCGGAGGCGCGGAGGACGGCGAAAACTCCCGCATCGACGCGGAGACACGAAAAAAACACAGCGTGAATTCAGGCCGTAGGCCACGTTGTGGAGCTACGTGACAGCTGCGTGCTGTACACGTCACGTAGGCGCTGCGCACCAACGTGACCTACGACGTCTCCGCGCCCGCCGCGTTGTCAGAGATGGAACCCAAACGCCTCGTGAAAGCGCGCCTCGAACTCGGGCATGGAGAAGTGGTGATTCTGGGTGCCGTGGTGTTCGACCTTGATGGCGCCCATGAGGGAGGCGACGCGGCCGGTGGTCTCCCAATCCAGGCCGCGCATGAGGCCGTACAGCAGGCCCGCACGGAAGGCATCGCCGCAGCCGGTCGGGTCGGCCACGCCGCGCACGGGGGCCGCGGGGATGTCGAGGCGATGGCCATCGGCATGGATGTGTGCACCCTTGGCACCCTTGGTGACGATGAGGGCCTTCACCTTACCGGCGAGTTCGTGCAACGGCAGCCCGGTACGCTGTTCCAGCAACTGGCCCTCGTAATCGTTCACCGTGACCCAGGTGGCCAGCTCCACGAAACGCAGCAACTCCTCGCCCGAGAACATGGGCAGGCCCTGGCCCGGGTCGAAGATGAAGGGAATGCCCGCCTCCGCGAACTGTTCGGCGTGCTCCACCATGCCCTCGCGTCCGTCCGGCGCCACGATGCCCAGGGTCACGTTCTTTGCCTCGCTCACCTTGTTCTCGTGGGCGTAGCTCATGGCGCCCGGGTGGAAGGCGGTGATCTGGTTGTCATCCATGTCGGTGGTGATGAAAGCCTGGGCGGTGTAGGTATTTTCGATCACCTTTATGTGGAGGTCATCGATGCCGCACTTGTCCAGCCAGTGCCGGTACACATCGAAATCGCGGCCCACGGTGGCCATGGGCAGGGGCGACTCGCCCAGCAGCTTGAGGTTGTACGCGATGTTGCCCGCGCAACCGCCGAACTCGCGCCGCATGTCGGGCACCAGGAAGGACACGTTCAGGATGTGCACCTTCTCGGGCAGGATGTGGTTCTTGAAGCGGTCGCGGAACACCATGATGGTGTCATAGGCGTAGGA
>JBAYQE010000040.1:0-21480 GCA_041677345.1 Thiohalomonadaceae bacterium
CGCCGCACCGAGACCACCATCCAGTTGGCCGAAGGCGAGAGCTTCGTCATCAGCGGGCTCATCAGCCGCAACAACGTGGCCGCCGTGGACAAGGTGCCGTTCCTGGGCGACATCCCCATCCTGGGCGCCTTCTTCAAGTCCACGCGCGTGCAGCGCGAGGACAAGGAACTGATCATGGTGGTGACGCCGCACCTGGTGCGCGCCATCGCCAGCGGCGCGCCCACCCCGCCGCTGCCGGGCACGGCCCTCGGGCGTTACCAGCCCGGTTTTTCTGAACTGCTGTTCCTCGAATCCGGCGACTTCAGCCGGCTCAACAGCGGCACCAGCGATTAGGAGGCCATCGTGGCAAGCGTCGTCGTCGTCACCAATCGCGAGGATTACGTCCAGTGGCTCATGGAGGCGCTGGACAAGGAACGGGAGGTCGTGGTCGCCGATCAGGATTCCGTGGAACGCGTGCTGCAACTCATCGACGCCACGGCGGCGAACCTGGTATTCGTGCAGTTGGGCGCGGGCGAGAAGCGCTCCCATACCGCGCTCATCGAGGGCCTGCTCGCGGCCAAACCGTACCTGGGCATCGTGGTCGTGAGCGATGTCGTGGACAACAACCTGCTGCTGGCGGCCATGCGCGCCGGTGCGCGGGACTTCCTGCGCGTGGGCAGCAACCCGCGCGATGTGCTCGCGCTGGTGTATCGCCTGGACGAAAAGAGTCCGCAGGATGCCGCACCCGTGGAGAACCGCGCGCAGGTGTTCTCCTTCCTGTCCGCGCGCCCCTATGAGGGCATCACGACCCTCGCGGTGCACACCGCCCTGGCGCTGCTGGAACAGGAGGAAGAGGGGCGTGTGCTGCTGCTCGACCTGGGCACGCCGCCGGCCGACTCGCTGCTCATGCTGGGCCTCAAGTCCACCTACAGCTTCGTGGACGCCATCCGCAGCGTGCGCCGCTTCGACCAGACCCTCATCCGCACCGCCTTCACCACGCACAAGAGCGGCCTCACCGTGCTGTCGTTGCCGGACGACCCCAAGGAGATGGAAACCATCACCTCCGCCGATGTGATGATCCTGCTCAATATCCTGCGCGCCTATTTCACGCGCATCGTCATCCACCTGGGCGGCGTCACACCGTCGGACTTCGTGCGCCTCATCCTGGGCAAGTCCGACCGCGTGTTCCTGGTGGTGGAACAATCCGTCCCGAGCTGCCACGCCAGCAAGCAGTTGCTCGATTTCCTCGGTGCGCGCGACTACCCGGTGGACAACATCGGCCTCATCGTCGACCGCTATTCCCCGGAGGTGGGCCTGGAGAGCAGCGATATCGCCGAACTGCTCGACCTCACCCTGCGCCACACCCTGCCGGCCAGCGGCATGGTGCGCCTGAAGGCCCTGAATGCCGGTCGCAGCATTTTCGAGATGGCGGGCAACGACCCCTACAGCAAGGCCGTGCGCGGCCTGGCACGCCAGCTCACCGGCGCGACGCCACAGCCCGCCAAGGGCGAGCGCCTGCGTACCTTGCTGGACAAGTTCCTCGGATGAGTGCCATGGACTTCTTCTCCCACCCCCAGGCGGACGATCTCCAGCAGAGCAGTCAATATCAGTCGCTGAAGGGCCGCCTGCACCGCCTCCTCATCAACGTCATCGAGGAGGAAAACGTCAATCTGTCCGACTGGTCGCAAGACCAGGTGCGCAACTACATCGAGACGAAGATCAACTTCTTCATCGCCGACCAGCGCCTGGCCATCAACCGCCGCGAGGCGGAGACGCTGGTCACGGACATGGTCGACGAGTTGCTTGGCTTCGGCCCCATCCAGCGCCTCATCGAGGATGACGACGTTAACGACATCCTGGTAAACGGCTACGCCAAGGTGTTCGTGGAACGCCGCGGTCGTCTGCTGAGGACACCGCTGCGGTTCATCGATGACGCCCACGTGCTGCGCATCATCCACCGCATCCTGGCGCCGCTCGGCCGCCGCGTGGACGAGGCCACGCCCATGGTGGACGCGCGCCTGCCCAACGGCGGCCGCGTCAACGCCATCATCGGACCACTGGCGCTGGACGGCCCCGCCCTGTCCATCCGCAAGTTCCGCCGCGAGCCGCTGCGTGCCGGCGACCTGCTCACCTACGGCACCTTGAACGAGTCCATGCTCAAGTTGCTGCGCTCGGCGGTGCGCGCGCGCTGCAACCTGCTCATCATCGGCGCCAGTGGCGCCGGCAAGACCACGCTCCTGAACGTGCTCTCGGAATTCATTCCGGGCGACGAGCGCATCGTCACCATCGAGGACGCCGCCGAGCTGTCGCTCGACCACGGCCATGTGGTGCGCCTGGAATCACGCCCGCCCAACCTGGAGGGCCACGGCGAAGTGAACATGCGCGCCCTGGTGCGCAACGCCCTGCGCATGCGCCCGGACCGCATCATCGTGGGCGAGGTGCGCGGCCCGGAAATGCTGGACATGTTGCAGGCCATGAGCACCGGCCACGAGGGCTCCATGGGCACGCTGCACGCCAACAGCCCGCGCGACGCCCTCAGCCGCCTGGAGATGCTGGCCGGTTTCGCCGGTTACGCGGGCAGCGAATTCACCCTGCGCCAGCAGGTGGGCGCCGCCATCGACATGATCGTCCAGATCGGGCGCCTGCCCAGTGGCGAGCGCCGGGTACTGCACGTGCAGGAGGTCACCGGTATCGCCGACAACAACTACATGCTGCAGGAGCTGTTCTGCTACGACTTCTCCCGCCGCGACTTCGTGCAGATGGAGGTAAAGCCCTACAGCGCGAAACTGCAGCGCCTGCTTCAGGACGAGGGGGCCCAGTCGGGTCCCTTCGCGACCAGCCGCTATGTCAGTTAACAGCCTCACCATCCTGCTTGCCGTCACCATGGCGCTGATCTCGCTCTCGCTGCTGGCGGTGGCCGAGATCCGCTACAAACGCGGGGCACAGATGCTGCAGCGCCTGCGCCTGCTGCTCGGTAGCGAGGGCCGCACGCAGGCACGGAAACGCAGTACGGAAAACTGGCTGCTGGACGAGGTGATCGATCTGTTGTGGCGCGCCGGCATCACACCCGCGCGCTGGCAGGCGGTAAGCCTGGGTGCCGCCGTGCTGGTGACCGGGATGATCGGTGCCGCCATCCACGGCCCGTTCGGTGCGCTGCTCTACCCCCTCGGGTTGCTCGGTGGCGTTTATCTGCTGTTGCTGCGCCGTGCCGCCGCCCGCCGCCGCCTCATGGTGACGCAGTTGCCGGTGTTCGTCGATCACCTCTCGCGCGCCGTGAGCACGGGCAACACCCTCGACAGCGCCTTCGGTGTGGCCACCGCCGAGGCACACGAACCGCTGCGTGCCGCCCTGGATCGCGTGGTGCGCGAAGTCCGCCTGGGCGGCACCCTGGAAGAGGCGCTGGGCCGGGCCGCGCGCGTCTACGACCTGCAGGAACTGCGGGTGCTCACCCTGGCCGTGACCGTGAACCGGCGCTACGGCTCCAGCATCCACGACCTGCTGAAGAGCGTGGTGACCATGATCCGCAGTGCCGAGGCGGCGCGTAACGAGCTGCGAGCCCTCACCGGCGAGACCCGCCTCTCCGCCTGGGTGCTCGGCGTCATGCCCCTGGGCATCGCCGCCTTCACGTTGCTAACCAACCCCGACTACATGAGTGTGCTGTGGAGCGACCCCACCGGCCGCGTGATCCTGGGCATGGGCGTCGGCTTCCAGGTGGTCGGCGGCCTGCTGCTCTGGCGCATGATGCGGACCTTCTGACATGACCGAACTGTTCTACACCCTCGGCGTCGCCAGCTTCCTGCTCAGCCTCGGGCTGCTGGCCCTGGCCGTGCAGACCAACCGGCGGCGCCTGGCCATGCGCCGGCGCCTGCGCACCGCCCTGGGCATCGGCGGCGATCAGCGGCGCGACGAAATGCGCGGACTGGTGGGCCAATTGGCACGCCTGGGCGGGTTGTGGCTCGGCAGCCGCGAGGAGGACCCGGAGCTGCCGCGGCTGCTCGCCCAGGCGGGCTGGTACCGCCAGCAGGACCAGGCGTTGCTGGCCGGCCTGCAACTGGCCCTTCCCGTCGCCGCCGTCGTGGTCACGGCCCTGGCATGGTTCGGTGCCGGCGGTGGCCTCACCGTGCGCGCCGTGTTGTATCTCTTCGCCGCGTTCGCCGTGGGCTACCTGGCGCCCAAGTATGTGTTGCGTTACCTGGCCAGGCGCCGCCAGCGGCGCATCAACGAGGAGGTGCCGCTGCTGGCGCAGGTGCTGAAGGTCTCGTTCGATGCCGGCCTGGGCCTGGACCAGGCGCTCCTTACCATAGCCACCGAACACGCCGACATGGTACCCGAGCTCGCCTCCGAGCTGCGCCGGGTGCTGCGCCAGGTGAGCGGCGGCGCCGACCGCTCGGAGGCGCTGGCACACATGGCCCGCATGCAGGAGGTGCAGGACCTCACCGATCTGGTCAGCATGCTGCGCCAGATTGAACGCTACGGCGGCGGCATCCAGCAGCCCCTCCGGCAACTGGTGGATCTGCTCAACGAGCGTCGCCGCACCGAGTTGCACGAACGCGTCGGCAAGCTCTCGGGCAGCATGACCATCGTCATGGTGCTGTTCCTGTTCCCCGCGCTGTTGGTGTTCCTGGCGGGGCCGGGCTTCCTCAGCGTCCTGCGCATGCTCACGGGCTTCGGAGATTGACCATGGCCCATCGCCTCACTGCGGCGCTTCGCCTCTGCCTCGCGGCCCTGCCACTGCTGCTGGCGGCCTGCGCCGGCATCGGCCCGCGCGTGGGCGAGGCCCCCAGCGCCACCGAGCTGGCCCTGCCGGGCCGGGCCGAGCCGCTCTGCGGCGAGGAAAAGGCGCCGCACGAAGTGGTGCTGCACCTGCAACTCATCGAAGACATGCAGCGCAAGGGCCTGTATCACGCCGCCCTCGCCCACCTGGATGCACTGGGCGAGGAAGGTGCGCAACTGCCGCGCGCGCGTTTCCTGCGCGCCGAGTCCCTGCGCCGCGCCGGGTCCCCCGTGCAGGCGCGTGCGCTGTTCAAGGGGCTCACCGACAGTTGCCTCGCCGGTCTCGGCCACCACGGCATGGCGCGCCTGGAAGTGGACGCCGGCCGCATCGAGGCCTCGCTGAGGCACTTCGCCGACGCCGAGCGCCAGCGCCCCACTGACCCACGCATCCGCAACGACCACGGCTACGCGCTGCTGCTTGCGGGTTACCCGTTCGATGCCCGGCGGCAGTTCCAGACCGCCTATGAACTGGGCGGCGGCGACCGCGCCGCCGCGAACCTGCTCCTGGCCCTGCTCGTCGTCGGCGATAAACC
The DNA here is from genome assembly GCA_041677345.1 of Thiohalomonadaceae bacterium. Taxonomy (GTDB): domain Bacteria; phylum Pseudomonadota; class Gammaproteobacteria; order Thiohalomonadales; family Thiohalomonadaceae; genus JALOAT01. The sequence goes on from JBAYQE010000040.1 coordinate 5,286, forward strand.
GGCGGCCGCCGCGCTTTCGGAGCGCCTTGGCCTTTCGGCGCAGGAAATGAAGCGGCTGCGTACCGATGCCGTCAACCTGCGCAAACGCACCCCACCCCAGGAGACCCGCCCATGAACGGCAGACTGTTCGCTATCATCCTGCTGGGCCTCGCCGCCGGCGGCTGCGCCACCACCGCACCCGAGGCCGACGAACCCGTGCCCCCCGAGGCCGCCACGCCTGCGCCGGCCCCTGTCGCCCAAACGGCCATCGCGGGGCCGAGCCCCGTAATGGTGCCCAACGACACCGCCAGCTGGCTGGAACTGCAGCGCGCCGGCACCCATGAGGGCATGCCCAACCCCGTGTCCGGCGACGTCGCCGCGCGCGTTTACCAGCGCCACCTGAACAGCTTCGAGACGCCCATCCCGGCGCACTTCGAGACCGGCGGCGTATCCCGGAACTGACGCATGAACCGCCAGCGCGGCGCCATCAGCATTATCGCAGCGGCAAGTATGGTGGTGGCGGTACTGGCCGTGGCCCTGGCACTGGACATCGGGCGCATCATTTATGAGCGGCAGCGCTTGCAGGGGGTGGCCGATGCGGCGGCACTGGCGGGTGCGCAGGTGTTGGCTACGGAGGGCGACCACAATGCTGCAAAGGCCGCAGCACGGGATGCGGGCGCCAAGAATGGCGATTTTGACACCCTCGACCCCCAGATCGGCCATCTCACGCGCGCGGGCGGATTGCGCGACTTTGGGACAGGCCCGGGCGACGGCTCACCGGAATACGACGCGGTGCAGGTCATCGCCACACACAAAGTGCCGCGCAGCCTCGTGGCCGGCGGCCTGCTCTCGGGCGACGATGCCGTCCTGACCACGCGGGCCGTAACCCACCTCGAGGAAAGCATCGCCGCCATCACCGTCGGCAGTCACCTTCTCGAGCTGGATTCAGAGCGTTCCAAACTGCTCAACAGCTTGCTGAGCGCGCTGCTGGGTACCACTGTAGACCTCGACGCGGTTTCCTATAACAATCTGCTCGGCACCGGCATCAAGCTGGCGGACATCATGGTTCAGGCCGGGGTTGGCACCATCGATGAACTGCTCAGCCTGGAAGCCAAACCGGTCAGTGAAGTTTTCGACTGGATGCTGAAGGTGCTCGAAGACGAAGGGAGCATCGCGGCCATCGCATTCAGGGATGCAACCAGAGATATCGGCGCCAATCTTACTGTTCCGCTTGACCCCCTCAAGCTGAGTGACTTGCTTGCCGTCAGCAATATGCAGTCCGCCCTCGATGCCCAGCTCAACGTGCTCGACCTGCTCGTCACTACCGCGCAGGTGGCCAACAAGGGCAATGCGGTGGATCTCGGTCTCGCCACGCCCGGTCTGCTGGCGGACCTCGGTCTTGCGTCGCTGAGTGTCAAGCTCCTGGTCGTGGAGCCGCCACAGATTGCCATCGGCCCTCCGGGCAAGGACGAAAATGGTGAGTGGCGGACCGTTGCGAAAACCGGCCAGTTGCGGCTTCACGTTTCGCTGCGGGCCCTGGACATTGATTTGGGCCAACTTCTTCTCGGGCTCGTGGTGCTGAAGGCGCCCATCAGCCTGGATCTGGTCGTGGAAGCCGCCTCCGCCGAAGCCCGGCTTACGGCCATCCACCGGCCCAGCCCATCGGTACCGGCCACCCGCGTGGATGTGGAAGCCGACCCTCAGCTCGCGTTCATTGGCATTGGCAAGGAGTGCAAGCCCGCCGTCGTGCCGTCCCCGCTGCTCGATGCCACGGTCAAAGTCAACTTGCTGCTAGTAGAAGTGCCGGTCGCCGACGTTACAGCCAACCTGGGAGCGTGCTCCAGTTTTGGCATATTGCAGCCGCCAGATCTTGAGTTCTCCGGCCCATTCCCTTCCGACCCCCAGGCCGCGGTCACGCCTACGGGTGAAGCACTGTTGACGGGACTCGATTCCCTGGTCCAGAGCGCGACCATCCAGGTCAAGGTAACGCTGCTGGGCGCACTCGAACTGCCCCTCGACCTCGGCACTGCCTTGCGACCACTCCTCCAGGGACTGCTTGTGGGGCTGATTGGTAACCTCGCTGACAGCGTCCTCGGACCGTTACTGGACCTGCTCGGCGTGCAGCTCGGCGGCGCAGATGTTACTGTGCTTGACGCAAGCGTTGGCCAGGTAAGGCTGGTGCGATGAAACCGCTTACATGGCCACACGGAATCCAGGCATTCGCAATCTGTTCATCCCCCGCACCGCCCTCGTGCTCCTCAACGGCGTGCTGGTGGTCTGGACGGTTTCGGACCAGTTCGCCAATCCGGCCGGGGCGCACCTGCTCCGCTTGCAGATCGGCGGCGCAGATGTCACTGTGCTTCATGCGAGCGCTGGCCAGGTAAGGCTGGTGCAATGAAACCGCTTACATGGCCACACGGAATCCAGTCATTCGCAATCTGTTCATTCTCCTCACCGCCCTCGTGCTCCTCAACGGCGTGCTGGTGGTCTGGACCGTTTCGGACGGTCTGTTGTTGTTGGACGGGCAGGCGCGGGCGAGCACCCGTCTGACGGCGGAGCGCCTGAGCCGGCGCCTGGAGACTCAAGCCGCACAGGACGTGAGCGCACTGCTGGCCGAACTGGCCCCGCCCCATGCCACCCGCCTGGTGTTCATCGACCCCGATGGCGAGCGCGTGTCCTTCCGGCCCGCCGCGCCGGACCTGCAGCGCGCCCCGGACTGGTACACCTCGCTCATCGGCGGGCCGCAACAGGAGGCGCACGCTGCGCTGCCCGAAAAGCGGGGGCAGTTGGTGATCCTGTTCGACACCGCCACCCTCGCGGCCCCCTATTGGCGGGCCCTGCGCATCCCCTGGCTGCTGCTGAACATCGGCTTCACGGTATTCGTGACCACGGCACACCTGTGGCTGGGACTCAAGCTGCGCCGGCTGCACGGCGGCTCCAGCGTGCCCCCCATCTCGCCCTTCTTGAAGGAACTGCTGCGTGAGGAGCATCCTGCCCTGCCGCGCCCGGCGGTGGAACCCAGCTTCCATTCAGAGCACCACACCTCGGATGAGCAGGTGGCCCAATACAGCGGCGCTGCCCTGCTGCTGGTGAACCCGCGCGGCGTGGTGAGCTTCGCCAATCCGGCCGCGGCACGGTTGTTCGGCTATGCCCCTTACGAATTGGTAGGCAAACCGGTGGAGCGGCTGGTGCCCCCCTGGCACCGGGATGAACTGCGCCAGGAATATGTCAGTGCCGAGCCGTTCGAGATGGAGACCCAGCGCCTGTCACGGCGTGGACACATGGTGGAGGTGCTGTGGCATTCCGCCCCACTGCCCGGACCCGCCGGCCAGGAGCCGCTCGGGCGCGTCTGGACCCTGTGGGACATCACCCGCCGCAAGCGTGACGAAACCGTGCTGCGGCTGCTCGAGCGCGGCGCGGCACGCTCGCAGGAGGGGCTGATCATCACCGACACGGCCCAGAGCAATGCCATCATCTATGCCAATGAGGCCGTCACGGCCATCACCGGCTATGAGCTGGACAAGATTGTTGGCTGGAACCTGCGCATCCTGCACGCCGATGAGCACAACCAGGAAGGCGTGCGGGAACTGAACGACGCCGTCCAGGGCGGCCATGCCTGCCAGGTGCGGCTGCAGACTCGCCGCAAGGACGGCAGCCTGTTCTGGAGCGAGTTGTCGCTCACCCCGCTGGCCGATGCTGCCGGCCGCGTGACCCATTTCCTCGGCCTGCTGCGCGACGTGACCGAGCGCCATGAGTACGTGCAGGAGCTGGCGAGTGCCGAGGCGCGGCTGCGCGCTGTGATCGAGGACGCGCCGGTGGCCATCTGCATCGCCGACGACAAGCACACCATCAGCTCGGTCAACCCGTTTTTTGCCCGCCTGTTCGGCACCACCACCGAATCCAGCGTGGGCCGCTCGCTGTTCGAGTTGCTGCCCGAGGACACCTGGCAGGCCATGCGTCCGAGCGGGCCGGCGACACCGGTGGCCGGCGGCGAGATCACCGTCACCCGCAACGGCGGTGAGCGCCTGGTGCTGCTCGCCAGCGTGGTGGAGCTGGACGGCGGAGAGCGCCCCTACACCGTCACCTTCATGGTGGATATCACGGGCCGCAAGCGCGCCGAGCAGGCCTTGGCCGAGGCCAAGGAACGCGCGCAGGTCACCCTGGAATCCATCGGCGACGGCGTCATCACCACCAATGCGCAGGGCATCGTGGATTACCTCAACCCGGTGGCGGAACGCCTCACGGGCTGCGTGAAGGAAGACGTGCAGGGCATGCCCGTCACCGAGGTGTTCAAGGTGCTGGACGAGGAGACGCGCGAACCCCTCAAGGACCCGGTGGAGCGTGCCCTGCGCCTGGGCCGTGTGATCAGCGTGACGCGACGCGCCCTGCTCATCAGCAACGACGAGCGCGAGTTCGGCCTGCACATCACCGCCACCCCCATCCGCGACCGCGAACAACACATCGTGGGCGCCGTGGTGGTGTTCCGGGATGTGTCCGAGACGCGCGCGGTGGAGCGCCAGATCTCCCGTCAGGCCCGCTACGACGCCCTCACCGGCCTCTACAACCGGCGCGAGTTCCAGTTGCGCCTGGAGCAGGCCCTGGTCACCGCGCGCGAAGAGCAGCGCCATCACGTGCTCGGCTATCTCGATCTGGACCATTTCAAGGTCATCAACGACACCTGCGGCCACGGCGCCGGCGACGAGGTGCTGCGCCAGGTGGCTACCCGCCTGCAGGGCGTGCTGCGCTTGGGCGACATCCTCGCGCGTCTCGGCGGCGACGAGTTCGCCATCCTGCTGTACTCATGCTCGCTGCAGTCTGCCGAACGCGTGGCCGAACACATTCTCGAACACATCCGCGCCTACCGCTTCGTGTGGCAGGACCGGGTTTTCGCGTTGGGCGTGAGCATCGGCCTGGTGCCCATCACGGCCGAAAGCGGCAGCCTGGACGATGTATTGCGCGAGGCCGACTCGGCCTGCTACGCCGCCAAGAACGGGGGCCGCAACCGGGTGCACGTGTTCGATGCGGAAGCGGAGCGCGGCATGGATACCGGCCTGGCCACGACCTGGCTGGCGTTGCTGCGCGAGGGGACGGAACAGGACCGCTTCGTGCTGTTCACCCACAAGGCCCGCCGCCTCACGCGGGACCCCGCTGCGCCGCGGTTCCAACAGGTGAGCCTGCGCCTGCACAATGAGCAGGGCGAGCTGCTACCGCCGGCCGTCTGGATGTCGTTCGCCGAGCGCTATCGCCTGCTCCCGCGCGTGGACGAATGGAAGCTCAGCACCCTGCTCGCACGGCTCGGGCGCAATCCACCGCCCAACACAGTGTTCGGCGTCACGCTGTCTGGCCAGACCCTGGCCGACGGCCAGTTCCTCGCCTTCGTCACCCAGCAGTTCGAGCGCAGCGGCGCACCACACGAGGCGGTGTGCTTCGTGGTCGACGAATCCGACCTGATGAGCAATTTCACCGGTGTGTCGCAGCTCATGAAGGCCCTCAAGGAGCTGGGCTGCCGCATCGGCCTCGACAACTTCGGTTACGGCCGCACATCCTTCGCACACCTGAATCAACTGCCAGTGGATTTCCTCAGGATCGAAGGCAAGGTGGCAGACAGCCTGCACGACAACCCGGTGGAATACCTCATCGTCCAGACCATCAGCCGCATCGGCCAGTTGATGCACCTGCGCATCATTGCCATGGGCGTGAGCGATGAACGCACCTTGGCGCAACTGGAGGAGCTGGGCGCGGATTATGCCGAGGGCGAATACATCGACCCGGGCGAGCCCTTCAGCCTGATCGCGCTGGAAAGAGAACAGCTCAGCGACTGGCCCAAAGACACCGGCAACGCAGAGCACGGCTGATCCACAGACCAGTGGACCAGTGGGGTCAGAGTCAATTGAAATCAGGCGGCGCCATCCGATGTCCGGGCGAAGACAACCGCCCAACGCAAAGACGCAAAGGCGCAGAGGGCGCGAAGAAGTCAATGGCTTCGTAGGTCACGTTGGTGCGCAGCGGCTACGTGACAATCGGGCTCGAAGATGTCACGTAGCTTCGCAACGTGACCTACGAAGGTCTGGTGTTTAACGCCTTGCCAGCCAGAACCACCAGATGATGAAGCCGATGAGGGCGATGCCGAGGAGGTTGACGATCACGAGCGGATCTCCTTGCCCGAGCGGAAACGGCGCAGGCGGTTGGCGTTGCTCACCACGGTTACGGACGACAGGGCCATGGCGGCACCGGCAATCATGGGGTTGAGCAGCAGGCCCATGATTGGATACAGGATGCCCGCGGCGACCGGGATGCCCAAGGTGTTGTAGACGAAGGCACCGAACAGGTTCTGCTTGATGTTGCGCACCGTGGCCTGCGACACCGCGATGGCGTCGGCAACGCCGTGCAGCGAGCCGCGCATGAGGGTGACGTCGGCGCTCTCGATGGCGATGTCGGTACCACCACCGATGGCGAAGCCTACGTCGGCGCGTGCCAAGGCCGGCGCGTCGTTGATGCCGTCGCCCACCATGCCGACGATCTCACCCTGCGCCTGCAGTTCGGCCACCTTTTCGGCCTTGTGCTGGGGCAGCACTTCGGCGAACACCGCGTCGATGCCCACCTGACGCGCTACGGCCTCGGCGGTGGTGCGGTGGTCACCGGTGATCATCACCACCTTCAAGCCTTCGCGGTGCAGGCGTGCAATCGCCTCCACGGAATCGGCCTTCACCGGATCGGCAACCCCCAGCAGCGCGGCGACGGCGCCGTCCACCACCAGATACACCGGGGTCTGCGCCTCTGCGGCGAGGCGCTCCACGTCGGACTGTACGGCGGCCGTGTCGAGGCCGTTCTCTTCGAGAAAATGCCGGTTGCCGAGCAGTGCACTGCGCCCACCCACCTGGGCGCGCACACCGCGCCCGGAGACGGCCTCGAAGCTGTCCACCTTGGGCAGCTCCAACCCGCGCTCGCGTGCGGCGGCGAGTACCGCCGCGGCCAAGGGATGTTCGGAGCCGGTTTCCAGCGCTGCGGCCAGGGCCAGGGCCTCGTTCTCATCCCACCCATTCTTCGCCAGCAGGGTAGTGACGCGCGGCTTGCCCTCGGTCACCGTGCCGGTCTTGTCCAGCACGACGGTGGTGAGACGCCCGGCCTGTTGCAGGGCGTCGCCGTTGCGGATCAATACGCCATGCTCCGCGGCCTTGCCCACGCCCACCATGATGGAAATGGGCGTGGCCAGGCCCAGCGCGCACGGACAGGCGATGATGAGCACAGTCATGGTCGCGACGATGGCAAAGGACACGCGCGGGTCAGGACCGAGGTTGTACCAGGCCAGGAAGGTGAGTACGGCGACGATGAGCACCGTGGGCACGAACACCCCGGCCACACGGTCCACCAGGCGGCCGATGGCGGGCTTGCTGCCCTGGGCCTGGCGCACCATCTCGATGATCTGCGCCAACACCGTGTCCTTGCCGATGCGCGTGGCGCGATAGAGGAAGGTGCCGCTGCCGTTGATGGTGCCGCCCACCACCTCGTCGCTGCACTGCTTGGCGACGGGAATGGGCTCACCGCTGATCATGGACTCGTCCACCAGGGAGTGGCCCTCGATGATCACGCCGTCCACGGGGATGCGTTCACCGGGACGCACGCGCAAGGTCTCGTCCAGACCCACCTCGGCAATGGGCACGTCCAGTTCCTGGCCGTTGCGCACCACGCGCGCGGTCTTGGGCTGCAGGCCGATGAGGCGGCGGATGGCCTCGGAGGTCTTGCCGCGGGCGCGGGTTTCCAGCGCGGAACCGAAGTTGATGAGGGCGATGATCACCGCAGCCGCTTCAAAATAGGCGTGCTGAGCCAGCACGGGTACGGCATCGGGCGCCAGCACCACGGCCATGGAATACAACCACGCGGCGCCGGTACCCATGGCGATGAGGGTGTCCATGTTGGCGTTGTGGCGTGTGAAGGATTTCCAGGCGCCGGTGTAGAAGCGACCGCCCGCATAGATCATGGCGGCGAGGGTCACCAGCCCTATCAACAGCCAGAAGCCGCGTGACGCCTGGATGGTGGGCAACCAACCGGCCATCTCCGCGAACATGAGCGGGAAACCCACCGCCGCGGCTGCCGCCGACTTGCGCAGCAGCTTGCGGTACCAGGCCGCCTCCTGCGCCTCGCGCTCGGACTGTTCAGTATCCAGGCTCTTCAGCTCGGCGGCCTCATAGCCGGCCGCGGCCACCGCCTTGATGATCGCCTCCACCGTCGCGCTGCTGCGCACCTGGGCCGTGCGTTCCGCAAAATTCACCGCAGCCTCGGTCACGCCGGGCGCCGCCCGCAACGCATCCTCCACCGCCGCCACGCAGCCGGCGCAACTCATGCCACCGATGGAAAGCCGGTACGTCTGTTCCATTTGCTCAGTCTCTTGGATCAAAAGCCATTAACCGCGGGGGACACGGGGAAGAATGTGGTGCGTTGGTTCCGATTGCCTGTGGGAGCGGCCTCAGGCCGCGATTGCGCCGGTCGACCGAACTGTCGCGGCCTGAGGCCGCTCCTACAGGCGGGAAGAACAACATTGAATAATTCCCCCGTGTTCCCCGTGCCCCCCGTGGTTGAATCTTTTCTCTTCACCCCACCGCGTCCAGCACGCGCCGGCGGAACTTGACGCCCAGGTCGCGGGCGATGCGTTCGCAGGCGGGGATGTCCACGCCTTCCAGGCCGTCGATGGCGGAGAGGGTAACATCCATCCCGGCATCGCGGGCTCGGGCGGCGAAATCGAGCATGGCCGCATAGGCACCAGGCCGCTTGGGGCGGGTGTGGCGCACGTAGGTGGCCTCGTCATGGGCATTCAGGGAGATGGAGACGGCGTCCACCACCTCCGCCATGGCCGGCGTCACATCGCGCCCGTGCACCAGATTGGCGAGGCCATCGGTGTTCACGCGCACCCGCTTGCCGGCCTGTTTCATGGCGCGGGCGACGGCAAGCAGCACGTTCAGCCGCAGGGTGGGTTCGCCCAGACCGCAGAACACGATCTCCTTGTAGGGCGCCGGATCACCGATTGCCGCGAGCAGTTCCTCCACCGCGGGCTCGCGGCGCAAGCGCAGGTCATAGCCCTGCACATCCCATTCGCCGTTGAATTTCGGACAAAAAGCACAGCGCAAAGTGCAGTGCCAGGTGATGTTGAGATACAGATTGCCGTGCAGCTCGTAACTCAGCGTCGGTTCGGGTCGGGGCGCGGGGCGGGAAGAATGCATCAATAGACCTGATTTAATTAGGGAATCCGGGTATGGCGTGCAGGTACGTACCTTCATGTATCATATCGCCTCCTTTTTGCCCGCAGGTGTGGAATGTTCAATATCCCCTTCCCCCGTCTGAAGATTCGCGGACGCGAATTGTTGCCCGTCATCCAGGGAGGAATGGGAGTCGGCATCTCCGCGCACCGGCTCGCCGGTGCGGTGGCCAAGGAAGGTGCCGTGGGTACCATCGCCAGTATCGATCTGCGCGTGCACCATCCCGACCTGATGGAGCGCACCCACCGCACCAAGGACCGTAACGTCATCGATGCGGCCAATCTGGAGGCGCTGGATCGCGAGATCAAGGCTGCCCGCGACATGGCGCCCGAAGGCTTCATCGCCGTGAACGTGATGAAGGCCGTGGACCGCCACGCCGACATGGTGAAGCAGTCCTGTGAAAGCGGCGCCAACGCCATCATCATGGGCGCCGGCCTGCCACTCGACCTGCCCGAGATGATCAAGGGTTACGAGGACAAGGTGGCGCTCATCCCCATCCTGTCCGAGGAACGCGGTGTGCGCGCCGTGCTCAAGCGCTGGATGCGCAAGGGCGTGCTGCCCGACGCCATCGTCCTCGAACATCCGCGCTACGCGGGTGGTCACCTCGGCGCACCCAAGCCCGAGGACATCGACGATCCCAGATTCGACTTCAAGCGCGTGCTGGCGGAGATCCGCGAGGTGTTCGAACAACTGAAGATCGATCACATCCCCCTCATCCCGGCCGGCGGCATCAACTCCTTCCAGAAGATCAAGGAGCTGTTCGGTATGGGCGCGAGCGGCGTGCAGATCGGCACGCCCTTCGCGGTCACCGAGGAAGGCGACGCCCATTTCAATTTCAAGAAGGTGTTGATGGAGGCGCGCGCCGAAGACATCGTCACCTTCATGAGCACCGCAGGCCTGCCCTGCCGCGCCGTACTCACGCCCTGGCTGAAGAAATACCTGGCGCGCGAGGAAAAGGTGCGCGCCCGCGCCACACCGGACAAGGGTACCTGTGCGGTGCATTTCGAATGCCTCACCTACTGCGGTCTCAAGGACGGTGACGGCGCCGCCGGCCAGTTCTGTATCGACACCCAGTTGGAGGCCGCGGTTCACGGCAACGTGGAAAAGGGCCTGTTCTTCCGCGGCTCCGAAGCCCTGCCCTTCGGCAACCAGATGCGCTCGGTGCACGACCTGCTGTATTTCCTGCTCACCGGCAAGGACCCGCGCGAGGAAGCCGCTTGTGCCTGACAGGGCGCTGGGGAGGACGTCGGCAAATGAACGCCAATGAACGCAACGCCGCGTTCATTGGGTGTCTCCCTGGCTGTCCAGACCTTCGCAGAAAAAACGCCGCGGTTATCGTCTACGCCAAGAAACCTGCCGTTCATTGACGTTCATTTGCCGACTTACCCCTGTGGCACCGCTACCCCCATAGCTAGGCCGCAGCGGCCCGCAGCCAGCAATTCTCGTCCCGTACCACCAGATAGCGGGCCCAGCGCGCGAATTCCTCGCGGGTGCACGTCCCCGACTCGCCGCGCGCTTCTCCCGCGACCACGCGGTAGACCACACGGCCATGCTCACCGCCCAGGTCGCTTATCACCTTGCGAACCTGCCAGCGTCCACCGAACTCGCCATTGGAGTAGCAGGCGCCAGGAACCACGGCCTCGGTCTGCAGACACTCTGTCCGGGCGTGCTGCCGGGCAAGGGTGTATACCCGTTTCAGATCGTCTTCGCTCACGTCGATGTAGGAGTCCATCTGGCGCAATGCCCACTCCAGATCCGCGTCAGCCAAGTCCTCGGGCCCGGCCTGCTTCGCCTGTGGGCGCCTTGCCAGCCACGCCGGATAGCGACGCCAGGTGAACGGCGCGTTGAAGGCGATGCCATAGGCGAGCAGCACCGCGGCGTTGAGCAGTACCGGCGTCAACACGAACTGGAAGCCCATGGCCTGCACGGCATCGCCGCCGATCACCGCAGTAAGCGCGGTGGCGCCACCGGGGGGATGAAGGCAGCGCAGGTAGTGCATGGCGGCGATGGCGAGGCCGCCCGCCAACGGGGCGGCGAGCAAGGGATCGTCGATCCAGCTGGCGCAGGCCACGCCGACCAGCGCGGAGATGGTGTGGCCGCCGACCACGGGCCACGGCTGCGAGAGCGTGCCATGGGGCACGGCGAATACCAGCACGGTCGAAGCGCCCATGGAGGCTACCATGGCCATGGCGCCCTGTGCGTCCAGGCTCCAGTGGCTGATGGCCACCACGCCCAGCAATGCCACGAAGCCGCCCGCAGCGGAGATGATGCGCTCGGTATGGCTCACGGACGCGTGCTCTACACCCAACCAGGCGAGCCAGCGCTCCAGCAACGCAGTCATACGCTCCCTCTTGTTGTTTAGACGAGCTCTTAAGGTAGCCTCACTGGCATGGTCGCGCTCTATCCCGTTTGCGCGCTCAGTCCCTCCCGTGTTGGGTGTTCGCAGCATTGCGTATGCGGCGATAGAGCCACAGTGCACCGGCGAGGTTGACGCCCAGCATGGCGGCGGCGAGCGCCAGCAATGCGCCTGCCGGCCGGGTGGCGGCGGGCCACAGGCTGGCCGTGCACAGCAGGACTACGGCAAGCGCGTGAGCGCGGAACTGCCACCGCGCGGGACGCTCACCGATGATGTGCTTCATGGGCGGGATGCGGCCCCGCAGGGCCGGGAACTCCAGCACGCGGTTGTTCAGGTGCAACCAGACCAGGAACGGCACGATCTTGTAGAGCATGCCGCTCACCACGGACATGCCGAACCCCACCAGGAAGACCACCCCCAGGAGCAGATCGGAGCCGGGCCAGGGGTGTACGGCCCAAAGCAGTACGGCAGCCAACAGGCTGATCATGCCCAGGCGCCAAAACGCCACCGTTACGTCGGGCAGGCGTCGGCGCCGCTTTTGCTGCAGGTAAAGCGTGGCGCCTGCGAATGCCGCCAGCGCCAGTGCGGGTACCCAGGCCAGCAGCGGGGCCGCGGCGGGAAACACGGCCCACGCCACGCTCCAGAGCACCAGGCCTGCGAACAGGGCCGGTGCCACCCAGCGCATCAGCGCCGGTGGGTAATCGGGCGTGATTTGGAACATGGGTACCACCTGATAGGCCACGCCGGCGACCAGCAGGCCGATCCAGCCGACGAACCCCCAGGTGACATGCACATCGGTGAGCGCGCGGGAAATGCCCGGGCCGGCATGCCCTGCCGCCAGGTACAGTCCGAGCACGACCGTCACGCCGAGGGCCACCAGCGCGAAGCGCATGGCCAGGGAGGTGCCGGCGATGAGCGGGGCGCGCAGCAGCGCCCGCGCGGCCACCGGCAGGAAACCTGCCAGGGCGATGGAGAGCAGCCCCATGGCCCCGTGCAACGGCGCCGTCTGCCCGGAGCCCAGGCCGGCCGCCAGCAGTACGGTGCCGGCCGCAAGCGGCAGAAAGACGGCCGCTGCCACCGTGCGTGGTCGTGGCAAGGGTGCACCCAACAGCACGGGCAGCAATTGCTGGAAGGCCCCGAGCATGGTCATGCCCATGAAGCCGAGGGTAAGCAGGTGGGTGGCCCCGAGGGCGGCCGGGAACCAGCGGCCGGCAAACCCCTCCGGTGCGAGGGCGAGCCAGATCCCGGCGGCTGCCGCAAACCAGGGTGCGATCAGCAGGTAGGGCGCGGGCACCGACAGGGGCGGTGTCTGGTCCAGGGACAGATGGGCCATGCTCAAGGGTTTTCAGCAGCGAGTGTCGCCCGTGCCGCCGCCTCGGCAGCGGCATCGTTTTCACGCCAGATGAACACCTCCACCGCCGTGCGCCGTCCCGGCCGCTGCACGAAGGTGAAGCCGCGCTGGCTCAGGTTGCCCGGCAGCAGACAGGGGTCGCGGCGATGCAGCATGCGCAGGTAGGTGCCCGCGGGCAGGCCCTCCGCTGCCGCGAGGGTTTGCACCAGCGGCTCCGGGGGCTCCAGCCCGCTGACATCCAGGAGCTGTTCGCTCATGCGATCGCCTGCATGCGCGCCAGTACCTCGTCGGCATCGGCCAGCACGCGGTCGCTCATGGGATAGAGGATGCGTTCTTCCTTGGCGTTGTGCTGTTGCATGAGCACCAGCAGGGTGTCCGCCACGGCAAGGAATTCATCGGCACGCCCCGCCGACAGCGCAGCGGCCATGTCGGCGAACAGTCCGCGCATCTGCTCGTGTTCGTGGCGCATCACGGCGGTGGGTCCAGCCGTGTTGCCGGTGGTCTCCTCGAAGGCGGGAAACAACACCTGTTCCTCCATGGCGAAGTGGTGGGCCATGGCTTCGGAGAAGGCAAGGAAGGCCTTGTCTGCCGCGGCCACATCGGCATCGGCGGCCAGGCGTTCGGCCTTCAGGTACAGATCGTCGCAGCGCGCGTGGTCCTGATGCAGGAAGTCAGTGAGACAGCCCATGCGTGATCTCCAAGATTTGGTCAGCAGACAGCTTGCCGTTTTCACGGCCGAACCGACCTTGATTTCGATCAACCGTTGGTGATGCGGCTGGAAAGAGAAAGTCCGCGAATGAACGCAAATACACGCACAGGGTGAAGGTCTGCCGCAATGCCTGGCCTCACCTCAAACCCCATCCTGTCCGCGTTCATTGTGTTCATTTGCGGACTTCAACGACTCAGCCCTGCTCGTGGACGTCGCAGGGGGCGCGGTATTGCTCCGGAACGTTGGGCGGGCATTTCCCGCACTCGCGGTTGCCGGGCACGGCGAAGTCCATTTTACGCGGATAGGGCAAGTCGAGTGACTGCATGATGGCCACGAATTCTTCAAGGGATTTGTCGCCACCCAGGCGTGGATTGCGCTTTTTTTCCTGGCCGATGCTGGAAACGAAACGTCCCTCGTAGTCGTGGCCCGGGTACACCAGGGTTTCGTCGGGCAGCGTGAACAACCGTTCGTGGATGGCGTGGTACAGCGCCACCGGATCACCCGCCTGAAAATCGGTACGGCCGCAGGCATCGATGAGCAGCACGTCCCCGGTGAAGGCCATCTTCTGTACGCCGTTGTCGACCAGGTAACAGAAATGGTGAGCGGTGTGGCCGGGCGCGAACACCGCCTCGATGGATATGTCGCCCACGTCGAACACCTCGCCATCGCGCAGGCGGACATCGGCACAGGCGGGCGCCTCGGGTTCCGGGTAGGCGATGCTGCACCCGGTGAGCGCTCTCAGCTTGGCCGCGCCGGTGAGGTGGTCGGCGTGGATGTGCGTCTCCAGCGTGAACGCCAACTGCAGGTGTTCGGCCTCGAGCACCTCCAGATCACGGTGCACCGTATCGAGCACCGGATCGATGAGCACCGCGCGGCGCGTACGCGGACAACCCAGCAGATAGGTGTAGGTGCTCGAATCCGGCTCGAACAGTTGCCTGAAAATCATCGTGCCACTCCTGTTCTCCTCCGTATCGAGCATAGTCGTGCGCGGCTGGGGGGTGGAAGATTCAACGCAAAGGAATGTTGCGTTGAAAGTCTTTGTCTTTCCTCAACTCCCGGCGATGCGCTCGAAGTAGCGTGCGCGGTAGAGCAGGCGCTTGCGGCCGGGCGCGTCGTTGAAGCCGGCGCGGTCATGCAGGACGTTGTTGCACAGGAGACCGGCGCCGTCCGGGAGCTTGGCGCGGAATACGTAGGGTGAATCGCCGTCGAGCAGCCGTTCCAACTGGGCCACGGCGGCACGGCTCGCGGCGTCGGCCTTCCAGGCGATGTTGCGTTTGCGCGCGGTGTAACGCATGTGCAGCTTGCCGAGCTTGTCCAGCGAAAACACCGGGCCGGTCACTTCCGGGCGCGCAACGCCATCCTCGTCCAGGCGTGCGGGAATGGTCATGACATCAGGCGCCATGAGGGCGCGGATCATGTCCGGGTCGTGTTCGCGCAACAGTATGTATGCGACTTCGTGATCCAAAAGGGCGTTCTCGCCGCCTTCCGCCGCATTGTTCACGCAGTGCAACACCATGGCGCGGACCTTTTCCTCACCCACGGTGTAGTAGCCGTCGGTGTGCCACTTGATGGCACGGTTGGTGTAGGGAATGAAGGCCGGGTGCTCACCTTCGGGATTGATGGTGATGGAGGTGATGGCGTCATCGTCGGCGAGGAAATTGTGGTCCAGGCGCTCCAGCCCAAAGCACTGGCCGATGGTGCGCGGGATGGCCTTGTCCGGATCACCCGCACGCGGCGTGAGGTATATGGCCATGTTGGTCTTGCGCACCCGAGCCAGCGCGGCCGCGTGTTCGGCCTCGCTCAGCCGCAACGGATCTTTGAATTCCACGAAGAGATCTTCGACACGCTGCGGGTAGCCGGCGAGTTTCTCGTCACGCCAGCGCAGATAGGCGTCGCTGTTGTCGGGGTGGAAAGGTGAATCGGCGGGAAACAACATGGCTGCGGACCGGCATGGAAGCGGGCGTCCAAATTACACCCGCCCGGCACTGCCGTCCAATACACCGGCAGGGTGCCATGTGAAACGTAAAGTGCTGCCGGGATTCCAGCGCATGTTGTGCGATGGGCACAGGCTTCCGGTGGCGCTGGGGGGAGCGGCCTGGCGCCGCTCCCCTGCGAGATGGGAAACCGCAGGACTAGTCGTCGATCCAGCCGCGGCGAAATTGCTGCCGCTGCTCGGGGGTGAGGCGCTCGTAGATCGCATTGCGCATGTCGATGCGCGCCCGGATCATCTGCCGGCGCACATCTGCGATCTGGTCATAGATCTTGGTAATCGCATCGGCATCCCATTTTTCCTGCTGGTACTGATCCCGCAAACGTGCCTGGTGATCGAGCATCTTGCCCACCAGCTCGTGCTGGCGTTTGCGATGTTGATCCACGGCACGATTGATGGCCTTGCGCTGGTCATCGTCGAGATCGAGGCCGACCAGACCCATTCCCATGCCCCAGCCATAGCCATGGCCGGGACCACCCATCATCCCCATACCGTAGCCCATGCCGCCCATCATGCCAGGACCCATGCCACCCATGCCCGGGCCCATGCCCATCATGCC
>JBAYQE010000041.1:0-21217 GCA_041677345.1 Thiohalomonadaceae bacterium
AACGGCACCGCCTCGCGCGAGACCGACAAGCTGGCGGGCGAGCTCATCAAGCGTTATCCCGCGCTCAAGGTCACCAAGGTGATGGTGAGCGAGGCGGGCGCCTCGGTGTACTCCGCCTCGGAATTGGCGGCGAAGGAATTCCCGGATCTCGATGTGTCGCTGCGCGGGGCGGTGTCCATTGCACGCCGTCTGCAGGACCCGCTGGCCGAGCTGGTGAAGATCGACCCCAAGTCCATTGGCGTGGGCCAGTACCAGCACGACGTATCCCAGACGCGCCTGGCGCGTATGCTCGACGCCGTGGTGGAGGACTGCGTGAACGCCGTGGGCGTGGACGTGAACATGGCTTCGCCCGCGCTGCTGACGCGCATCTCAGGACTCAACACGACGCTCGCCAACAACATCGTCGCCTATCGCGATCAGCACGGCGCCTTCAAGACCCGCAAGGAGCTCATGAAGGTGCCGCGTCTGGGCGAAAAGGCCTTCGAACAGGCGGCCGGTTTCCTGCGCATCATGAACGGCGATGACCCGCTCGACGCCTCCGCGGTGCACCCGGAGGCCTATCCGGTGGTGCAGCGCATCATCGAGGTCACGGGCAAGGGCATCCGCGACATCATCGGCGACGGGCGCTTCCTCAAGGGCCTGAAGCCCGCCAATTTCATCGACGAGAAATTCGGCGAGCCCACGGTGAAGGACATCCTCTCCGAACTGGAAAAACCGGGCCGCGACCCGCGCCCCGAGTTCAAGACCGCCACCTTCAAGGAAGGCATCGAGGACCTGAAGGACCTGCAACCGGGCATGATCCTGGAGGGTGTGGTCACCAACGTGACCAACTTCGGCGCCTTCGTGGACATCGGCGTGCACCAGGACGGCCTCGTGCACATCTCCGCACTGTCCGACAAGTTCGTGAAGGACCCGCACGAGGTGGTGAAGGCGGGTGACCTGGTGAAGGTAAAGGTCATGGAGGTGGACGTGAAACGCCGCCGCGTGGGTCTGTCCATGCGGCTTAACGATGATGTACGCGACCAACCGAAGGACATGCCGCGCGAGCGCGGTCAGGGCCCCAAGGGCGGCAAGCCGCGCCAGCCGCAAGGCTCGCAACCCATGGGCGCCATGGCCGAGGCCTTCGCGCGCCTCAAGAAGTAAGCGCGAGAGAGAGCATAACGCGGAGGTCGCGGAGGCGCGGAGGACGCGGAGAAAAGCAGGGGCGGGAGAGCGCTGACTGCTCTTGCGTTGTCCGTGCGCTCTGCGTCTCTGTTTGAGAACACATGGGCATTTCATTTCCTCCGCGTCCTCCGCGCCTCCGCGCTCTCCGCGTTGAATCCCTGTCTTCTCCGCCCGCCATACGCCGGTCTATAATTCGCGCCTCCGTGGCAGCCTCGGCGGTGTATGGCGAATCCCTGTCTCGATTGCGGCGCGTGCTGCGCCTTTTTCCGCGTGTCCTTCTACTGGGCCGAAGCGGGGCCTTTTCTGGGCGGAACCGTCCCCGCCGAACTCACCACCAAACTGAATCCCCACCTGTCGGCCATGCGCGGCACCGAGTCGCGGCCGGCGCGCTGCGTGGCCTTGCAGGGTACCATCGGCCAGTCGGTGGCTTGCAGCATCTACGGCCAGCGTCCCTCGCCCTGTCGCGACCTGATGCCGGCCTGGATGGCGGGCGAGCCCAGTCCGCAATGCGACAAGGCCCGCGCGGCCCACAGCCTGCCGCCGCTGGAGCCGCCGCAATGGCCCGAATCGGAACCGCCCCTGTCGCTGCCGGCCTGAGCGGGCGCATCCGGTCGGGCTCCGGTATATTCCGCCGGTGAGGAGAACGAAAATGAAACGACGTACGTTCCTGCTGGCCGCTCTCGCCGTGCCTGCGGTGCAGGCGACCGAGGGCTTTGCCGTTTTTCCGGTGCAGCCGAAATTCCACGGTGAGGGGATACTCAATCGCGTGGATCGGGGCGTGGGGGTGATCAACATCTCCCACGGCCCGGTGGCCTTCGCTGGCTGGAATACCATGACCCGCGACCTGCGCCTGAAACCCAAGACCCTGGGCAACGGCCTGATGCCGGGCATGCGCGTGCGCTTTCGCCTGCAGGCCGAGGACGGCCGTAACTACAGCATCGTCGCCATCGAGCCCATAACGCCGAGGTAGAACCATGGAGCGCGCCGGGCGCGCCATTCTGCACGTGGACATGGACGCCTTCTACGCGTCCGTGGAGATCCGTGAACGGCCCGAACTGGCAGAAAGGCCGGTCATCGTGGGCGGCACGCCCGAGGGACGGGGCGTGGTATGCGCGGCCAACTACGTGGCGCGCCGCTACGGCATCCATAGCGCCATGCCCGCCGCCATGGCGCGGCGTTTGTGTCCCCAGGGTGTGTTCCTGCCGCCGCGCCATCGCCTGTACGCGCAGGTGTCGCGCGACATCCACGCGATCTTCGAGCGCTATACGCCCATGGTCGAGCCGCTGTCCCTGGACGAGGCCTTCCTGGACGTCACCGCGAGCGAACGGCTGTTCGGCCCGGCCGAGCGCATCGCGCGGCGCATCAAGGACGAGATCCGCCAGGAGCTGGGTCTCGTGGCCTCGGTGGGCGTGGCACCCAACAAGTTCATTGCCAAGATCGCCAGCGACATCGACAAGCCCGACGGCTTTTGCGTGGTGCACGCTGAGCAGGTCCAGGGCTTTCTCGATCCCTTGCCGGTGACGCGCCTGTGGGGCGTGGGCAAGGTTACGGAGAAGATCTTCTCGCGCCTGGGCATACGCACCATCGGCCAGTTCCGCGCCTGGCCACCCGCACTCGTGCACGCGCATTTTGGCCACGGCGGCACGCACCTGCTCGCACTTGCCCACGGCCGTGATGACCGGCCCGTGGAGGCCGGGAGGGAGGTGAAGTCCATTTCCCATGAGACGACCTTTGCGCGTGACATCGGTGACCGTGAGATATTGGCCGCATGGTTGCTGGACCTCACCGATCAAGTGGCCGGCCGCCTGCGTGCCCATGGACTGGCGGGACGTACGGTACAGATCAAGGTGCGCTACGCAGATTTCACCACGGTGACACGCGCCCAAAGCCTGAGGCAGCCCACCGATGCCACCGACGTGCTGTGGGCCGCGGCGCGCGAACTGTTCGAGACGCGCCTGCCGGCGCACCTGCCGCCCGTGCGCCTGCTCGGCATGGGAGTGAGCGGTTTCGATGTGCAGGACAGCCCGGCCCAGGGTGACCTCATCGCCACGGCGCCGGCAGGCAATACAAAGCTGGATGCCGTCACCGACAGTATCCGTGAACGTTTCGGTCCGGGGGCCCTGCGCCGCGGCGGTGCGGCCAGGGCCCGGCGCGGGCGCGGGCAAGCGTGAGCAGGATCACACTTGCCTACTTTCGTGCGCACCTCATCATCGCTTCTGTGAAGCCAACCACTGCGGTTGTGGTTCCGTTTGGCTAGTTTCTTGCCCAAACAGGACGCGTCCGCCCGTTACAAACATGAGCATCCCGACCATCGTCAGCGAATACCTGCGCCGCAAGGGCGGCCAGTACAAGGCGCGTGTCGGCCAGGGCGGTGACAGCCTGCAGACCGCCATCGCCGAGGCGCGCTTGTCGCCGTCGCTGGTGGCCGAGGCAACGGTGCTCACCACGGGCAAGGTTGCCCTCATGATCATCCATCCCGCCGATCACGAACCCGATATCGCGCGGGTGGCGGACATGGTAAAGCGGCCGCTGAGCCGCGCCACGCTGCAGGACCTCACCCGCCTTTGCCCCGATTGCGACCCGCAGGCCATCCCGCCCCTGCCTGAAGCCTTCGGTATGAAGGCTATCGTGGAGCCGTCGCTCACGGCAGCGGAGCACGTTTATTTCTCCGGTGGGCGCCTGGGCGTGTTCATTCGTGCCAACGGCGCCGACCTGGCCTGCTTCGCCGAGGGTGGCTGGCAGCGCGCCGTGAGCAAGCGGCGCGAGGAGCCTGTCGAAGCAGGCGGCGATGGCGACACGGAATCCATGCGCGAGCGCGTGCGTAGACTGCACCAACTGCCTTCCATGCCCGGCATGGCCATGCAGATCCTCAAGCTGCGCAACAACCCCTATTCACACGTGAGCGAACTGGCGGCCATCGTCGAGCAGGACCCTTCACTGTCGGCCCAGATCATCCGCTACGCCTCTTCGCCCTTCTTTGGCTACCAGGGACGGGTGGACTCGGTAGCCATGGCCATCGCGCGTGTGCTGGGCATGGACTTCGTCATGGACCTGGCGTTTGGTCTTTCGCTGGGCAAATCCTTCCGCAATCCCAGCGGCGGCCCGCTCGGCCTCAACAACTTCTGGCAGCACGCCACCTACGCTGCGGCATTGACCCAAGCGCTCTGCGTGCGCATCCCTTACATGCGGCGACCGTCGCCGGGCATTGCCTATCTTTCCGGCCTGCTGCACAACTTCGGCTTCCTGTTGCTCGGGCATTTGTTCCCGGAGCAGTTCACGCGCATCAACCAGGCGGTGGCGGACCAGCCGGAGCGTCCTATCACCGAACTGGAACATGAGGTGCTGGGTATCAGCCATACCGACCTCGGCCTTTGGCTCATGGAGGACTGGGGCATGCCGCGCGAGATCGTCGATGCGGTGCACGAGCATCACAATGCAGACTTCCGCGGTGACTTTGCCGTGTATGCAAATCTGGTATACATCGCCAACGCATTGCTCAAGCGCCACGGTATCGGCGATGCGGAAAGCCTGCAGATTCCAACCGTGTTACTGGAAACCACCGGCCTCGATGAGATCCAGGCAGAAGCGGCACTGGGCACCGTGCTCGAGAGTCGCGAGAGCTTGGAATTCATTGCCCGCAAGATGGCGGCCTGAGTGATACGCACATGGTGCATCGATGGGTTCGATGCCCCTCATACGCCAGACTTTGTTAGCCAGTTCACATTTCTGCGGCTATTTCCGGTACATGGCTGTAGTACGATACGGTCAGCATCGGGAAGAAATGCATGGATACGGGGCGCGGCTTTTCATTGATCGAATTGATGGTGACGGTTGCCATTCTCAGCATCGTTGCCGCCATCGCCATTCCCAGCCTGGATACGATCGTGCGAGGCCATCGCATCGCCGCGGTGAGCAATGATCTTTCCAGCGCGTTTGTGCTGGCCCGTTCGGAGGCGAGTAAGCGCGGGCTTCCCGTACTGGTCTGCCGTCGTAATGACGACGGGAGCGATTGCGAGGACGACACCGACTGGTCGGCAGGCTGGCTCATCCGGGCCACGTTGCCAGACGGCACCACCCAGATCCTTCGGGTGTGGGAGCCACCGCTGGGGCAGCCGCAACTCCAAGGCGTGGCTACGGGTGTGAGTTTCGACGCCATGGGCGCCGCGGCCATGGCCGCGGACTTCAGCCTGCAACTTCCGGATTGCACCGGGCAGGGGCGGCGCGTCATCAGTGTCGCACTGTCCGGGCAGCATACCGTGTCACGGGAGGCTTGCGTCGAACCGTGAATATGTTCTCCGTCAGGCAACGAACCATGACGGGCATGACCCTGGTCGAGGTGCTCGTCGCAGTCCTTGTTCTTTCCATCGGGCTGCTGGGCCTCGCGAGCCTGCAAATGACCGTGCTCCGCTCTAACCACAGCGCGTATCTGCGCTCACAGGCCACGCTGCTGGCGCAGGACATCACCGAGCGCATGCTCGCCAACCGCAGCGCTGCGCTGGCCGGTAAATACGATGCGGCCAACTGCACCACCAATCCTGATTGCGATGGTTGGGCCAAGCGTATCCCAGGCATGCTGGGGGCAGGGGCGAACGGTAGCGTGGCCCGGGAAGCCGGCAATCAGTTTGTGGTGGTAATCCAGTGGAACGATGAGCGTGGGCGTATCAAGGACGGTAGCGGCACGGCGAGTGCGGACGACACCTCGGTATTCGTCTACCGCACCGAAATCTGAGCCATGACACCGATGAATCAGCGCGGCATAGGACTCGTCGAAATCCTCGTGGCCCTGCTCATCGGCCTGATCGTGCTGGGTGCGGTGTGGAATGTGTTCCTCAGCAGTCGGCAAGGTTATCGCACCAACGATGCCCTTGCCCGCGTCCAGGACAACGGCCGCTTCGCAGCCAGCCTGTTGTCACGCGAACTCCGGCTTGCCGGCTACAAGGGCCTGTGTGGACAGGACACGCCTGTCAACAACCTGCTGGACACGACCGATCCCGGCTATGACGCCGTCTTGTTCAACCTGGACAATGCACTGCTGGGATGGGATGACACGGGGCCAACGGCATCATGGGCCGCCGGCATGAACGGCTATGTGGCAGGTACTGACGTGCTGCTGTTCAAGCATGCGGCCGTGGTTCCGGGTGTGACGGCCGACGGCAACACACCGGCTAATGCGAATGCCATTTCGCTCACTACCGAAAGCGGCATTCCTGCAGCGACCATCGTGGTGGTTTCCGACGTGCTTGGCTGTGACATGTTTCAGAACCGCTCCAGCGCAAATGCAAAAGATCTGGCGCGCGGCGCCGGTGGCGGCACGCCCGGTAACGTGAACCCCGGTGGCAACGATTTCAGCCATGCCTATGACGGTGACATGGAGATCAACACCTTCCGCAGCGGCCTCTATTACGTGGGCGCGGGTAACGACGGTCGGCCGGCACTGCGCCGCATGCGCTTCGACGCGGGCAGCGGCAACGACGAGCTGGTCGCCGACGGTGTAGAGGACATGCAGATCGTCTATGGCGAGGACACCAACGGCGACAGGCGCGTGGAGCGCTACTGTCGCGCCGATACCATCGCCGACTGGAATGCCGTGGTGGCGGTGCGTGTAACCCTGCTGGTGGGTAATGCCGATGCCGGCGTTTTGAGCGAGCAGCAGGTGCTCGAATACGACGACGGCGCGGCCGATCCGGATGGCGCGTGTGACCCGGTGGAAATCGCCCCGGACACCACCGACCTGCGGTTGCGCCAAGTATTCACCACGACCGTCGCACTGCGCAATCGACTGCCATGAGTACCGTAATGCTCCAGCCCCGCTCCAGACAGCACGGCGCCGTTTTGGTGGTGGCGTTGGTCATCCTCCTGTTGTTGACCATCCTCGGCGTCAGTGGCATGCAGGGCTCCGCCGTGCAAGAGCGGGTGGCCGGCAATCTCAAGGAACAGCAGCGGGCGTTCCTTGCCGCTGAGGTGGGCCTGCGCCAAGGCGAGCAGTATGTGGAAAACAACACGCCGGCCGATCCCTGTACGGAATCGAGCGTGCCCGCGTGCGGTGATGTCGCCATCTCCATCGCCGCGCAGGCCGAGGAGGTCCCGCCCGAATACCGCTTCGAGATCCCGGCGGAACCGGCCCTGCGTGAGATCAGGACGGATACAGGCGGCTCAGCCACCGGTGCGAAGGGTGGAGCGCGCAAACTCTATACGGCCCACTACCGGGTGAGTGCCACGGGTAACGCGGGGATCGCGCAGGCGGAACTCCGTTCCAGTTATGCGGTGCCGCTGTTCTGAACGTGACGACGGTGTTCCGGACTGTAGGCACGGCCTCAGGCCGTGATTTTTCAGTAATGCTCCACACGGACTGAGTCCGCACTGATCGGGAAATGATGGGCGCCTGGGCATTCGTGCGCGACCACAGATGGTGCGCTTGCATGATGGTACGAGGGTGTGGGAGATAGCTGGCGTTTCGGGAGAAGAACTGATGTCCGGCAGAAACATTTCAACCCGTCTCGGCGTACTCATTACGGTTCTGTCGCTGTGGGTCGTGATACCCGCGGCCCTGGCCGGCCAGATCGTCGGCCGCATCGATGCGGTCGACCCGGTCCGCGGAGTGGTGAGCATCGATGGTGTCACCTATTCGGTGGGATCCGGCAGCAGCCGTGCTGTCCGCCGCGGTGTCGAAACGCAATTGAAGCAGGTCGTACCGGGCCAAGTGGTGCACTACGAGGTGGAAGACGGAAAGCTCATCGGCCTGAACGTCCTGCCCGGACTCAAGGAAATCCCCCATTGAAGCCTGCGTGCCCATCCCCGGGAAGCGTTGGGAGCTGAGCCGCATGGAGATGAGTCAGATGAACAACTGGATACTCACACCCGGACGCCTTCGGCATCTCAGGTCGGCCCGTATGGGATCGCGCGGTGCGGTCGCTCGCAGGTGGGCGGACGCCTGCCTGCCTCCCGCAGGATGGTCCCGGTTCGGCATGGTGCTGGCGCTGCTTGGGTCCTTGTTGGCGGCAACCGCCCAGGCGGCATGCCCATCCACCACCGTGACGCGCTCGGTGAGCTCAAGCAACAATTGGAAAACCATCACCATCAGCGAGTTGGAGACCATAAACAGCGTCTCAGGCGGGAGTGGATTGTTGTGCAGTTACACCAAGATCCATCCCAACCAGTTCAGATATCGCCGGTGTAGCGGCACCTTCAGCTTCACCGGTCCCGCCGCTTCCTGCCCCAGCGATTCCGGTCCTCTCGAGATCTCCCAGGTCCCGCTGTTTCTCGGCGGGCAGGTGGACCCGAACATCATGTTCATCCTCGATGACTCGGGCTCCATGCAATTCGAGATCATGCCCGACGACTACACCATGGGCGACACCCGGTACGTGTTTCCCCGTGCCAACGGTGTATACGGCAGCAGTGACTACGCGAACTACGTCGCGACCGTGGACAACAACAACGCCTATGCAGCACTGACGCGCTCACCCCAGGTGAATTCGGTCTACTACGACCCCGGTATAACCTACCTGCCCTGGATCAAATGGGACGGCACGGAGTACCCCAATGCCGACCCCGAATGTGCACTGCATAACCCGGAACGTTCGGGTACCATGCAGGCCTACTGCCGCGACCTGACCGAAACAAATGACAACTACAATTCCAACCGTTGGGTCAGCTGTAACAGCAATGGAAGCTGTAGTTCGACGGGGAACGACAAGGATTTCTGGCCCGCCACGTATTACTGGAAGGCTGACGAGGCGAGCGATGTCTGGCATGCGGGTAGTTACACGAAAATCCAAATCAAGCCGACCACCCCGACCTACAGCGGTCACGGGCGCGAGGGGCGCAGCGACTGTACGGATGGCGTGTGTACCTATGCCCAGGAAATCCAGAACTTCGCCAACTGGTATACCTATCACCGTTCGCGCATCCTCGCAGCCCGGGCGGGCATCGGTCGTGCATTTGCAGACCAGGGTACCAACATGCGCATCGGCTACGCCGCCATCAACAAGGGCGGAAGCAGCGTCGATGGTGTGAACAACACCGAGACCGTGGTGCGCGGTGTACGCCCTTTCAGCGGTTCCAATCGTCGGGATTTCTACGAAGACCTCTACACCCGTGACATCCCGGCCGCAGGTACACCCTTGCGCAAGGCGCTGGATGACGTGGGTCAGTATTTTTCCCGTAGCGACAACGCCGGTCCGTGGGGGGCCGTGCCGGGCAGCAACGACACCACACCCCATCTGGCATGTCGCCAGAGCTACGCCATTCTGATGACCGACGGCTACTGGTCGGGTGGCAGCACCTACGATGCGGAGACCGCCGATGCCCGCAAGAATGTCGACAACGCGTCAGGTCCCGAGATCGAAGCGCCCGATGGCACGAGTTACCAGTATTCCCCCACCGATCCGTACCGGGACAGCCACAGCAACACCCTCGCCGACGTGGCCATGTACTATTGGAAGCGTGATCTGCGCGAGCATTTGGCGAACCGGGTGCCGATCACGCCGTCCGACCCGGCGTTCTGGCAGCACATGGTCACCTTTGGGGTGGGGCTGGGGGTCACCGGCTCTGTGGCGCCTGCGGATGCGTGGTCGGCGGTCAATGAAGGAGACGCCATCGACTGGCTGAACCCCAGCCCGAGTACCCAGAACTGTTCCGGTACGACCTGCGCCGCGCGCCTGGACGACCTGTTGCATGCCGCCGTCAATAGCCATGGTGATTTCTTCAGCGCCAAGGATTCCCACGACTTCTCCATCCACCTTTCCGCCATCCTGTCAAACATCGTCGATCGCACACGCACGTCCTCGACCACCACGGCGATCAACTCGGTCCGGCTCGATACGGATTCTCTGGCCTACCAGGCGACGCTCAACAGTTCCGACTGGAGCGGAGAGTTGGTGGCCTACGAACCCAGTGTGGTTGAGCATCGCCTCGTGCTGACGGAGAAATGGAATGCAGCGACATTGATTCCGGCGCATGGGGCGCGCACCATCCTGAGCAACAGCGGCACGACCACTGGCGGCCTCACGGGCAAGGGCATCAACTTCATCTGGAGTGCGCTGAACGCAACCCAAACCGGTCACCTGGGTAGTCAGGAGATCGTCAATTACCTACGCGGCGATCACAGCAACGAGCAGCGGCATGGAGGCACACTGCGTGACCGGGCCTCTGATCTCGGCCACATCGTCAACTCCGACCCGGTTTACGTAGCGACCGAGCATTTCGGCTTCCATCTCCTGCCGGGCGCGGACGGCGGTACCAGTTACCAGGACTTCGTCCTGGGCAAGTCGCAGCGCAAGTCCATGGTCTATGTGGGTGCCAACGACGGTATGCTGCACGGATTCGATGGTGAGGATGGCCACGAGGTGTTCGCCTACGTTCCCAATGCGGTCTATCCCCGCCTTGCCGAGCTTGCCGAGCCGGGCTATGCCGGGCACTTTCTCATGGACGGTGACATCCACGTGTCGGATGCATTTCTTGACGCTACCTGGAAGAGCATCCTGCTGGGTGCGACCGGTGCCGCGGGGCGGGCGGTGTTCGCACTCGACGTGACCGACCCCGAGGCCATGAACCGCCACAAGGTACTGTGGGAGTTCAGCAGCGCCAGTGATGCCGACCTCGGTTACACCATCGGCAAGCCTGTGATTGCGCGGCTCAACGGCGGCACTTGGGCCGCCATCTTCGGCAATGGCTATAACAGCGACAGCCAGCGTGCACAACTGTTCATCGTGAACCTGCAGACCGGCGCGCTCATCCGCAAGATCGACACCGGTGTGGGCGATGACGATGAGCCAAACGGGTTGGCGAGTCCCGCCTTCGTGTATGACGCCCAGGGGCAGGCAAAATATGTCTATGCCGGCGACCTGCACGGCAACCTGTGGAAATTCGATCTTTCACACAACAACAGTGCACAGTGGGACGTGGCCTTCACCTCCGGTCAGAACAAATTCCCGCTCTTCACTGCGCGCAACGCCTCCGGCCAGATACAACCCATTACCGTGGAACCGGATATCCAATACCACCCGGACGGGGGTTATTTGGTCTTCTTCGGTACGGGCCGGTTTTTCCTCGTAGGCGACGCGGAAGACCAAATCGTGCAGAGCGTGTACGGCATCCGGGACGACGATACGCGCATCACGGCCGTGAATCGCAGCACGCTGCAGGAGCAGGAGCTCATCTTCGAAGGCACGCACAGTTCGGGTTTCGAGGTAAGAACGATCAGCAACACGGCCGTGGATTGGACGACAAAGGATGGCTGGTATCTCGATCTGGTTTCTCCGACCAACGGCTCGGAGGGAGAGCGCGTGATACACCCGCCGCACCTCTGGTTTGATCGTATCCGTTTCGCCACCAATATCCCCCAGAGCGATCCCTGCTCGGGCGGGATGACCGGCTGGCTTCTGGAGCTGGACTTCATGACGGGCGGCAGAGTTGAAAAAACCCTGTTCGATCTCGACGGTGACGGTGAGTTCGATGAGGATGACCAGCTTTGCGAAGGTGAGGACTGTACACCCCCGAGCGGGTTGCGCCGTCACAGCGGCACCGGCGTCACGCCTACCATTTTCGATGGAGAACTGGAGTATCTGGTGGACGAGGAAGGTATCGGGATCCGCTCGCAACTGGATCGCCAGCTCGGCCGCAAGTCGTGGCTCGAGATAAGGTAAAAGGGGGGACTGCCGTGAGATCTCAGCGTGGTTTCTCGCTGCTTGAACTGATGATCGTCGTGGTCGTCATCGGTATCCTTGCTGGCGTCGCCATTCCGGTCTACCGCGAGCATGTGGCCACCGCAAGGCGTACCGATGCGCAGGCCCTGTTGTTCGAGTTGGCCCAGTTCATGGAGCGCTATTACACGGCCAACGGGAGTTATGTGGATGCCGACGACGATCCGCCAGTGCTGCCGTTCAATGAGGCCCCCAAGGATCCGGGCATCAAGGTGTATGACCTGATACTTGCCGCCTCGGATGTTGATTACACGCTCTCTGCAGTACCCAAGGGCATCATGGAAAATGACCGCTGCGGTACGCTCCAGCTCACCAGCGCGGGCGTCAAGGACATCGTACTCGATCCGGATCCCCCCGATCCGGACGTGACTGTGGATCAGTGCTGGCGTCGTTGAGGTTCTCCTCCGTCCACACGCAACCTATCCACGGGCCAGGAGCGAAGGAAGAAGGAACCGCAGTACCAGGCGCAGGGACGAACCTGCCATCAAGGCCTGTTCATCCACGGGAGAATCGTCTGCTGGTGACTTAAAGGTGCGTGGTGCGCCGCACCTGCCTGGGTGTCACATCACACGGCTTGTGTTCGGGTGATGGCAAAAAAACCCGGCCGAAGCCGGGTTCTTCAATACACGTGCGCCCCTGTTATTTGCGCGTGCTGGGCGCGTTCACGGGGATGCCGTTGCTCATGTAGGTGTGGTAGTACTCCAGGGCGCGATATTCCGGCCCCAGGGGCTTGAAGCCCTTCGCCCGTACCTGCTCGTTGCAGCCTTGATAGCGGCGATGCAGGGTCCCCAGTTCTTTCCACTGCAGGCGATGCACCGGGAAGTGCGTGGGATGGCCGAGGGCCGGGCTCAAGACCTCTGAACGGATGCGGTTGCCTGCATTGTCCATGTGGCAATTGGCACAGGACATGTTCAGCTGGCCACGCTTCATGAAGAACTGCGCCTTCCCCTTCTCGTACCATGCGAGCGCGCGCGGATCGTTGGGGATCTTGATGTCCAGTGCCTTGCCGTTCGAGGTGGAGGCCATGTAGGCCGAGATGGCCGCCATGTCACCCTTCTTGGCTCCGAGCGGTTTTTCCCCGTTCTTTTCCCGGCACTCGTTGATTTCCTGTTCGAGCGTCTTCACTTCACCCGACTTGGGGTCGAAGTAGGGGTAGTTCTGGCGAATCCCGATGCCACCGTTATGGAAGCAGCTGGCGTAGGTCTTGCCATTGGCGAAGGGGGTGTTGAAGAGCTGCTTGCCTTTCTCCAGCTCATCCTCGTACGGCGGGAACTCCTCGATCGCCTCCCACGAGCTGCGGGCGTCGGCATCGACGGCATAGACACCATTGGCGAATTCATTGAGCGGTACGCCAGGGAAACGCTTCATGTAATAGGTACGAAATGCCTTCAGGTCATCTTCCGGCGTTGCTTGGCCCGCAAGCGGCATGCCCGCGAGCAAGGCGACGGCTGCTGCCATCGTCATGTATCTTTTCATTTATTGACTCCTTCCATCCTCACCTGGTGGTTGGCGCGTCAGCTGAGGGTGACTTCTGCCGAGTCACTATCCCCCGTGTTGTCGGACCAGCTCAAGACGATCTTGTCACCAGGTTTTGCGCCGGAGAATTCAAACGACAGGTAGGGATTGGCGGAAACCGCGGTGCCCCAATTGGCGCTCAGGACGGACTTGCCGTTATGGGTGCACGACAGTTCCTGGATGAAATGGGCCGGAATGACCTTGCCGGTCTTGGCGTCCTTGCGCTGGCCCGTTTCCATCACATGCTTGATGAGGCTCTTTACGTTGCAGACGTCGCCGGAGAGGTTTGCCTTGATCTTGATGGTGCCTTTAGCCATGGGTCTTTCCTCGAAACTCGTGTGTTTTAGCCGCCGCAGCCGCCGATGGTGACCTTCACTTCCTTGCGTGCGCTGTAGAGCTTGCCGCCGGACTTGACGACAGCGACCACGTTGGAGGTCTTGCCCATCTTGATGCGGGTGGACACGCTGCCCTTGGTGTTGGCGGCCAGGGCAAAGCTGGCAGCGAGCGGTGTCGGGTTGCCGTCGGCGAGAATGGAAATGGATTCGGCGTTGGCCAGTGTGGTGGACACGGTCACGGGAACAACGGCGCCGTTTTCAGCGATCTCCGGGGCCTTGATCTGAATGGCGTCACTCGGATCGGTGAGGTCGCTGCCCAGGGCACCGTTAAGTGCTTCCTGCATGCTCTTGGCCTCGAAGGCCGGCTTCGGCCATGCGGCCAGAACCTGGCGCGGATTGAGGATGCCGGCGCCTACTGCGACAGCAACGGCGCTGCTGGCCAGGGTGCCTTTGAGGAATACTCTGCGCTTCATATGAATCACCTTGACTGTTCTGAAATGAGATGCCGATTAGAGGCTGTAGATGAATTCGACGACCTTGTCGAGCTCGTCGGCCGTGAGGATCTGATGACGGCCAAACGGTGGCATGATGCTGTTGGCGTTGCCCTTGGTCGAATCGAAGATCTGTGCGCGCAACTTCGCCTTGTCGGGGAAGCGAAGTTTCATGGAAACGAGCGGTGGGCCGATGTTGCCCGGCAGCTCGCCGCCTTCGATCTGATGACAGGCCAGGCAGTTTCCTTTCTTGTTGTCGAACGCAAGCGCCTTGCCCTGCTCGAAGACCGTTGGTTCTGCGGCAGCCGCAGGAAGTGTGACGGTAAGCGCACCCAGCAGGGTCGCTACCGCACTCGCTGCGGTGATGAGTTGAGCGGTATTCCGCATTCCTATCCTCCTGGTTGGCTCATCCGGCACTCGGGTGCCGTGTCTTTTTGAAGATAAGTGTGATGTTTTTGTTGTGGTATCTCTCGGAGTGGATAGTGTCCACGCTGAAGAGCACACGCGCTAAGAATACCTAACCAAGGCGCGATGGCAAGTTTCGCGCCATAGCGTTTTATTAGCATATTAGCGGCGTCTTATACCAAGCCACCGCATGAACAGAGCGCGCATTCAAAGAGTGACGGCAGCGCTTGAATTATTCCATTGGGGGTTTGCCAGGGCCTGAAGGGTCCCGAAGCTGCTGCAAGCGTGCTTCGACGCGGGCGAGATCGTAGAAGTCCACGCCCGGCTCACGGCGTGCCATTTCCAGTTGTTCTATGGCTTGGTTTTTTTCGTCGAGGAGGATGAAGCGTTCGGCCAGGGCAAGCCGCGCGGCTGCCGCATTACCTGCGGCATGCTCCGCCTGGGAGAGTGCTGCGAGCAATGCGGGCGATGCACCGTAATCACGCAGGAAGGCGCGCAGGATTTTTACCGATTCCTGCGCACGTCGTGTGGCCGCGAGCAGGCGCGCCTGGACAAGACACAGCGCTTCATCGCCGGGATACAGGTCTCTTGCCTTGCGCAACGTGAGTTCTGCGCCCTGGTTATCGCCGTCGGCCGCTTCGATCTCTGCCTTCATGCGCAGCAGGCGCGCCTGCACTTCGCTGGGTGCATCCATGCGCCGGATTTCATCGCGTGCTTCGGCGAAGCGTCCGGCACGCCAGAGCGCGAGGGCGTAGCCATAGCGCGTGGCCTGGACAGAGGCATGGGTGCCTGCCTCCAGGGAGGCGGCGAGTTGGCGGGCAAGGGTCGCCGGATCCTGGGACAGTCGTGCACGGATCTCCATCTTGATGAATTCGAATGTCTCGGATCTGACCGGAGCAGCGTGCTTCGAGTATTCCTGTGCGCGGCTGCGTGTGTCGGCGATGCGCGACACGGTGACAGGATGGGTGCGCAGGAATTCCAGTTCACTGGCCTCGCCGCCTCCCAGCCGGGTCTCCTGGTACAGCCGTTCAAAAAAGGAGGCCATGGCGCCGGGCGCGAAGCCGGCACCGCTCAGGATGTGCATGCCGATACGATCGGCCTCCTGCTCATGGGCACGGGAAAAGTCGAGCTGGGTCTGGCTGGTCGTGGCCAGTGAACTGGCGATGGCGGCTTGCCCCAGTTCAGGGTTCTGGCTGCCGAGCACGATGGCGGCGATGATCGCGGCGGTCATGGGCAGGTTGGAACGGTTCATCTGCTCGATTCGGCGTGCTATGTGCTGCTGGGTCACATGGGCGATTTCGTGCGCCATTACGCTGGCCAACTCGCTCTCCGAGCGCGCCGTGAGGACGAGTCCCGCGTTCACACCGATGAACCCTCCGGGCAGGGCAAAGGCATTGATGGTGGGATCATCCACGAGGAAAAAGGTGAACACCTGTTCCGAGCCCGAGGCGGAGACAAGCCGGGCGCCCAAGTCTTTCAGGTAAGCGGTGAGGGCCGGATCCTCTACCACTTTTCCGGCACGGCGCAGCTGGCGGACGATATCGCGGCCGATACGCTCCTCTTCGGCAGGCGAGATCACGGCCGAACCCGAACCCATGTCGGGCAACTGGATTTCGCCGTGTGCGACGGGGGCCGCCATGATTGAACAGGCGAGCAGGGCGAGGGAGAGGACGATGCGCAAGTAGGTGTTCCTCTTGGAAATTATCTTCCCGGCGAGGTCCGTCCGGAGCGGATCTGGCCAGGACGGAGTTGAATCAGTCGCAGGCGAATCTATAATATTAGCACTTGGTAAAATGCTTAATCGGGGGGACCCACACATATGTTCAATATAAAGGAAGTCGACGCCGGTGATGTGCACCACAAAATCAGCGCAGCAGGCGGAGTCCGGCTCGTGGATGTGCGGTCACCGGCCGAGGTGGCCCAAGGCGCCATCCCGGGTGCGGTGAATATCCCGCTGCACCTGCTGCCCATCCGCATGGGCGATTTCGGTGACGGCGTGGAAACCGTGATCTATTGCCGCAGTGGCGCCCGCTCGGCGCAGGCCTGCGCCTTCCTGCAGGCCCAGGGTATCCAGAATGTCTACAACCTCCGTGGCGGCATCATCTCCTGGGTGCAGAATGGCCTTGCCGTAGCCTGAGATTGTCAGTGGCGCGATTTCCCGTGGTACAAGCCCCTGGAACCAGGGAGGGCTATTACCAATGGGAGGGTTGCGCCGGAACAAGGATCGCATATAAGTTCACCAGCGAATTCTTAATTTACCGCGCTGGACCCAATTGGGTCTGGCGTTTTTGTTACGTATGAAGGAGAACGAGATGGCAAACTTCGATCAAGAACTCGACGCTTCCGGCCTGAACTGCCCGTTGCCGATCCTGCGTGCCAAGAAGACCCTTGCAGGCCTGCAGTCCGGCCAGGTGCTGCGCATCGTGGCTACCGATCCCGGTTCGGTCAAGGACTTCGAAGCGTTCTCCAAGCAGACCGGCAACCCGCTGCTGGAATCCGGCGAAGAAGGCGGCAAGTTCGTTTTCCTGATCAAGAAGGCCTGATTGTAACCACGGTGCGGGAGGTGTCGGATGTCTAAGAAGCTGGCCATCATTGCCACGAAGGGTACCCTGGACTGGGCCTACCCGCCGTTCATCCTGGCGTCCACTGCGGCTGCGCTCGGTTATGACGTCGAAGTGTTCTTCACGTTCTACGGCCTGCAGCTGGTCAAGAAGGACCTCGATCTGAAGGTTTCGCCGCTCGGCAATCCGGGCATGCCCATGCCCATGGGCATGGACAAGTGGTTCCCCGTCATGGGTACCGCGATCCCGGGCATGGAGACAGTCATGACCTCCATGATGAAGAGCAAGATGAAAGCGAAGGGTGTCGCCAGCATCGAAGAACTCCGCGAGCTGTGCCAAGAGGCGGGTGTCCGCTTCGTGGCTTGCCAGATGACGGTGGATCTGTTCGATATGGAACCTTCGCAGTTCATCGACGAGTTGGAATTCGGTGGCGCTGCCACCTTCTTCGAGTTTGCCGGCGAATCCGACATCTGTCTTTACATCTGACTCGCATTTTCGCGTCAGGTGCAAGACCCCCGCCCCGTGCGGGGGTTTTTGTTTTTAGCACCTAACATGCATTAAATATCATTTGGTGCTTATATAAGCGTTCTCTAACTACCCACTACGGAGTAGTGATCATTTTCGCACTTCCTCCTATTTTTCCGGCTGGGCCATAAAAAAAACGGTCGCGTTCTCACCGCGACAATAAGAGCCCTAACGCGACCTTTTATTCGAGTGCTTGCCACAAGAGGAGAAGTGATGGAAAGAGTTTCAAAGGGTTTGCTTGCGACTGCCGTAGGCATCGCACTGGGTATGCCAGTGGCGGCGAATGCCACCAATGGCATGAATATGGAGGGCTATGGTCCGATTGCTGCCGGCATGGGTGGTGCATCGATGGCCTATGACAACGGCACGGCAGCGGTAATGAACAACCCCGCAACGTTGTCCCTGATGGAAGAGGGTAACCGCCTGGATTTTGCCATCGGTGTGCTACGCCCTGATGTTAGTGCTTCGATGGGCCCCATGGATTGGCAGTCGGACGGTGACTCGTATTACATGCCAGCCGTCGGTTGGGCACACAAGGCGGGCCGGTTGACTTATGGTCTCGGTGCTTTCGCACAAGGTGGAATGGGTACCGAATTCAACGGAGGCAATGGCTTGCCCGGTGGTCCTGGTACGGCCGGCGTGATAGCGCAAGGTGCGGATCCTGCTGCAGTGGCAAGCTGGGACGAGCGTTCCGAAGTCGGTGTCCTGCGCGTCATTTTACCTTTCGCTTACCAAATGAATGACCGGTTGTCCTTTGCGGCAAGCCTGGATTACGTGCGCGCCACCATGGACCTGCAGATGGCCATGCCGGCGCCGGTGTTGCTCGGTATGACGAATCCCGCGTCAACGGTCGGCTCACTCAGCGGTTCGTTGTTGGGTGCGCTCGGGGGACTCCCGGGTCCGCTTCACGGTGGTTACTTCGATTTCTCCGACGACAGTGATTACAGCGGTGAAACCGAAGGGGATGGCTTCGCTGGCAAGTTGGGATTCGTTTACCGCATCAATGATCAGTTCACGATCGGCGGTACTTACCATAGCGAGACGAGTCTCGATGACCTCGAAGGCGATGCCACCCTCGTGATGGCGTTTGACAATGGCGTCGGTGGGACTGCAACCATGCCCATCGACGGGAAGATCAAGATCAAGGATTTCCAGTGGCCTAGCACCTACGGTCTCGGCGTTGCCTATCAGCCCAGTGATCGGTTCATGGTGGCCGCGGACGTGAAGAAGATTAACTGGTCCGAAGTCATGGAAGACTTCAAGATGAGCTTCGAATCAGCTGCGGGTGATCTGGATGCAGTGATGTTCCAGGACTGGGACGACCAGACGGTTTTGCAACTCGGTCTGGCTTTCAAGGCAACTGACACTATCACCCTTCGGGCCGGTGCCAATATCTCCGATAACCCGATCCCCGACCGCACTGTTCATTATCTCTTCCCTGCCATCGTCGAGAAGCACTACACGGTGGGTATCGGGTACGACATCCCCAACAACGGTGACATCAATTTCTCGATCTCCTATGCGCCGGAGGTCGAGGTCACGGGAAGTAATCCGGAGTCCAACCAGGGGCTCGAGATTTCACATTCCCAGCTCAACTATCAGCTGATGTACAGCCACCACTTCTGATAGCAACCAACAAAAGACGGGGGGTGCTATGCCCCCCGTTTCACAATCGATGAAATACAGAAGGAGGAGCATCATGGACACTCGCAGGGCGAGTTGGGCGGTGGGCCTGTGCCTGCTGGTGGTGGCTGCCGCAGCGCAGGCGGCGGAGCGATACAAGCCTTTCGTGCTGGCCTACAAGGGTGATGGCGAAGTGGCGGCTGCGATGGAGGCGGTTGCCGCCAAGCTGGCACAGGCCGGTTTCGAAGTGGCGGGGAGTTACAGCCCATTTCCCACCGCGACCATCCTCGCCATCACCAACGACGCGCTGAAGCAGGAAGCAGCCAAATCGGAGTTTGGCGGTTATGCAGCCGCACAGCGTGTCGCCATCACCAAGGTGGGGGAGGAGGTGCAGGTGGCCTACACCAATCCCACCTACATGGCACACGCCTATCGCCTGGACGGGGACCTGAAGGCGGTGAGCGACAAACTCGCGGAGGCCCTCGGCCGTGAGGCCGAGTACGGGCCTGACAAGGCCATGACCGGGAAGGAATTGCGCAAGTACCACTACATGTTCGGCATGGAGTACTTCGACGACCCGAGCCTGCTGGCCGAGCACGACAGCTACGAGGCCGCCGTGCAGGCGGTGGAGGCGAAACTGGCCGAAGGCGTATCGGGGGTGGGTAAGGTCTACCGTATCGATATCCCGGGCAAGCAGGAAACCGTGTTCGGCGTGGCCTTGCGCGGCGGTGACGAGGCCAAGTACCAGGATGACGAGTACATCATGCGTGAGATCGACTTCAAGCCGGTCCGCTCCACGGCACACCTGCCTTACGAGATGCTGGTGTCCGGCAACAAGGTCTATGCCCTGTATGCCCGTTTCCGCATCGCCATCAACTTCCCGGACCTGTCCATGATGGGCAAGCACAGCTTCATGAACATCATGCAGTCCCCGGCCGCCATCGAGCGCGCCCTTACCCTGGCCGCCGGCGGCACGCCCCGGCAGTCCTGGGAATAAAAAACAGCGCCAAAAGAAGCCCGATCCAAGGGGCCGGGAACGCAGCACGGGACGGATCCCAACGTAACCCCGCCTGATGGCGGGGTTTTTTTATGCGCCCGCCAATGAACGCAAGCGGATGGAAAGGCAAAAAGCAGTAACCACGGGGGACACGGGAAACACGGGGAAATCCTCAATGGTTACCCTACCTGTAGGAGCGGCCACCGGCCGCGATTGTCCTCGGATACTGCGCTATCGCGGCCGGTGGCCGCTCCTACAGAAAAATTCGATTCCCCGTGTTTCCCGTGTCCCCCGTGGTTTGGCTTTCTCTTCGGCTCAATACGTCCACTTGCTTTCACGTGCGGATGTCCACCCACTGGCCCGCATGCAAAGAAGGCCCGGATCGGGTAACATTTCCCGTCTTCTGCGGACCCCTTCCCGCCCTACTTCCGAGCCGAGCCAGGAGTGCCGATGTACACGAAAAGCATGCAAATAGACGGTTTCGACCCCGAGTTGTTCTCTGCCATGGAGCAGGAGCGGGTCCGTCAGGAAGAACACATCGAACTCATCGCCTCGGAGAACTACGCCAGCCCGCGCGTGCTGGAGGCACAGGGGTCCGTGCTCACCAACAAATACGCCGAGGGCTACCCGGGCAAGCGCTACTACGGCGGCTGCGAATTCGTGGACATTGCCGAGCAACTGGCCATCGATCGCGTCAAGCAGCTGTTCGGCGCCGACTACGCCAATGTCCAGCCCCATTCCGGCTCCCAGGCCAACGCCGCCGTCTACATGGCCCTGCTGAACCCGGGCGACACCGTGCTGGGCATGAGCCTGGCCCACGGCGGTCACCTGACCCACGGCGCCAAGGTGAATTTCTCCGGCAAGATCTACAACGCCGTGCAGTACGGCCTGAACGCCG
>JBAYQE010000042.1:0-20875 GCA_041677345.1 Thiohalomonadaceae bacterium
ACTTCCACCATATGGCGGGAGCGCACTTCGTTCTTGAGGTTGAGACCCGCTTCGCGCAGGGCCTCGTTGGTCTCGGCCAACAGGTTGCTGTTTTCGTGCAGCCGCTCGGCGGTTTCGCGGTTGGCAAGCCAGCAGGCCGGGCAGCCCGAGACCATGTCCTGGCCGGGCAGGTGTTGCTCGGCCAGCGCCAGGTTGCGGGCGGAGATGGCCAGGCGCGGCAGCTCGCCGCCCTCGCCGTAGCCGATGGAAGTGCCGCAGCAGTTCCAGTCCGGGATCTCGTTGAGCTGGATGTCCAGCTTGTCGCACATGACCTCGATGGAGGTCAGGTAGTTGGATGCGGTGGCGCCTTTCTGGGAGGTGCAGCCGGGATAGAACGCGTATTGCTTCTTAGCCATGGATTCGTGTTCTCCTGTCAGGCCAGGCCCTTGCGGCGGTCTTCGATCTCGCGCGCCTTGGCGATCATTTTCTGGAAGCCGGCTTTGTCCTTGCAGGCATGCCCGCCCAGGATTTCCATGGGGTTCAGGCGCTTGGCCTTCATGAGACCGAGGCCGATGCCCTGCATGGCGAGCGCGTTCTTGATCCCCTGCACGAAGCCGTCCTTGAAGTACATGGCCAGCGAGAACTTGAGCTCGTTGACGCGGCCGGTTTTCGCCAGGTTGTTCCAGAACAGGCGCGCGATGGCGCGCGTGGGTTGGCCTTTCGGTGCAAGGCCAAGCCGATGCGCGTAGTTGGCAAGCCCGTGCATGATGTGGGTGATAGGCAGCTTGCGCGGGCAGCGCACGATGCAGTTGTAGCAGGAGGTGCACATCCACATGGAGTCGGACTTCAGCACGTCCTCGCGCTTGCCGGCGCGGATCATCATGAAGATCTTCTGGGGCGAGTGTTCCCAGTGGGGGCCGAGCGGGCAGGACCCGGCACACACGCCGCACTGCATGCACATCTTGACCCAGTGGCCTTCCTCGACACGTTCCTCCACTTCCTTCAGGAAGTTGTTGCGGTAGCGCGCGACGGCCAGGTTGTTTGCTTCACTCATCGGGATACTTCTCCTCGATCGTCTGGAGTCGTGAGCCGGGTCGGCGTAAGCATGAACCCGACGTTTCTCCTTAACCGCTCTTGGTCTGGTTAACCCCGGCGGGGCTAACCAGACCCACGTTTAGCTACGTTTAGCCGAAGCCCTTCATGGGGGAGGGGCCGATGGCGTTGAGCTGCTCCACGTACTCGTCGATGAGCGTCGCCACCCGGGCGTTGTCGGTGATGGCCACCTCGTGGGTAACCACGCGCTCGGTTTCGAGGCCGAGCTGCTTCAGGGTGTCGTCGATCTTGCTCATGCGGTAGTACGCCATCTCCGAACCCTTCACGAAGTGGCACTGATAGTCGTCGCCCTTCTTGCAACCCATCATCATGATGCCGTCGTAGCCGGAGTTCAGGGCGTCGGTGATCCAGATGGTGTTCACCGAACCGAGGCAGCGCACGGGAATCGCGCGCACGAACGCCGAATAGACGTGGCGCTGCAAGCCCGCCATGTCGAGGGCGGGATAGGCGTCGTTTTCGCAGGCGAGGATCAGGATGCGCGGCTTTTCCTCGAACTCGTCGGGGATGTTAACCGCCTTGATCTGGCTGCCTACCGTGTCGACCGAGTAGTTCTCGAAGGAGATCACGCGCACCGGGCAGGCGCCCATGCAGGTGCCGCAGCGGCGGCAGCGTGACTCGTTGAACAACGGGAAGCGTTTCTCGTCCTCGTCGATGGCACCGAAAGGACATTCCACCGTGCAGCGCTTGCACTGGGTGCAGCCTTCCAGGCGCGCGGTGGGGAAGGACAGATCCCAGGCGCGTGGATGGGCGGCACGGCCCTGCGCAGCGTTCTCCGTGGCCTGGATGGCCTTCATGGCCGCGCCGGCGGCGTCTTCCATGGCCTGTTGCATGTCCATGGGACGACGCACGGGCCCAGCGGCATAGATGCCGGTGCGGCGCGTCTCGTAGGGGAAGCAGATGAAGTGCGAATCGTTGAAGCCGTGCTTGAACTGGGGCACATCCGGACCCTGGCGATAGGCCAGCTTGAGCACCGAGACGCTGTGCAATTCCTCGCGCTTGGCCTTGGCTTCCTCGTCGCCACCCTCGGCCTTGGTGTTCACCTCGGTCCACTCGTCCAGGTTTACACCTGCATTCGGCACCTGGCCGGTGGCGAGTACCACCAGATCGGCGCTGGCTTCGGTGTCCTCATCCAGGATGAGGTCCTTGAAGCTGACTTGGCAGGAATCGCCGCCGGTCACCTTGGAGGCCTTGCCCTTGGTGAAGATCACGCCCTTCTGCTGAGCGCTGCGGTAGAAGTCCTCACCCATGCCCGGCACGCGCAGGTCCTGGTACATGACCACCGTGTCCACATCGGGGTTGGCATCCTTGAAGTACATGGCCTGCTTGATGCTGGTGGCGCAGCAGTGCCCGGAGCAGTAGGGCAGGTGCTCGCCGCTGTCATCACGCTGGCCAGCACACTGCACGAACACCACGGACTTCACTTCCTTGCCGTCGGCACGCTTGATGGGGCCGCCGTTGGCCGCCTTGGCAAGGGCCTCCAGGCCGGCCTGGTCCACCACGTTGGCTTGGCCGCCGCCCAACTCAGGCAGCTTGTTGAGGTCGTAGGGGGTGAAGCCGGTGGCCTGCACGATGGCGCCCACGGCTTCCTCGACCACGGCGCCGCTCTCCTGGGCCACCTTCACGTTGAAGCGGCCGGGTGCACCGGCAGTCTCCGCCAGGGTGGCATTCAGATATACCGTGATTTTTGCGTGCTCGGCGATCTGCGCCACCATGTCGTCCACACCCGTGGGTTGCGGATCGGCATAGGGCGAGGAAAACGGGACGCGCTTGTGCAGGTTGGCCGCGAAACCGCCCAGTTGGCCGGTCTTTTCCACCAGCACGACCTCGTAACCCGCATCGGCTGCGGACAGGGCCGCGGTCATGCCGGAGATACCGCCGCCGACCACCAGCACGCGCTTGTTGTCGGCGCGGTTGGGATTGCCGGCGGGCAATTTCATCTTCTTGACCTCGGCGCAGCCCATGCGCACGTAGTCCTCTGCCATCTCCTGGCGCACTTCGTCGTGTTCGCTGCCCTCGGCCACCACCCACAGCACACCTTCGCGCAGGTTGGCACGTGAAACGGCGGCGTTGGGGAAACTGAAGGCCTCGGCCTTGGCGCGGCGCGAGCAGCCGGCGATGCAAAGATGGGTGACGCCATCATTGGCGATGTCGTCGCGGATCATCTGCACACCTTCTTCGTTGCACAGGAAGGGATGGCTCTTGACCACGGCCATCTTGCCTTCCTTCTGCGCAATCTTTTCCAGTGCCGGCACATCCAGCACGTCACCGATGCCGCAGCCGGAGCAGATGTATGCTGCGAATTTGTTCTCCGACATGATTAGGCCACCTCTTTCGAAGACTTTTCCGCCGCAGCGGACTTGTGAATCACCTGGATGGCCTTGAGGCTCGCGGCCGTCGCACTCTGCACGGAGCGGTTCACATCCAGCGGGCTAGCGGCGCTGCCGGCGCCGAACATGCCGCCATCCTTGGAGCCTTCGATGAAGCTGGATGAGTCGAGAATGATGTCAGCGGGCAACTGCACACCCTTGACCTCCGGCTCCATGCCCACGGCCAGCACGACCAGGTCGTGTTCGTTGGCGTAGCGGTGATAGCCCTCGGTATTCACGCCGTGCAGCACGGGATTGCCGTTTTGCTCATTGAGCGCGATGCGCGCCACTTTGGACTTCACGAAACGCACGGTCTTGTCCGCCTGGACCATCTTGTAGAAATCCTCGAAGCGGTCGATGGCGCGGATGTCGATGTAGTACACGGTGGAGCTGGCGTCATCACCGAAGGCCTCGTGCACGTACTGGGTCTGCTTGAGCGAGGCCATGCAGCAGATGCGCGAGCAGTGGCGCAGGTGGTTCTCGTCACGCGAGCCGGCGCACTGGATGAAAGCGACGTTCTTCGCCTCCTGGCCGTCGGAGGGGCGCAGGATCTTGCCGCCGGTGGGACCGTGCGGGTCGGCCAGGCGCTCGAATTCCACGCTGGTGATGACGTTGGCGAAGCGGTCGTAGCCGTAGGGCTGGATCTTCGCCGCATCGTACGGACGCCAGCCGGTGGCCCAGACCACGGAGCCCACCTTCAGGTTAACCGTCTCCTCCTGCATGTCCAGGTCGATCGCATCGACCT
This sequence comes from Thiohalomonadaceae bacterium, assembly GCA_041677345.1. Taxonomy (GTDB): domain Bacteria; phylum Pseudomonadota; class Gammaproteobacteria; order Thiohalomonadales; family Thiohalomonadaceae; genus JALOAT01. The sequence goes on from JBAYQE010000042.1 coordinate 4,204, forward strand.
TGCATGCGGCCTTTGCCTTCTCACCCTCGGGTGTGCCGACGATGGAGGGGTCGAGCACATAGCGCAGGGGGTAGGCCATGGCGTGGGGCAGGTAGGCGGCCTTGATTTTGTCCAGTCCGTAGTTGAACGGATTGGGGATCTCCGCCGACACGGCCTTGCCGCATTCGCCGCAGCCCGTGCAGTTTTCGTTCACGTAGCGTGGCGCGAGCTTGAGGGTCACCTCGTAATTGCCCCGCGAGCCCGTCACGGCGGTGACCTCGGTCAAGGTCATCACGCGCACGTTCGGATTGCCCTTGATGCGCCGGAGATTGATCTCCATCCCGCAGGTGGGATGACACATCTTGGGGAAATAGCGATAAAGCTGGGCGGTACGTCCGCCAAGCGCGGGGTTTTTCTCAACCAGGATGACCTGCTTGCCGCATTCGGCGGCCTCGAGGGCCGCGGTCATCCCGGAGATGCCGCCGCCGACGACCAGGATGGTCTGGTTGGTTGCGATTGGAGCAGTCATCGAACCTCCGCAAGGATAGGTGCTCGTAAAGAAAGACAAACCAGATTCTATGGCGGCACGTCCGCCAGGGCTTCACTTCCGAGCCAAAATGTTTCTATTAAGCGATAGAAGTGGTGAATGGAACTAACGTTTTGGTAAATGTTTAGATATCGTCCATCTGCGCAAAAGCGCCGTTGGAGAGGTGTTGGGCATCCGTTAGGCGGGCTAAGCGGCTCCGGATTCAATCCGGTGTGGCCCGGATATCGAAGGTCATGGCCCCCAGATCACCCATGATCCAAGTGGCGGCGGGCGCGCCAAGCCCGGCGACGGTGCCCGGGTTGACCAGCCAGCTGAGGCCACCCTTTACATGCGCCTGCTGGCGTACCACGGGTTCGTGGCTGTGGCCGCAACACACCAGATCGTAGTCGCCGGTGCAAGCCATGGCATGGCCGTAATGCGGATAGTGGGTGACGAAGATCCTGCGCCCGCCCAGTTCGATTTCGGCGTCATGACCGTGGTAGATGAACAGGCCGTTGGAATTGCACGCGATGCGTGCGATGGCGACCGGATCACCCAGGTTGTTGCCATGCACCGCGTGGATGGGCAAGCCCAGTTTCAGCGAGGCCTTCAGCGTGTTGCCGCCGATGAGGTCGCCGCAGTGGATGACCATTGAGGCCCCTTCGTCGGCGGCGGCCTGGATGGCCTGGGCCAGCATGGGGCCGCGGTCGTGGCTGTCAGAAACGATACAGATCTTCATACGATGAGGGGGCCGTTGTAGTCGTCTTCGAAATCCAGCGCCGTCATGCCCGAGCGGATGCCCTTCATCTGCCGCTCGTGGTCGGACTGTACCTGCAGCAGGGTGACGATGCAGTCGCCGAGGTTGTCGAACTCCTCCTTCCCGGTACCGAACTGCTGGGCCTCGGAATAGAAGAACTGTGCGCGGAAGCGTGAATTCCCCGTCTTGAATACCACGAAATGGGCGCCGCGCTCTTCCCAGTAGATGGCAGGGCAGAGCGTGAGCTCGTCACTGTCGGGTTCGAGCTCGAGCTCCGCCTCGGCGTCCTCCAGGGTGACCTGGCGGCCGTAGCGCTCGAACAGCGCCTGGGCAACCAGTTGGCGCTCCGTGGGTGAAAAATCGGCAATCGTCTTCATCGTGTATCCCCGTTTATGACCCAAGAAAATTTTCTTGCGTTGTTAAACTTGGTCCAGCCTTGTAAGAATATCCTTATGTGCTTACTTGGTCATATTAAGACTTCCTAATCCTCCAACCTAGACGACTCATCATGCAATCGACTCCTGTCCAGGAGGTCAAGAAGACCACCTGCTATATGTGTGCCTGCCGGTGTGGCATCCGGGTACACCTGCGCGATGGCGAGGTGCGCTACATCGACGGCAATCCCGACCATCCCCTGAACAAGGGCGTGATCTGCGCCAAGGGCTCCTCGGGCATCATGAAGCAGTACTCCCCGGCGCGCCTGACCAAGCCGCTGCGCCGCAAGCCCGGTACCGAGCGCGGCGCCGGCGAGTTCGAGCCCATCTCCTGGGAAGAGGCATTCTCCACCCTGGCGGAGCGCCTCGCAAACCTGCGCGCCACGGATCCGAAGAAGTTCGCACTCTTCACCGGCCGCGACCAGATGCAGGCCCTCACCGGCCTGTTCGCACGTCAGTTCGGCACGCCCAACTACGCCGCGCACGGCGGTTTCTGTTCCGTGAACATGGCCGCCGGCATGATCTACACCATCGGCGGCTCGTTCTGGGAATTCGGCGGCCCCGACCTGGAGCGCTCCAAGCTGTTCGTGATGATCGGCACCGCCGAGGACCATCACTCCAACCCGCTCAAGGTTGCCCTCTCCCAGTTCAAGCGTGACGGCGGCCGCTTCATCTCCGTCAACCCGGTGCGTACCGGCTACTCGGCCATCGCCGACGAATGGGTGCCCATCCGTCCGGGTACCGACGGCGCCTTCCTGCTGGCGGTGATCCACGAGATCCTCGCCAAGGGCCTGTACGACCGTGACTTCCTGGTGCGTTACTCCAACGCCGGCCAGCTGGTGAACGTCAACGACAAGAGCGACGAGTTCGGCATGTTCGCGCGCGCCGAAGTGCCGCGCGCGGAAGGCTGCTACGACCCGCAGAACGCCCTGTGGTGGGACCGCAACACCAACAAGCCCGTGGTCACCCACACCCCGGGCGCCGACCCGTTCCTGCGCGGCGAGTTCAAGCTGCACGACGGCACGGTGGTGAAGCCCGCGTTCCAGTTGCTGCAGGAGCGCGTGCAGGAATACACCCCGGAATGGGCCGAGCAGATCACCGGCATTCCCGCCGAGACCATCCGTCGCCTCGCGCACGAAATGGGTATCACGGCGCGCGACCACCGCATCGAGCTGCCCATCGCCTGGACCGACAGCTGGGGCGTCGAGCACGAGACCGTCACCGGCAACCCGGTGTCCTTCCACGCCATGCGCGGCCTGGCCGCCCACTCCAACGGCTTCCAGACCATCCGTGCCCTGGCCATCCTCATGTCCATTCTGGGCACTATCGATCGTCCGGGCGGCTTCCGTCACAAGGTGCCGTTCCCGCGTCCCATCCCGCCCTGCGCGCGCCCGCCCAAGGGCCCCGAGGCGGTGCAGCCCAACACCCCGCTGGCGGGCATGCCGCTGGGCTGGCCGGCCGATCCGGATGACCTGTTCGTGGACGAGAAGGGCGAACCGGTGCGCATCGACAAGGGTTTCTCCTGGGAATACCCGCTGTCGGTGCACGGCCTGATGCACAACGTGATCACCAATGCGTGGCGCGGCGACCCGTACAAGATCGACACCTTGCTCATCTTCATGGCGAACATGGCGTGGAACTCCACCATGAACACGGCGGAAGTGCGCAAGATGCTCAACGACAAGGACGAGGACGGCGAATACAAGATCCCGTTCATCGTTGTCGCGGATGCGTTCCAGTCGGAGATGACGGCGTTTGCCGACCTGGTCCTGCCGGATACCACCTATCTTGAGCGGCACGACGTCATGTCCATCCTGGACCGTCCGATCTCCGAGTTCGACGGCCCGGTGGACTCGGTGCGTATCCCCGTGCTACCGCCCACCGGTGACTGCAAGCCGTTCCAGGACGTGCTCATCGAACTCGGTACACGCCTCAAGCTGCCCGCCTTCACCACAGCTGGCGGCGAGCGCAAGTTCCGCGACTACCCCGACTTCATCGTCAACTACGAGACCGAGCCGGGTTCCGGTATCGGCTTTCTGGCGGGCTGGCGTGGCAAGGGCGGCGAGAAGCACATGCGCGGCGAGCCCAACCCGAAACAGTGGGAGATGTACGCCAAGAACAACTGCGTGTTCCACTACGAGTTGCCCAAGAGCTACCAGTACATGCGCAACTGGAATCAGGGTTATCTCGAGTGGTCGCAGCGCAACCGCATCACGCGCTATGCAGAGCCGGTCCTGATCCACATCTATTCGGAAGTGCTGCAGAAGTTCCGTGCCGCCGCCCAGGGGCGCGGTATCAGCCGCAAGCCGCCTGCGCATCTGGCCAAGCGCGTCGAGACCTATTTCGATCCGCTGCCGTTCTTCTACGACCCGCTCGAGTGCCAGGTGTCGGACAAGCACAAGTATCCGCTGGCGGCGATCACCCAGCGTCCCATGGCCATGTATCACTCCTGGGACTCGCAGAACGCCTGGCTGCGCCAGATCCACGCGCACAACCTGCTGTACGTGAACACGCAGACCGCACTGGCCGCCGGCATCCAGGACGAAGACTGGATCTGGGTGGAGAGCCAGTGGGGCAAGGTGCGCTGCATGGCGAAGCATTCCGAGGCCGTGGAGCCCGGCACCGTGTGGACCTGGAACGCCATCGGCAAGGCCGCGGGGGCGTGGAATCTCACGCCGGACGCCAACGAGTCGCAGAAGGGCTTTTTGCTCAACCACCTCATTTCCGAGGAACTGCCGGCGCCGGATGGCAAGCACGTTTCCAACTCCGACCCCATCACGGGTCAGGCCGCGTGGTACGACGTGCGGGTGCGCATCTACAAGGCGGAAGACGGGGAGCAATTCACGTCACCGCAGTTTGCACCCATGCAGCCCTACCCGGGCCAGCCCGAGCGCAATAAGGTCTGGAACTACTTCGCCGGCAAGGTGAAGAAGAAGGCCTGAGAGAGGTAGCCGCGGAATTACCGAGGCAGGATTTCATCACCTGTAGGAGCGGCCCCCGGCCGCGATTCTTCGACCGAAGCCAATCGCGGCCGGGGGCCGCTCCTACAGGGGCCTGGTGCGCTCTGCGGCATACAAAAAAGGTTTCGAGAACATGACCCAATTAGCCCTAGTCATCGACCTGAACGTGTGCGTCGGCTGTCATGCCTGCGTGACCAACTGCAAGGAGTGGAACACCTCCGGCAGTGCCGGTCCCATGGTGGATCAGAACCCGTACGGCAAGGACCCGACCGGCACGTTCTTCAATCGTGTGCAGACCTATGAAGTGGGCGAATTCCCGCTCACCGAGACCGTGCACTTTCCCAAGTCATGCCTGCATTGCGAAGAGCCGCCCTGTGTGCCGGTGTGTCCCACGGGCGCGTCGTACAAGCGCAAGGAAGACGGCATCGTGCTGGTGGATTACGACAAGTGCATCGGTTGCAAGTACTGCTCGTGGGCGTGCCCCTACGGCGCCCGCGAGTTCGACGAGCACCAGAAGATCATGAAGAAGTGCACCTTGTGCGTGGACCGCATCTACGACGCCAGCTTGACGGCCGAGGAACGTCGTCCCGCCTGCGTGCGTGCCTGTCCCGCGGGCGCGCGCCTGTTCGGCGACATCCACGATCCGGAATCCGAGGTGTCGGTGGCCATCCGTGAGCACGGTGGTTACCAACTGATGCCCGAATGGGGTACCAGTCCGGCCAACCACTACCTGCCACGCCACAAGGTCAAGATGCACATCCGCGAGGATGAGATCGAGCGCGCGGCCAACCCGCTCAAGATCGACAGCAAACTGCCGAAGCCGGCCACCACCGAGCCCTCGCTCGACGACGTGACCAGCTTCTAACTGAACGGAACGAAACGATGCATCCAGCATTCTCTGTCATTTTCCTCACCACCCTCATCGGCGTGGGGCAGGGCCTGTTCCTGGCCATGTTCACCGTCGAGTCGCACGTGGCGTTCGCATTTCTGCCGGAACAGCCGCATTCGTTCTACGCGTACGGCAGCGTACTCTCGCTGCTGTTTCTGGTGGCGGGTCTCATCGCCTCCTTCTGGCATCTCGGCCGCCCCGAGCGTGCATGGCGCACCGCGACGCGCTGGCGCACGTCCTGGCTGTCGCGTGAAGTCATTGCATTGCCGGCGTTCATGGGTGCGGTATTCATCTACGGCATTACGCACATGTTCAGCTTTAGCCCGGTGGTGGGCGCCATGCCTGGCGGTGCGCCGGTGACCCTCACCTTCCTGATCGGCTCCGTCGGCACCGTGCTCGCCTTCGCGTTGTTCCTGAGCACCGGCATGATCTATGCCTGCCTGCGCTTTCTGCGGGAATGGAACACACCCCTCACAGTGGTGAACTACATCCTGCTGGGCTGGTCCTCGGGATTCACCTTTGCCACGTTGTATGCCGCCTATGTGGCACCACACCTGGTACCGTTCATGGCCGGTTGGGCGGTGATCCTGACCTTGCTCGCCTTCGCCAGCCGCTCCGCATCACTCATCCGCAACGCACGGCTGAAACCCAAGTCCACGCTGCAGACCGCTATTGGCATCAAGCACCCGAAGATCGTGCAGAAGACCCAGGGCTCCATGGGTGGCTCGTACAACACCCGCGAGTATTTCCACGGCGCCAAGCCGGTGCTGCTGCGCTCCATCAAGTGGTTCTTCCTGTTCGCCGTGTTCCTGGTACCCCTGGTGTTGTTGAGTGCCGGAATCGGCGGTCGGACCAGCGGTATCCTGCTTACGGCGTTCGTGGTCCAGTACATCGGCCTGCTGGCAGAGCGCTGGTTCTTTTTCGCCCAGGCAAACCATCCACAGAACCTCTATTACCAATCCGTTGCCTGATACGTCCGTCGCCTGATGCGCGGACGACGGCAAGAGCCCCGCAGTGCGAATGCATTGCGGGGCTTTTTTGTCGTGTCGGTCCACAGGCGCCCCGGACGGACAGGTGCCGCGGTCTTTAGCTCGCAATTCCACCATCGCTCGGAACGTAATCCACTTTTGGCGACCTAACGCAGGGGATGGACCACAGTGGGCGCGGAGTCGCCATAACGGACGGGGTTTGCCCGCCGTTCCCGGCCTCACGCCCGTGCAAGAAAATGGTGACAACGCTTCACCATTTTCTTTGCAGGAGGAGTGAGGTATCGCGCCAGGACCTTTCTCCATCCGGCCTGGTCTAAACCGGCCGGTGCCTGGGGACTTCGTGATCGGACGCAGAAATGAAGGCGCAGCGAAGGCCGGGGCGGTTCTGTGAGCCAGTCGGCTGTGCACACGGAGTCCCATCTCTAAAGTCACTGCCGACCGCAACAAGCCACGAGCGAACGTCACATGAAAAAACGTCTTCTGTCGGTACTGTTTGCGACTGCGTGCATGGGAGGAGTCGCAGTTGCCGGGGCGGCCGAGTTCAATACCTCGGTACCCATGAAGGTGAAAGGCGCAGCGACCTTCTACGTGCCCGGGCACATCGATGGACTGGGGCTCGTGGAGTTGATGGTGGATACCGGCTCCGGCTACATGACCATCAACGAAGAGGCCCTGCGTGAGTTGAAGCGCACCAACAATGCCCGCTACGTGCGTGACCTGCGGGGCATTCTCGCCAACGGCAGTGAAATGGTGGTTCCAGTCTACCGGCTCACGGCCGTGAACATCGGTGGCAACTGCCGCATCAACGACGTGGAAGCGGCTGTGTTCCCGGGTAAGACCCGTTTTATCCTCGGCCTGTCGGTACTGCAGAAGGCCGCACCCTTCATTTTCTCTCTGGAGCCCGCGTCACTGGTACTCAGCCACTGCGCCCCCGGTACGGGCGAGCGTGTGGCCGTCACGGTGCCCACTACGACGACCACGCTCGCGAAATAAGAAACCCTCTCAAGGCGCCTGGCCGTGCGGGGCCAGGCGCCTGTCGTGCCTCCTGCAGCCGGTCACATCCCGCCGGAGCCACCGCCCATACCACCTCCGGTCTCACCGCCCATGCCACCACCCATACCGGGCTGATCCATGGGCTGGTCGATGCTGCTGTCTGGAGGAGGCATGGTACCCATCTGTGATTCGAAGGCGCTGAACTCCGACGGATCCACGCTGCCGTCCTGGTTGGCATCGGCAGAGGTGAACTGATCGGATAGGTTGGGATTGGTGCTCGCTTCGTCCTGGCTGATCATGCCGTCCGCGTTGGTGTCCAGTGACTCGAACGACATGGCTGCGCTACCGCCTGCCGTCCCGCCTCCCATGGCGCCGCCACTCTGGCCGCCCATGGATGCGCCGCCGATCTGGGCTTCGAAGGCGCTGAACTCGGACTGGTCGATGGACCCGTCCTGATTGGCATCTGCATTGGTCCAGTTCTGGCTGAGTACCGATGATTGAGCCGCTTCCTCGCGCGTGATCATGCCGTCCGTGTCGGCATCCAGTTCGGAGAAACTCTTGTCCAGGGCGGTATTACCGCCCGCCCCTGCACCGCTGGCCAGGGTATCCTCGAAGGCGCTGAATTCCGATTGGTCCAAACTGCCGTCCTGATTGCTGTCGGCCGTGCTCCAGTGTTGGTTCAGCACGGGGGACTGGGCGGCCTCGTCCTGGCTCACCATGCCGTCGGAATTCATGTCCAGTTCCGAGAAGCTCATGTCCATGCCCTGCTGCATGCCTGAGCCACTGGCGCTGCCGCCATAACCGGACTGGCCTGCGGCGAAGGCACTACCCGCGGCCAGGGCCATGGAGGCCGAGAGTACTGCGATCGCGATAGGCGTCTTCTTCATTGGGATCCTCCTTGCGTAGGTGAGACTGGATGCGGGTTTCCCCGCAGCCCGATGCGGCCTCCCAAGGTTTAGCCGCATTCCGGATGGCGGCGCGCCGGCAACTTGTGAAATCCGGCCATGGACTTATTGGGATTTTGTAAAGAAAAACCGGTGAGATGGGCTGGCGGGCCAGGCCGCGGATCTGCGCTAGCGAAAAAAAGAAAACGCCGAAGGCACGAAGGCCGACGGCGTTTCCCCTGTGGGTGTGACAACGACAGTTTAGGCCACGTAGAGGGCTTTTGCCTCCCTGGCGGCCCGGGCTTGGTCCGGGCTGTAGGCCGCGCCGGACCACAGCATCTCGTAGGCGATCTCCTCGTTGCCGTTCTCGCACAGGGACAGCACGTCCTTGAACAGGGGCTGGAACGTCTCGGAGCGGTGGGAGGCTTCGTGCTCAGCGAAGGAACGCCAGAAGGTAATGATGAGTGCCTCACGCCCCTTCAACGGGCTGGCCACGCTCTGGCCCACCGTGGAGCCCTCGTTGGAGATCATGCCGCTGTTGAGGGCAACGAAGCCGCCCACAAAGCCGGTGTCGGAGTGGTAGGTCTTCACGTTCTCGCACAGCAGCGCGACCCGTTCCTGCAGGTCATCCAGGCTGTAGCCTTGTTTCAGGACCACGCGGTTGACGGTCACGACGCCGTCGCCAGGGAAGTCGTTGATGAGATTGCCTGCCATGTGTACCTCCGGTTCTGCGCTAGGTGTCGGAGCAGCCCGTTCGGGTTGCCCCCGAAGCGTATTAGCGTTCGGTTATTGACTAATGTAATAGTCCTATAAAAATGGTCAACTATTCCTTTCGGGGGGTATGCGGCACAGGTCCGCGCGGGGCGACGGATTCCGGGCGCCGGAATGGCCGGCTGCCGCTTGGCCGGACCAGGACGCCGAGGCCACGGGGGATGGGGCAGGCGCGTGGGGGGAGGAGACGGAATGTGAAACGAAAGCGGGTTATCGCCCGCTTCCCGTCACCCCGGTTTACGCCGGAATGACGGGTAACGGGACCTTGGCGTGCCGGGCTGCGCGACGTGATGGCCTAGCGCAGCACCAGGAACATGGCCGCGCCGCGGCGCTGGATGTTGAGCAGCAGATCCCGGGACTTGCCCACGGCCTTGCGCAGGCTGCCGAGGTCGGTGGTGGGCTGGCGATTGGCCGACATGATCACGTCGCCCGCCCGCAGCCCGGCGCGCCAGGCGGGGCTCGCAGGGGCCACTTCCAGTACCACTACACCCTTGAGCTTGCCGTAATAAGGCATGCCTTCCACGATATCGCCCACCACGGCGCCCGCCAGCCGTGGATGTATCTTTTCGCCTTCGGCGACCACTGCCGGCGGCTCCTGCACCTCGGCACGCAGCACCAGCGACTTGCCGTTGCGATTCACGTGGATCTCAACCTTCTGGCCCACGCGCAACAGCCCCACTGCATTGCGCAGTTCCGCCGCGCTACCGATGTTACGGCCGTTCACTGACAGGATCACGTCACCGCTGCGCAGCCCGGCCTTGTCCGCCGGCGAGCCAGGGGTGATCTCGGTGACCACCGCGCCGCGCTGGTCGGGAAGGCCGAAGGCGGAGGCCAGATCCGGGGTGAGGTCCTGGGCTGCCGCACCCAGTTGGCCGCGGCGCACCTCGCCGTGTTCGACCAGCTGCGCCATCACATCACGCGCCATGTTGATGGGAATGGCGAAACCGATACCCACATTGCCGCCGCTGCGTGACAGGATGGCCGTGTTGATGCCCACCAGTTCGCCGCGCAGGTTCACCAGGGCGCCACCGGAATTGCCGGGGTTGATGGAGGCATCGGTCTGGATGAAATCCTCATACCCCTCGATGCCGAGCCCGGTGCGGCCCAGGGCGCTGACGATGCCCGAGGTCACGGTCTGGCCGAGCCCGAAGGGATTTCCCACCGCTACCACGAAGTCGCCTACGCGCAGCTGGTCGGAATCCGCCAGCGGCAGGGCATCCAGGCTGTCGGCCTTCACCTGAATGACGGCCACGTCGGTTTCCGGGTCGGAGCCCACCAGTTCGGCCGTGAGGCTGCGGCCGTCGGCCAGGTTCACGGAGATCTCCACGGCGCGGTCGATCACGTGATGGTTGGTGAGGACGTAGCCCTGTTTCGCGTCCACGATGACCCCCGACCCCAGGCTCTGGGCGAAGCGTTCGGGCGGTTGCGCGGGGAGGTCGAAGAAGTGGCGGAAGAAGGGATCGGAAAACAGCGGGTGCTGCTGCTGGGGCACTTTGGTGCGGGTGAAGATGTTCACCACACCGGGCACGGTGCGCTCCAGCATGGGGGCCAGTGTCGGCAGCGGTTGACCCTGGCTATCCAGGGCGGGCAGGGCCGCCTGTGCGGTACCGGCGGCGAGTGTGCCGGCGAGGAGAAGCATGGGAAGCGATCGGGACATGACAGCCTTTCAGTCCACCTGGACGTTGATGCGCCGGCGGGTGCCGGTCCTGAGTTTGGGAAGGATCACACGCAGTACGCCGCGCTGGTACGCGGCCCGGGTGCGCGTCTCGTCCACCTCCGCCGGGAGCGGAATGGCGCGTTCGAAACGCCCATAGGCGCTTTCCATGAGCACGTAGTGGCCGCGGGTTTCCTCCCGCTGCACGCGCTTTTCACCGCGCACCAGCAGCAGGCGACGGTCGAGTACCGACAGGTCGAAGTCATCGCTGTCCATGCCCGGCGCCTCCATGCGTACGACGACCTGGTCTTCTTCCTCGCGTACGTCCGCGGCCAGCAAACCCCAGCGGGAGCTGTGCAGGGCCACCTGATCCTCGGCACTCTGTACCTCGCGCCGGGTGGGCTGAAAGCGCGTGAGCGCCTGTGCGGTGCGATCACGCAGTTCCTGCCAGCCTTCGCTGAGGTTCTCGAAGGCGCGCTGCAGCCCGTGGCGTATCTGGTCGAGGGTGCTCATGGTCGGTCTCCTTGGTCTTGTTAGTGACGAAAACCAGAGATTTCGATTATTGCGGCGGGCGCAAGTTCCCTGCCGCGCCACCGTTCACACGCCCAGGTGGGCGCGCGGGTTGAAAGGCATGGCCTTGGCCATGTCGCGGTACAGCTTGCGCTTGGCATCGGTATCCGCGGGCGGCGTGCTGATCTGCAGCACGAGGTACTGGTCTCCCGGGGGATTTCCCGGCAGGCCACGCCCCCTGAGGCGTAACCGCTGACCGCTGTGCGCACCCGCGGGGATGCGCGCCTCCACGGTGCCGCCCAGGGTGGGCACGGCCACCTTGGCGCCGAGCGCCGCTTCCCAGGGTGCGAGGGGCAGGTCCAGGATGATGTCGCGTCCGTCCAGGTGGAACAGCGGGTGCGGCGCTATCTCCACTTCCAGGTAGAGGTCGCCCCGCTCGCCCCCGGTCGGCCCGGCGCTGCCCTGGCCGGGCAGGCGGATCTGTTGTCCCGCCGTGATGCCGGCGGGGATGCGCACCTTCAGTGTGTGGGTGCGGGTGAGCACATGGCCATTGCGGTCCAGTTCGGGCCGCTCCAGCTGCACCGGCCTGACGGCGCCGTGATAGGCCTCCTCGAGGGTGACCTGGATACGCGCGCGATGGTCTGCGCCGTGCAGGGGCTTGCCGGAGCTGCGCCGGGTGCGGAAGTCTGCGCCGAAGGGACTGCCGTTGCCGAACAGACTCTCGAAAAAATCGCTGAAGCTGGACGGCCCGGCGCCACCGAAGCCGCCGCCGGTGAATTCGAAGCCCCGGTCCCAGCCCGGCGGCGGCCGGAACTCCTGGCCGCTCTGCCACCCGCTGCCCAGGCGGTCGTACGCGGCGCGCTTCTGCGGGTCCTGGAGCACCTCATGGGCCTCATTGATCTCCTTGAAGCGCTCCTCCGCATTGGGCTCCTTGCTCACGTCCGGGTGATATTTGCGCGCGAGCCGCCGGTACGCTTTCTTGATTTCGTCCTGGGTGGCGCTGCGTTCGACGCCGAGGATTTTGTAGTAGTCCTTGTATTGCATGCGCTGGCCCCTGGGCGGGGTGGGGTGGCCCCCACCCCGCCGGCGGTTTAGTCGGCCTGCACGCTGATTTTCCGCGGCTGCAGTTTTTCGTGTTTGGGCACGCGGATCTCCAGCACGCCGTTCTGAGACTTGGCCGCGATGTGTTCCACATCCGCCGTGTCGGGCAAGGTGAAGCGGCGGAAGAAACTGCCGTACACGCGCTCAATGCGCTTGTAGCCATCATGTTCCTCCTTCTTGCGGACATCGCGCTCACCCTTGATGACCAGCATACCGTTCTCGGTATGCACATCGATGGCCTTGGGGTCCACGCCCGGGACGTCGGCTGTGATGACGAAGCAGTCACCTTCCTCACGCACGTCCACGGCCGGCACCCAATCGCTCGCCGTCACACCTTCTTCACCGCCCTGCCCGGTGGCGCGCTCCATCTCGCGGCGGAACTGGTCGAGCAGAGCCCAGGGATCGTTGGTACGCATCAGTGCCATGGTTCTCTCCTTATGTGTCGACTGTGGTCGACTGTACATATATGTGCGCCCATTCCGGTTCTCAATCGGGTGCTAGGTGTTTTCCTGCACCTCCCCCTCTCGGGAAATCGAGGCATCACGGCCGAGCGAGTGCTCACTGTTAGGGAATGGCCGGAAAAACGGGCATATTAGAGCCACTAAATATTGTGTTTGTGGTGGTGCTTCAATTGACGCGGCTATGTGCCTGAACAGGCATGGGAATTTTTTCGGGTGCTTCGCAACCCCTTGGCGATTAACACATTTTTCGCGCACGTCAAGCACGAATTCGTGGTTGACGCGAGCCCGTCACGGTCCGTACAGTGTCGCCCCATCACACAATATCTTGTGTCCCCCCGCTTGGAAGCGGGCAACGAATAATGAAAGGAAAAGCCCCGTGAGCCAGCAGCCTGTCCGCCTCAAAGCCGTGCCGACCAACGTTACCGACATCCCCTTCCAACCCGCTTCCGCTGACATCTGGGACAAGAAGTACCGCCTCAAGACCAAGGCAGGCGAACCCATCGACCAGACCATGGACGACACCTACCAGCGTGTCGCCCGCGCCATCGCCGAGGTGGAGACCACCCCCGAGAAGCGCGAGGAGTGGTACGAGAAATTCCTGTGGGCCCTGCGTCGCGGCGCCATCCCCGCCGGCCGCATCACCTCCAATGCCGGCGCCCAGGCCTACAAGCCCGCCACCTCCACCATCAACTGCACGGTGTCGGGCACCATCACCGACTCCATGGACGACATCCTGCAGAAGGTCCACGAGGCGGGCCTCACCCTCAAGGCCGGCTGCGGCATCGGCTACGAGTTCAGCACCCTGCGCCCCAAGGGCGCCTTCGTGGCCGGTGCCGGCGCCTACACCTCGGGACCGCTGTCGTTCATGGATATCTACGACAAGATGTATTTCACGGTGAGCTCCGCCGGCGGCCGCCGCGGTGCCCAGATGGCCACCTTCGACGTGGGCCATCCCGACGTGGCCGACTTTATCCGCGCCAAGCGCGAGGACGGCCGTCTGCGCCAGTTCAACCTGTCCCTGCTGGTCACCCGCGACTTCATGGAGGCGGTGAAGAACGACGACCTGTGGCCGCTCGCCTTCCCGCTCACCGAAAAGGAAGTGGAGGTCGATTGCATCGACCTGGCCAAGGCCGACGACGTGGTGTGGCGCGAGTGGCCCACCACGAAGAGCTACATCCTCAACGAGGAAGGCCTGGTCGCCTGCAAGGTCTACAAGACCATCAAGGCCCGTCGTCTGTGGGACCTCATCATGTCTTCCACCTACGACTACGCCGAGCCCGGCTTCATCCTCATCGATCAGTACAACGACATGAACAACAACTGGTGGTGCGAGAACATCCGTGCGACCAATCCCTGCGTCACCGCCGACACCTGGGTGCACACCGCCGCCGGTCCGCGCCAGGTGAAAGACCTCATCGGCAAGCCCTTCCTGGCGCGCGTCGACGGCGCCGATCACGCCACCGGTCCGGAAGGTTTCTTCCGCACCGCCACCAAGCCCGTGGTGCGCCTGCGCACCACCGAGGGTTACAGCCTGCGCCTCACCGCCGATCATCGCGTGCGCCGCGTCACCCACTTCACCCGCTACAGCACGGAAACCGAGTGGTGCGCCGCCGGCGAGTTGCGCACCGGCGATCGCGTGCTGCTCAACGATCACAGCGAAAACGCCCAGTGGGCCGGCGCGTACGGCCACAACGAGGGCTACCTCATGGGCCTGTTGCTGGGCGACGGCACCCTCAAGCAGGATGCGGCCGTGCTGTCCGTGTGGAAGCAGGTCGCCGCGGTGAACGGTCTGCGCGCCGGTTTCTCTGCGGGCACCCACGCCGTCATGAGCGAGGCGCTCGCCGCCGCACGCACCCTGCCGCACCGCGCCGACTTCATGGGCTGGACCGAAGTGGTGGGCCGCAACGAATTCCGCCTGTCCACCGCAGCCATCCGCGACCTGGCATTCGACCTGGGCCTGCGCCCGGACGCCAAACGCATCACGCCCGCCATGGAAGCTGCTTCCTCCGAGTTCTATCGCGGCCTGCTGCGCGGCCTGCTCGATACCGATGGTTCGGTGCAGGGTTCGCAGGAAAAGGGCATCAGCGTGCGCCTTTCCCAGTCGCACCCGGGTGATCTGGAAGCGGCCCAGCGCATGTTGCTGCGCCTCGGCATCGCGTCAACCATCTACCGCAACCGCCGTGCTGCAGGCCCCACGTTGCTGCCGGACGGCCAGGGTGGAAACAAGCCGGATGCCATCCAGGCGCAGCACGAATTGGTGATCAGCGGCGAAAACCTGAGCCGTTTCGAAACCCTGATCGGCTTCGCCGACACCGACAAGGCCGCACGCCTGGCCGAGCTCCTCGCCTCCTACAAGCGCGCCCTCAACCGCGAGCGTTTCACCGCCCGCGTGGAGGCCGTCGAAGCCGACGGCGTGGAGGACGTGTATGACGTGCAAGTGCCCGGCATCAACACCTTCGACGCCAACGGCCTGCACGCGCACAACTGCGGTGAGCAGGGCCTGCCCCCGTACGGCGCCTGCCTGCTCGGCTCCATCAACCTCACCAACTTCGTGCTGGACCCGTTCACGCCGAAGGCGCGCTTCGACTGGGAAAACTTCCGCAAGGCCGTGGCCGTGTTCACGCGCATGCTCGACAACGTGGTGGAGATCAACGGCCTGCCGCTGGAACAGCAGCGCAAGGAAATCGAACAGAAGCGCCGTCACGGCATGGGCTACCTGGGCCTCGGCTCCACGCTCACCATGCTGCGCATGAAATACGGCGGGGCCGACTCCCTGGAATTCACCGAACGCGTCACCCGTGAAATGGCCCTGGTGGGCTGGCGCACGGGCCTGGAACTCGCCAAGGAAAAGGGCCCCGCGCCCATCATGGAACAGGAGTTCGAGATCACTGCCGAAATGCTGCGCAAGCGCCCGGAGCTGAAGCGTGACGGCTACAAGCTGGGCGACAAGCTCAAGGGCAAGATGCTGCACGGGCGCTATAGCCGCTACATGCAGAAGATCGCCGAAGTGGACCAGGACCTGGTGGACGAACTGTCCGTGGTCGGTGCCCGCTTCACCCACCACAGCTCCATCGCGCCCACCGGCACCATTTCGCTATCTCTGGCCAACAACGCCAGCAACGGCATCGAACCCAGCTTCGCGCACCACTATTCGCGCAACGTGATCCGCGAAGGCAAGAAGACCAAGGAAAAGGTCGACGTGTTCTCCTTCGAACTGCTGGCCTACCGGCACCTGGTCAACCCCAAGGCCATGCCATACAGCCAGGATCCGGACGAGCAACTGCCCGACTACTTCATCTCCGCCGAGCAGGTGACCCCCAAGCAGCACGTGGACGTGCAGGCCGCCGCGCAGAAGTGGATTGATTCGTCCATTTCCAAAACCGCCAACGTCCCCACGGAATTCCCCTTCGAGGAATTCAAGGACATTTACCTGTACGCCTACGAGCAGGGCCTGAAGGGCTGCACCACCTTCCGCTACAACCCTGAGGCGTTCCAGGGCGTGTTGGTGAAGGAGCAGGACCTGGAGAAGACAACGTATCGCTTCAAGCTCGAAGACGGCACATATGTCGAAGTGAAGGGCAACGAGGAAATAGAGTACGACGGTGAAATGCACACTGCCGCGAATTTATACGATGCCCTTAAAGAAGGGTTCTATGGAAAGTGGTAGTAGGAGAACAGGCATATGGATATGCAGGACAAGAGGGCCGAGGCACGCAAGCTGCGCGAGCGAGGAATACGCCTGAAGGAGATTGCGGCTTTACTGG
>JBAYQE010000043.1:0-20849 GCA_041677345.1 Thiohalomonadaceae bacterium
AAAGAGCTGCCCGCCGCCACGTCCGTCGAGGACTTCGAGGCTCTGCTGCCTTTCAATCTCGATGCAGGGAGTTTGGATTAGGCGGTGCGACGGGGGAAGACGGGGTTTATTGAGCGGTTACAATACTTCGATGGTCGAAAAATGCATGTGGTTAGGCCCTACCCACCGATTTGCCAGCCAGGGTACATCACCGTTGTGGTTCAGGCCCCGAATGCGACGCATCGCGCTGGCACTCGAATCCCCACAGCTGCCGGTGACAGGTTTTTTTCCGAGCTACTCAGCATGTCCTTGAGCTGCGGTGCAGCTGCAATCTCCTGGGTAGTTGTTGCGGGGAGCGGCGCGGTGGTGCCAATTACTGGGGGTTCCAGCGGGGTAGTGACCATTCTCAGTTATGGTGGAGCGAGCGCTTCTTCCCTCCAGTGCGTCAATTCAGTTGTGCGCATGGCGAGTGAAACAGACTACGGCAGTGCAGAAACGAACCGGTGGCTTGATAGTCAAGAGTGGTACATTCATACGATGACGGCACTTGACGTTATTTCAATCGCCGGTGCAGGGGCGGCAGCAGGGGCCACGGTGAAAATGGTGTTGCGGCTCAATAAGCCGGAACCCCACTCAAGGAGGTGCTGAAAGGCCTATCGCGGCAGCAGCGGAAGAACTTGACCGAAGAGGTTATTAGGGCAAACACGCCCGGGGTGAGCAACAAAACTCTAAAGGCACTGGTGGCAGCCGGAAAGTATCCAAAGCGCTTCGGAAAAGTCGAACTAAGCAATACCGTGCGCATGCAGTTGCGGGATGCTGTCGGTGCTGGCCTCAGTTTTGCTGGTAGCGCGACTGGCGGCGTAATTCGTGAACCCGGCAGAGCAAAGGATTTTACGATTGCTGTATTCGAGGAATTCGAGGTCTATTAATGGCAGGTCCCAGAACCGAATTGGAGCAATTAGCCCAGGATATCAAGCACGGTAAGAAAGTCCTGCTGTTTCCTCCGGGTCTGGCTGTCTTTGTAAGCACCATAATGCTGGCACTGTTTGGATTTGCGAGCACAATGATCTTGGGGTTCCGATTGGTATCGGAGGCTCCTATCGAAATTAGGGCCGTCGCTCAGTTGGTGTGCACCACTTTCGTTCTTCCTGGTGTTGTGTTACCGGGCCTGATGATAGTGCGAGGAAATAAGCAGTTCGTTCGATGGATCAGATGGTTTGGTATCTCCTCCAGTCTGGTCGCGTTTGTGATTGCTGCTTACCAATTGACTAGTGGTGATGGTCTCGCCGGGCAATGGGTGCTTCTTTCCGGGGCACTGTTGGGTGGTGCATCTGCAGCGTGGCTGAGTCGAACACCCCGCTTCATACTATTTTGCAAGTTTTTCTATTTATTGAAAAAGGTACCGTGAGTCCACAGCACCGGATCTCGCGTTATCGCGCTAGGGAACTTCTGCAAAAATCCCCGATCTGATCCCCTGTTCAGGTAAATCAGGTCGGGAACGAGAATAACGTGAGTTCAAGGACCAACCGCAACAAAGTTCATGACGCGGGGAAATGCGCTCATTTTGGAGTTCTGGCGCCATTGGTCGCTACTATTTCAGAGCTTCCCTAACCGGTGGTGAAATCCGCCGGCGGTGCTATCTCCACCGCTTCGCAGCTGACGTTGTCCACGCGGGCGGCGGGCGGGCCTTGCCAGAGCCAGGACTTGAGCTGTTCGATGGCATGCTCATCGCCGCAGGCCAGCACCTCGACGCTGCCGTCCGGCAAGTTGACGGCCGCACCGGTGATGCCGAGGGCCAGGGCTTCGCGGCGTGTGGCACCGCGGAACCAGACACCCTGTACCCGGCCGGTGACACGGCAACGCCTACAGATCACGGCAGCACCACGCTGGCCGGCTGGCCGGCACGCAGTGCGGCGTCTTCCGGCACGTCGATGAGGATGTCCACCGGATAGGCCAGGGTAGCCGCCCCGGTCACGGGTTCGAGTCCGATATGGGTCACCTTGCCCGCATAGACCCGGCCCCCCGTGCGCACATCCAGCGCGAGGCCGGGACGGATATCGGCAAGCCGGCCTTCCTCGAGCACCGCGCGGACGATGCGGCGCCCTGCTTCAGCCACCGTCACCAGGGGCACGGTGGTGAGATCGGCGGCCACGGCCTGGCCCACACCCGCCCTGACTTCGAGTACCAGCGCATCGAACGGTGCGCGCACGCGGCTGTATTCCAGATCGAGTTCCGCCTTGGTGACCGCGGTCTTCGCCGCCTGCAACTGTGCCGCGGCCGTGGCGTGGGCGATCTTGGTCACCTCCAGCTCGTGATCGGACAGCAGCGTGCGGTCGTAGAGCTCCTGTGCACGCTCGTTCTCGCGCTCGGCCTCCGCGTGCACCTGAGTCAGGCGTTCCATCTCGGCGCGTGCCTGCACCAGCTCAGCGCGGAAACGCCGCGCATCCAGTGTCACCAGCACCTCACCCTTGCGCACCCGGGCACCCGGGGTCACGTTCACCTGTGCCACCATGCCGGATACCGGTGTACCCAGTTCCACGCGCTGCGCCCAGTGCACCGTCGCGGGCAGCTCGGCCGCCGCTGCGGTCCCCGTGATGGTGACAAAGAGCGCCAGCACCAATACCCATCTGTTCATTCCCGTCCACCCCGTCATGCTCACGGCGCCTCCCGTGTCTCTTGCGCGGCCTGCTCGGCCACCGGACCGCCAGTGAGTGCATCCAACCGCGCCCAGGCGAGTGCCGTTTGGAATTCCGTATCGACCTCCGCCAGTTCGGCCTCGGTCAGCCGTACCATGGCATCGCCCAGGTCAGCGTTCACTTCCAGTTCGTACAGTGCACGGCTGCGGTCCAGATACAGCTCGCGATAGTCCCTCCCCACGCCAGCCGCCTCACGCTGGACCTTCAACGTCTGCAGTTGCAGCCAGAGCTCCAGCACAGCATGGCGCAGTTGCATCTGCGCCTCGCGCAGCCGGCTCCGGGTCTCGTAGAGCTCGGCCTGACGTTGGCCCACCGCGGAATCCACCAAGCCCCCCGTGTAGAGGGGGATCTCCAGGACCACGCCGGCGCGCCACTCGTCATTGGAGGCCAATTCACTTGAGTACTGCGAGGCCTCCAGTTCACCCACCAGACGTGGACGGCGATCGGCACGCGCGGCCAGCACACGTTCTTCCGCTGCACGCACGGCATGGCGCAAGCCGACGAGCACCGGGTTGCGCACCGACGCCGCTTCCTGGAGCACCTCGACCTCGGGCAGCGCCCGGCTCACCGCAGCGGCCAGATCGGGACGCTTCAGATCGCTCGAAAGGCTGCCGGGACGGTTCAGGGCATCGGCGAGGGCGGCACGGGTCAGACGCTGGCGACCTTCGGCGGCATAGCGGGAACGCCGCACGTTTTGATATTCGGCCTCGGCGGCAAGCAGGTCCACATCGGAGATCTGCTTCAGCTCATGGCGCTGCCGGAGCCGGTCCAGGGTGACATACACCACGGCCATGGCCTCATCCTCGCGACTGAACTCCAGATCCGCGAGCACCACGTCGAAAAAACGCGCCATGATGTCGATGCGGCGCTGCGCCAGCGCATCCTGGTACACGGATTCGGCGCGCGCCACACCGGCCTCGGCGGCTGCGCGGAAGGCGCTGGTGCGGCCGAAGTCGTAGAGATTCTTGCGGACGAACAGACTGGCCTTGTGATCATCCCGCTCACGCTCGGGCGCGATGTCGGGCGGCTCGATCCAGCGCGCGCGGGCCTCGGCGGTCACCGACACATCGGTACGCGCCTCAGCCGCTGCCAGTGCCGCTCGCGAGGCATCCACACCAGCGTGGCTGATGGCGAGTGCCGGGTGCGGTTCTGCTGCGAGGGACAGTGCGTACTCAAGGGTCAGCGGTTCCGGCAACGGCGCCGCTGCGTCAGCGGCCATCGCGCCGCTCACCGCCAGCCAACCGCCGAGCAGCATCGCCCGCGCCCGGCCCAGAGACTGCAAAATGGTCATCCCCAAATTCCGAAGGTGGTCAAAACTGCATCCTGCCCGCCTGTAGCACATGCTTGGCGCCGGCGTCGCGCCGGCCGCGAGGCCGGTTTATCGGTTTATTTTTTCTGTTCCCGCTTGTAGCGGGAGAAAGGCATGTGCCTGTACGCCCCATCCGCCACGTAGCGGCCCATCAGGAGGAATTCATCGGTACCCGAGGTACGGCCGGTGTACCGGTGCACGGGATTGCCTTCCAGATCGAAGAACGCGATGACCGGCGTGGCGCGCACACGGTTGACCTCGGCGAAGTTCTTCTGTGTCGTGGTCTTGCCGGCGAAATCGACCATCTCCACGTCGCCTTCGATATCCACGCTGAACAGCATGAAGTTGTCCCGATAGTACTTCTGTACCTCGGGCTGGTTCAGCACGTTCTTTTTCATGTAATGGCAGAACGGGCATTCATCCATCTCGAAAAAGACGAGGACGCCCTTCTTGCCCTTGGCTTGCGCCTGCTCCAGCTCCTCGGCGAAGTCACCGAACGTGTCGTTGAAGAAATGCGCATAAGGATCCTTGCCCGTTGCTGCGAAGGCAGCAGGGCTGAGCGCCAGCGCGAGCACGAGCAAAACCAAAAGACGCTTCATGTGGCCTCCATTCACTTGTTGTTGCTTTCCGACGCGATGAAGGACTCAATACCTTCCGCCGTCACCATGCCCAGTTTCTGGGCGACCACCCTCCCATCGGGAGATACCAGGAACGTGGTGGGAAGACCGTTGATGGGCCCGAGGGCCAACATGTCAGGCTCGCTGAGCAACACCGGATAGCTCACCAGGAACTGCTCCACGAACCCCGCGATATCCTCGGCCAGCACAGCCTCGTCCATGTTCACGCCCAGGACCACCGCATCCCGATCCTTGTGGCGCTCATGAAAACTGACCAGTTCGGGCATTTCCTCCACGCAGGGCGGACACCAGCTGGCCCAGTAATTCACCACGACCCACTTGCCGCGGAAGTCCGACAGGCGATGGGACTTGCCGTCGATGCCCATGAGGGCGAAGTCCACGCCCCCGGCCAAGGCCTGTGCCCCAGTGAGCAGTCCGAGAACCAATGCAAGCGCGCGCACGCTCCCCTCCTCCATTCAAGAAACCGGTAACCTGCCACCCCGCCGCCGGCGCCGCAATATCCCTTTGGCCAGCGTCCCTGCGGGAAAAATGTAACCGCATGATAAGAGTGTTCAAACCGCGGGGATTTATTCCCGCAACGAAAAAGCCCCGCGGCCAATGCCCCGGTTTCATGACCGGGGACATTGGACCGCGGGGCCTTGGACCGCTGAGGCGCTCGCTCAGCGCGCGAGATAGGCCTTGTCGGACTCCTCGACCACACCCAGCGACCAGGCACCGCGGGTACGGGCATGGCGCGCGGCTTCGAGCATGTCGGAGGAGCTGGCGCTGCGATCGATGGTGAACACCTGGCCCGGATAGATCAGGTCGGCATCCTCGATGGTGTCACGGTTGGCCTTGTAGATCAGCGGCCAGTGGTAGGGATTACCATAGATATCGGCCTTTGCGGAGATGCTCCAGAGGCTGTCGCCCGCCACCACCTCATAGCTGTTTTCAGCGGCGCTTGCGGCGATGCGCGCCTCTTCGTAACGCTTCTGCTCGATGGCGTTCTCCGCCTGGCGGCGGGCTTGATGGGCGAGTTCGATGGCACGCGCGGTATCACCGGCCTTGAGGGCCGCTTCAGCATCGGCGAGCAGCCGTTCGGAATCACGCCACAGGGCACCTTCGGCCTCGGCACGGCGAATCGCGGCACGGGCGTCCTCGATGGCCTGCATGGCTTCCTCGTGGCTCGGTGCGACAACGGCCGGGGCGGTTTCCGCGGCAGGTTCCGGTTCAGTGGCGGGGGCTTCGGTCGGGGCAGTGGCGCAGCCTGCGCTCATCGTTGCGGCCAGTACCAGCAGTCCGGCCAGATGTGCAATGCGGTTGTTGTTCATTTGTTGAGCTCCTGTGTGTTGCGCGGGGAGGCAGGTTTCGGTCAGTCATCAAAACAATGAGAGATTATCAAGGAATCCTTGATAAACGGCAGGCGATACGTTCACATTTTTTCATTGGTTTTCCAGCACGCCCCCTTTCCCCGGTGTTGAATGGATCCATGCATGGCACAGTAGGCGCTAGGGTGTGCCACCCCCGGCTTCCATGGCGCGATCGCGTGCGGTGATGGCCTTTTCCTTGGCAGCGAGTGCGGCTTGGCGCGCGTCCTCGTATTGCCCCTGCTCGAGGCTGCGTGTGGCGTGGGTAAGGAGCTCTTCGGCCTGGCCGAGTGTCGCGGCCGCGTGCTTGCCGGCCTGGACTTCCTGGGCGGCACGGATCGCCTGGCGGGCATCGCTCATTTCCTGCACTGGGGGCGAGATAGCACAACCGGCCAGGACCGTGGCGAAGAGACAGAGGCCCATGAGCCTCGCGGGGATGCGTCGGATGTCTGCTTCCATTCCCAATGGCATTACGGGCGACATCGCCGTGAAAGTGCGGTTCACCGTAACACCCACCCTATGGGCTGTCAACAATTAGACTGTAGAATACAGACAGTTACATTAACCGAGGTCATCGTGAAAGCTACCATTTATTACAACCCGCAGTGTTCCAAGTCGCGCGGTGCACTGGAGCTGTTGCAGGAACGGGGCATTGCCACCGAGGTGGTCGAATACCTGAAGACCCCGCCCGATCACGCCACCCTCGAACACCTCTTGCGTCTGCTCGCCATCGGCCCGCGCCAGCTGCTCCGCACGGGCGAGGCTGAATACAAGGCTCTGGGACTCGGAGACCCCGCGCTTGGCGACGCGCAACTGCTCGATGCCATGATTGCCCACCCGAAGCTCATCGAGCGCCCCATCGTGGTCATCGGCAACAAGGCCGTGATCGGCCGTCCTCCCGAAAAAGTTCTGGACTTGCTCTGAATGCACGACGTACTGGTTCTTTATTACAGCCGCAGCGGTGCCACCGCCGAGATGGCACGCCACATTGCGCGCGGCATCCATGAGGTACCCGGCATGACCGCGCGCGTCCGCACGGTGCCGCCGGTGTCCACCACCTGCGAAAGCATCTCCCCCGAGGTACCGACGGAAGGCCCGCCGTACGTGGAACCGCGCGACCTCGACGAATGCGTGGGTCTCCTGCTCGGGAGCCCGACGCGCTTCGGTAACATGGCTGCGCCCTTGAAGTATTTTCTCGACTCCACCATCAGCCAGTGGTTGGCGGGCAGCCTCGCCGGCAAACCTGCCGGCGTGTTCACATCCACCGGTTCGCTGCACGGCGGCCAGGAAACGACGCTGCTTTCCATGATGCTCCCGCTGCTGCACCACGGCATGGTGCTTGTAGGCATTCCCTACAGCGAATCCACACTGCTCAGCACGTGCAGCGGCGGCACACCCTACGGGGCCAGCCATGTGGCGGGCCCCGCCGACGATCGCCCGTTGACCGAAGACGAGATCCATCTGTGCCGCATCCAGGGTCGGCGCGTGGCGGAAATCGCACGCCGCCTGGCAGAGCACCCGCGATGACATCCTTGCGCTGGCATGCACTCACGCTCGCGGGGTATTTCGGCCTTTTCGCCTTGCTCATGAGCTGGATCGCCTGGATCGCGCCCCCTGAAACGGTCCCGCGTTCCGTCGCCTTGTTGTTCGCGGTCGGACCCTTGCTGTTTCCGTTGCGCGGGCTGCTGCACGGCCGCCCTTACACGCACGCATGGAGCAGCTTCCTGGCACTTTTCTATTTCGCCTACGGCACCGCCGAGGCCTTCAGCGGTTCCTCCGTGCAGGCCCTCGCCGCCGCCATGGCGTTGTTGTCGCTGCTCTGGTTCGTCTCCGCCATCCTGTTCGTCCGCACGCACAAACGGGAAAGTCGTTCCTGATCGACGAAAACGCGGAGGACGCGGAGGGGATAAAGTCCGCCAATGAACGCAAATGACGCAAAACACGCGACAGGAAGCTTTGCGCCCATTGGCATTCATTGGCAGATCCTGAACTTTTCTCCGCGGCCTTTGCGTCTTTGCGCCTCTGCGTTGGGCAGTTTTCTCAAGCTGGGCAGTTTTCTCAGTCAGCCCAGGAGTTCGCGCAGGAAGGGAATGGTGATGCGGCGCTTGGCGACGAGTGAGGCGGCGTCGATGCGGTCGAGCAGGGCGAACAGGGAATGCGGGTCACGGGCGAAACGGCGCATGAGGTAGGCTGCGACGTCTTCCGAGAGTTCCAGTCCCCGAGCCCGCGCGCGCGCGCGCAGCGCGGCCATCTTGCCTTCGTCGTCGAGGGCATGCAGTTGGAATACCGGCCCCCAGGACAGACGCGAGACCAGATCGGGCAAGCGGATATCGAGGCCGGCGGGTGCCGCAGGGCCGGTGGCGAGCATGCGGCCGCCGGCGTCACGCACGCGATTGTAGAGGTGGAACAGCGCCTGTTCCCAGGCCTGCCTGCCCGCGATGGCGTCCACATCATCCAGGCAGACCAGGCCCGCGGCCTCCAGGCCTTCGAACACCTCCGGGTCGGTGGCGATCAAATCGCGCAGCGGCAGGTAGGCGGGGCAGTCGCCCGCGTCGGCCGCGGCATGGCAGGCCGCTTGCAACAGGTGGGATTTTCCGGCGCCCGGATTTCCCCACAGGTAGATGAACGGCTCGTCACTTTTCAGTGCGTGCAACAGCGCACCGTTATCGCCCATGTGAAAATTGGCCAAGGTCGCACTGTCGGGCAGTGCCAGGCGCAGGGCCAGTTGCGATGCGCTCATGAGGGCGGGGTTCCGTACAGTGCGCTGGCCAGATAGCGCTCATGGGCGTAGCGCAACATGACCATGGCCACGGCCGCGACGGGCAGCGCGATGAGAATACCCACGAAGCCGAACAACTGCCCACCGGCCAGGACGGCAAAGATCACCGCGAGCGGATGCAGCCCGATACGGTCACCGAGCAACCAGGGGGTAAGCACGAAGCCCTCGAGCAATTGGCCCACCGTGAACACGGCGACCACACCAAGCAGCGGCATGACTTCACCGAACTGCATTACCGCTGCGATACCTGCGGCAACGATGCCCACGGCGAACCCCAGGTAAGGCACGAAGCTGACCAGGCCGGCGACAAGGCCGATGAGCAGCGCCAGTTCCAGCCCAACCAGGGCCAGCCCCGTGCTGTACACCAGGCCGAGGGACAGCATCACCAGCAACTGGCCGCGGAAGAATGCGCCGAGCACCTGGTCGGCAGCTTGCGCCAGCTGCACCACCACAGGCTCGGAACGGCGCGGTACCAGCTCGTGCAGACGTGCCGTGAGCAGATCCCAGTCGCGCAGCAGGTAAAAGGTGACGACCGGCACCAGCAGCAGGTTGCCGATCCAGGCGAGCAGGGCGAGACCGGTACGTGACACGCCACCGAGTGCCAGGGCGACCAGGCCGCCCGCTTCTGACCAATGCTCCCGCGCATACGCGGCAAGGGTGGCGGTATCCAGCGGTGGCAGTTCCAGTCCAAGGCGCACGGCAAGCCATGGCAGCACATGCTGCTGCAAGCGTTCCACGTAATCAGGCAGGCGGCGCATGAGCACGGCAATCTGCTCCGCCAGCAGCGGCACCAGCACCAGCACCAGCGCGAACACCACCAGGGTCAGCACCGAGAACACCAGTGCCACCGCCTGGGTGCGGGAGATACGGCGCTCGAGCCGATCCACCAGCGGATCCCCGATGTAAGCCAGCACGGCCCCCACCAGAAAGGGCGTCAGCACGGGTGCCAGCAGATAGAGGACGACACCTGTAGTGACCAGGCCGGCCAGGACGAGGGCCTTGCTCGCCGTGTTCACGGGGCCTTCCTCCCTGATTCACGCCAGGCACGCACGCTCCAGATCACGACGTAATGGGCTCCGCTCAGTAGCGTACTGGCGAACACCGCCGCTACCAGCACGTCCGCAGACCATGCGGGCAGCCAGTCGAGCCCATAGCTGGCGATGGCCACCACGGCCAGCGCCACTTGCAGCGCGGTGTTGAGCTTGCTGATGAGGCTCGGCGCCACTTCCAGGTGCCCGAACCACAGGCGATAGGCCCCCGCCCCCGCAACAATGATCACGTCGCGCGCCAGCACCGCGACGACCAGCGTCACGGGAACGAAGGTGAGCGCGCCCAATGCCAGATAGGCGGTGACCAGTAACAACTTGTCGGCCAACGGGTCAAGCACGGCGCCGAGGGCACTATGCCAACCGTAGTGGCGGGCAAGATAGCCGTCCAGACCGTCGGAGGCACCGGCAAGGGCAAACAGGAACAGTGCGAAACCGTACACGCCGTTCAGTAATGCCCACGCGAACGGCGCCACGAGGAGGATGCGAAGGGCGGTGATGAGATTGGGAAGGTCCCGCCGCGTCACTGCAACAGCCGGTATCTGAGCTCTGCCTGGGCGGGCACGGGTGCCGGCTCGCTGTCGGGGACCAGCGTGTCGCCGAGACCGATGGCCTGCACCAGCGCATGGGTAGCGCCTTGCAGGGTGAGACGATAGATGACTTGGTCGGCCTCCACGGTGACCAGTTCCACCCGTGCGACGCCGGAGAGCGCGTCCAGGTAATCCATGGCTCGCAAGTAGTCTTCGAGGCTCTGCACGTTGCGCACCTGCACAGTCACCAGGCTGGCACCGCCGCTCGTCTGGCCGTAGCCCTGGGCGATCTCGTCCGTGGCGCGGCCGAGGCCGGCGGCGATCACCTCGTCCAGGCTGCCCACACTCTCCCAGCGCAGGGCGTCGTTCCCCAACTGAAGCGTGAATCGTGCGCGATAGTAGTCACCGTCACGCGCCAGGGCGCCGGACAGGATGACCTGTGCGTGGTAGCGTTCCGAGGCGGCTTGAATGATGTCGCGGAAATCACCCCAGACATCCGACGGCTGAATACGCCGCAGGTCCTCGAGATCGAGCAAGGGGAAATGGACCGGGAGTCCACGCCGTTCGGCAAAGGCGGTGATGCTGGAGGCGACGGCCCCGGGGTCGTTGGCGCCGACCAGGCGGCGCCGGCCACGCTCCTCCAGCACCAGCCACAACAGTGTGGCAGGGCGCACCGCTCCCCACACCGGCAGACGGTGGCTGCGCAGCAGGGCATTCACCGCGGCACTGTCGAAACGTGCCCAGAAGGTGAGGCCGGACTGTCCCGCGGGCGGCTCACGATAGCGGAACTGCTGGACGTAACGGTCAGGGCTGGCCAGGGCCTCGCCCAAGGCAGATTCCGCCGCCACGGCGCCCTGCCCGCTCACCTTGGTGAGCACCACCTCGAAGGCACTACGCAGGGCCAGTTGACGCTCTTCGCTGCCCTGGCCGGTGACGGCAACCTCCGCCTCGTAGAGGTTGCGGATCTCGTCCGCGGAGGCGGTGCGCACGGCCAGCAGGGCCAGGAACAGGGCGGCAACAAGGCAGATACGGTTCATGCCCGCGCAAGCTATGCGACCGCCCGGGGCAAGTCAAGCGGGGCCGCCCGCATCCCGGCAACGCCGGCAAGGGGTCGGGCCCGCCCTGCATCCGCGTATTCTCCGCGCACTCCCTCTGACCGACGCAGCGTCCCTTTGTTAGAATGTGCCCCCTCTCTTCCGCTCCCCCCAATCCGAGGTAAAACAAGGTGGCCGACCAGAATCAGGGTACGCCCGGCAAGGGCCTCAGTTATCGCGATGCCGGTGTCGACATCGACGCAGGCAATGCCCTGGTACAACGCATCAAACCCCAGGCAGCCCGTACCCGCCGTGCCGGCATGCTGGGCGGGCTCGGCGGCTTCGGTGCCCTGTTCGAGGTGCCCCTGGACCGCTATCGTGAGCCCGTACTGGTCTCCGGCACCGACGGTGTGGGGACCAAACTCAGGCTGGCCATGGACCTGAAGAAGCACGACACCATAGGCATCGACCTGGTGGCCATGTGCGTCAACGACCTGGTGGTGCAGGGCGCCGAACCGTTGTTCTTCCTCGATTACTACGCCACCGGCCGCCTGGACGTGGACGCCGCCGCGGACGTCATCAAGGGCATCGCGGACGGCTGTGTGCAGGCGGGCTGCGCCCTGGTGGGCGGTGAAACCGCGGAAATGCCCGGCATGTACCATGGCGAGGACTACGACCTGGCCGGCTTCTGCGTGGGCGTGGTGGAGAAGAGCAGGATCATCGACGGCAGTCAGGTAAAGCCCGGCGACGCCCTCATCGGCCTCGCCTCCACCGGCCCCCATTCCAATGGCTACTCGCTGGTGCGCAAGGTGATCGCCACCTGCGGCGCACGCCTCGACCAGCCCTTCGAGGGCCGCACCCTGGGCGAGGTACTGCTGGAACCCACCCGCATCTACGTGAAGCCGCTGCTCGAACTCATGCAGGCGGTGGAGGTGCACGCCCTGGCCCACATCACCGGCGGCGGCCTGCTGGAAAACGTGCCCCGCGTGCTGCCGGAGAACTGCCGCGCCGTGTTCGATACCAAGGCCTGGACCCGTCCGGCGGTGTTCCAGTGGCTGCAGCAGCAGGGCAACATCGACGACCTGGAGATGTACCGCACCTTCAACTGCGGCATCGGCATGGTGGTATGCGTGGCCGAGGCCGACAAGGAGCGCGCCCTGGAGCGGCTGCGCGCCGCCGGCGAGGACGCCGTGCTCATCGGTCACGTAGAAGGGAGCGCCGCGGGCGACGAGCAGGTGGTGTTCCGGTGAGTTCGGACGCGGCCGCCGGCCGCCTGCCCATCGTCGTCCTGGTCTCCGGCAGTGGCAGCAACCTGCAGGCCATCCTGGATGCCGCGGCGCGGGACCTGCTGGTGGACGTGCGCGCAGTAATCAGCAACCGCGCGGACTGCCTCGGCCTGGAGCGGGCACGCCGCGCCGGCATACCCGACGTCTTCGTGGATCCCAAGGCCTACGCGCACCGCGCCGCCTACGACGCCGCCCTGGCCGATGTCATCGACGGCTTCAGCCCGGGGCTGGTGGTGCTCGCCGGTTTCATGCGCATCCTGAGCGATGATTTCGTGCGGCATTACCAGGGCCGCCTCATCTACATCCATCCCTCGCTGCTGCCCAAGTATCGCGGCCTCGACACCCACGCGCGCTGCCTGGCGGCCGGTGACCGGGAGCACGGGGCCACCGTTCATTTCGTCATTCCCGAACTGGACGCCGGCCCCATCATCCTGCAGGCGCGCGTACCGGTGCTGCCGGGCGATACCGCCGATACGCTTGCCGCGCGCGTGCTCGAACACGAACACCAGATCTATCCACAAGCCATCCGCTGGTTCGCCGAGGGCCGTCTTGCCCTGCGCAACGGCATGGCACAACTGGACCAGGAGCCCATATCCACGGCATGAGACCCTTTCCTTTCCTTCTCGTCGCGATACTGTGTGGCGCTGGTGCCGCTTTCGCACAGGACACCAACGGAGAAAGGGACAGTCTTCTCGCCTTGCTGAACGAGCAGACCGCACTCGCTACCAAGACCCGCCTCAACGCCGATTATGTGCCGGGCATCCTGTCCGTACTGCACGGCCGCGACCTGGAATTGCGCGGTGTGCGCACCGTGTGGGAGGCCCTCGCGCTGGTGCCAGGAATGGAACGCGCCATGGAGCCGAACGGGCGGCACAAGCTCCTGGTGCGTGGCGTCGGCAACATCTGGGGTTCGGGTAACGTGAAGCTGTTACTCAACAGCGTACCCATGAATACTGCCGAGCGCGGCATCGGCGAGCCCCTGTTCAGTATCCCTGTCGCGCAGGTGGATCGCATCGAAGTGGTGCGTGGACCCGGTTCTGCCGTGCATGGTGAGTTCGCCTACCTGGGCGTAGTCAATATCATCACCCATAGCGAAACACCACGCCTGTTCGGTTTCGCCGGCGCCAACGCCGCCGTCGGCGGCGGCGCCGTCGCCAGTTGGCGTGATGGCGCTGCGCGCTTCTCGGCCAGCATCTCGGGCTGGAGCACGGATGGGCCGAAGGTGCGCACCGGACCTGATCAGATCCACGCCCTCGGGTTCCCGAGCGAATCCCACGCCCCCGGTTATTCCAACGAAGCGCGGGAATCCGGCACGGGCGTGCTGAGCCTCGGCTACAGGGGATTCTCACTACTGCTGCAATGGAATGAAGATGCCCTCGGCGATCACTTCGGCATAAACTACTACCTGCCGCCCGAGGACAAGAACATCGTGGAGCGCAATCGCCATCGGACGGTCGAGGCACGCCACCAACACGCTTTGTCGAGCTCCGTGACGGCTGACATTTTCCTGGGCTGGCAGGACGCTTCAGTCCTGGTGGACCGGGTGTACGTCGCACCTGGCGCCCTGTTCAACGACCCGGGTAACCCGGCAGATCCAAACAACCCGAGCGGCTCGCAGATCCTCCACAAGACCCATTATCTCGAGCAGCGAATTTACGCCGGTACCGACCTGACCTGGCAGCCCCATGCGCAGCACACGGTGTTGCTGGGCCTGCAGTACAGCGATATCGAGGTCAAGAAGAGCGACAGCCGTCTCAACATGCTCGGAAACTTCGCCGTCACCGACGAGTTCATCACCTGGGATATCGGTGTGAAACAGGGCAGCGGCCGTCGCATCGCCAGCATGAGCCTGCAGGACGAATACCGGATCACGGATGCGCTCACCGTCACGGCAGGCGCACGCTATGACGACTACAGCGATACCGGTGCCAGGTTGTCACCCCGGCTGGCCGGTGTGTGGCGCATCGGTGATCGCCACATCATCAAGGGGCAGTATGCGGAGGCCTTCAGGCCGCAGACCCTGTATGAGCTTGCCGCGGAGGAATACTCCAGCTTCGGTCCCATCGAGCCTGCCACGGTGCGTACACATGAATTGGCATACATCTACAAGGGTGTGCGCTGGGACAACCGCATCACCGGATTCTATTCCCGGCTGGACGACTTGATCGCCTTTACCGAGACCAACACCGATCTGGGCTATGCGAACCTCGATGCCGAGGCCTGGGGCATCGAATGGGAGTACCGCTACGACGTGAGTGCGCGCCTGTCCATCGACGGCAATGTCACTTTCCTGGAAGCGAGGGAAAACAGGACGGATCGGTACCTGCCGGGGGCACCGCACTGGCTTGCCAACGCCGGCGCCACCTACCGCTATCCCGTGTATGTTGCCTGGGGGCTGCAATGGCGTTATGTGGGCGAGCAGGCGCGGGAGGCGGCGGACCCCCGTGACCGGGGCCGCAGCTACAGCACGGTCGATCTCACCGCCACGCTCGACGTGCCCAATGTTGCCGGGCTGAGCTGGTCAGTGGGTGTAAAGAACGCATTCGACAGCGATGTCCGTTATCCGTCCCCGTTCCCCGGCATGCACAGTTACCCGGACGACTACCCCCGTGCGGGACGCGAGTGGTGGACGCGGATAAGCTACGACTTCTGAGGACCACGGCGTGCCAGGGAGCGGACAAACCGTGAGGACAGGCCTGTGCGCCGCACTGCTGTTCGCGCTGGCGTGCCTGAACCCTGCCGCCGCCGATGAGCAGACCGAGCGCCGCGTCCTGGTCGGCCTCAAACTCTTTCCGGCCCTGCTCGCGGCCGATCGCGAGATTGCCCTCAAGGCTGCATCCGACGGCCGCCTCCACTTGGTGGTGGTCTACCGGGAAGACCCTGAAGCCGCGGAGCGAGCCGCTGCACGGCTGCGTGACGCCGGCCCCATCCGCGACATCCCTGTGGCAGTGCATACGCACACTTACCGTGATCTTGCCACGCTCGAGCACAGCCCGGCCGCCGTGTTTCTGGTCGAGTGGGTGCCCGAGGCCGTCCCCGCCGCCGCTGCCTTCGGCAACCGACACGGCCGCGTGGTCTTCTCGCCCTTCCGCGGCGACGTTACCCTGGGTGCCCATGCCGGTGTGTCCGTGAGTGACCGCATCCTACCCCTGATCAATCCCGCCGCACTTGGCGCGGCCGGGATCGAGTTCAAGCCGTTCTTCCTCGAAGTGGCACGCACCCATGAGTGATCTTCGCAACCTCTTCAGCGGCAACATGCAGCGGCGGCTCACGCTGCTGTTCCTGCTGCTCGCCGCTGCGCTCATGGGCCTGGGCAGCCTCTATTGGCTGCTCGTGCTCGAACCACGCCTCGAGGCGGGCGCACGGGCCAATGCCGGCGCCATCGCCCAGTCCCATGCCAACAACCTGGCCCATGCGCTGCTGACCGCCGGCCGCCATGGTGACCCACAACCGTTGCAGGATGCCATGGACGAGATCCTGGTGCTCACCGAACCGAACACCGGCTCACCTTTCGTCATCGGCCTTCAGGTGCTGGTGGATTACGACACCCTGCAAATGGCCCCGGGCTCACTGGATCTGCAACGGGGACACGCCTGCACCGACTGCTTCCACAACGAGGTGGCGCTCTATTCCCAGTCACCGCACGAACTGCTCGGCGTGGCGGTGTTCAAGTCATCGAGCGTGTTCCTTCAGCAACTCAAGCGCGATGTGCGCGAGCGCCTGCTGATCGGCTCCCTGGCCGCGTTGGCATTGCTGCTGCTCGCCTGGTGGGCGGTCTACGGCCTGTTCCGTCGAGTGAAATCCAGCGAGGAGGCGGCCTCCGCCGCCATGCACGTGAAGAGCGCCTTCCTCGCCACCATGAGCCATGAAATACGCACGCCCATGAACGGGGTGCTGGGCATGGTGCACCTGCTGCGCGACACACCGATGTCGCCACACCAGCGCGAGTATGTGGATGCCATCGCCGCCTCGGGCGAGGCACTGCTGACCATCCTGGACGATGTCCTCGATCTCTCGAAAATCGAGGCCGGGAAACTCACCCTCGAACAGCAGCCCACCGATTTGCGGTGCCTGCTCAAAGATATCGTGCTGCTCAACTCGGCGGTGGCGCAGGCCAAGGGACTGGCGCTCACCCTCAGCTTCGATACCCGGATTCCGCCCTGGGTACTCGGTGACCCGGTACGCCTGCGCCAGGTGTTGCAGAACCTCGTCGGCAATGCCGTGAAGTTCACCCAGGAGGGCTTTGTCGAATTATCGGTGGACCTGTGGCGCGAGGCATCCGACACAGGCCCCGTGCATCTCATGTTCGCCGTGAGAGACACGGGCATCGGCATTTCCGCGGAGGATCAACAACGCCTGTTCGAAGACTTCACGCAAGCGGATTCCAGCATCAGCCGCAAGTTCGGCGGCACCGGCCTGGGCCTTGCCATCTGCAAACGTCTGGTACAGGCCATGGGCGGCAGCATCGACATGGAGAGTACGCGCGGCAGCGGCAGCCGCTTCTTCTTTGTGCTCGCGCTGCAGCCGGTGCCGGCGCCCGACCCGGACGGGGAAGACTCAACACCCCGCTCTCTCCCGGCCGGCACCGATCCGTTGCGGGTGCTGGTGGCTGAAGACGGCCTCATCAACCGCCGCGTGGTGCGCGTGCTGCTGGAGAAACAGGGACACACCATCATCGAAGCCGAGAACGGCCGTGAGGCCATCGAACGCCTGCTGGCCGAAGATGTGGATGTGGTGCTCATGGACGTGCAGATGCCCGAGGTGGACGGGTTGGAGGCCACGCGCCGTATCCGCCGGCTGGACGAGCCCCGCAAGGCGACCGTGCCCATCATCGCCTGTACGGCCAATGCCATGCCCGAAGAACATACGGCATTCCGTGCCGCGGGCATGGACGGCTACATCACCAAGCCGTTCAAGCCCGAGGAACTGGAGGCCATCCTGGAGCGCCTCGCGGCCAAAACGAAGACAGTGACGCCGTCCGAGGATCGGGAGCCGGGGCGGAGACTCCCGCCCCGGGCTTCATAAGCAAAACGGAGGACACTTCATATCCGTGCCAAGCGCCGGCGGGATTTCACCCGCATCGGTGACCAGTGCGGGCAACAACAGCACACCGACCAAAACCAGCAGTGCCGCAAGCCAGCGCGGCGCAGGTTGTGACAAGACCATCGTATTCTCCTTTTCTTGATCAACATGAGCCCCGCAACGCGAGATGCTCGTGAATTGAGCTATCGCTGTGCGGGAGCACAGGGGGAACGAAGCCACGGACACGGGGCTGGGCGCTATCCCCGCGTCCCATGGCTCCGCAAGCCACGCACACCATGCCTACTCAGGGATGGAGCCGCGCTCCTCCATCAAGCCTAGCCTTGGTCACGCGAAATTCCAGAAGCTGTACGCCGTGGCAAATAATCACCATCAATAAATGCTGTTTTCCTGCCGAGGTGCCACACTGCCCCCCCAATTAGCTCTTGCCATCGGGACGCAGTCAGGGGACGATCGGCACAAACATGGAAAACCGGCCCACGCATAGCCGGTACTTTGGGCATGAAGCGTACCCTCGTTTACCTTGGTCTTATCTTTTTCCCACCTCAGGTGCTCCTCGCCGAATCGGCCATGGACGCCATGGAAGAGGAACAGTTTCTCGCCCTGTTGGACGAGCAGACGGCCATCGCCACCCGCACGCGCATCAACGCGGACTTCGTGCCGGGCATGGTGTCGGTGCTCCACGGTGAAAAACTGGAGGCGCGCGGCGCCCGCACCGTATGGGAAGCCCTCGCCCTGGTGCCCGGCATGGAACTGGCCATCGAGAATACCGGCCGCCGCAAGGTGCTGGTGCGCGGCCTCGGCAACACCTGGGCCTCAGGCAATCTCAAGATCCTGCTCAACGACGTGGCCATGAACTCGGCCGAGCTGGGCCTCGCCGATCCCGTCTTCAACATCCCCATCGAACAGGTGGAACGCATCGAGGTCATCCGCGGGCCCGGCTCGGCCATCCATGGCGAATATGCCTACATGGGCGTGGTCAACGTCATCACCCGCGCCGAGGAAAACAGGGTGTTCGCCTTCGGCGGCAGTTTCGACACCCGGGGCCTGGGTGCCGTCCTGCGCCTCACGGATGTCGGCAACCCGATCCAGGCCAGCCTCAACCTGGCAGGCTGGTCCAGCAGCGGCGCCGACGTGAAGACCGGCCCGGACCTGTTGCACGGCTTTCCGGCACTGGGCCCCTCCTACGCCCCCGGTGAGGCGAATGAAGATATCGAAGCGGGTACCGCGGTGTTCAAGCTCGGCTACGAGCGCTTCGCGCTTTCCGCCCAATGGAGCGAGGCCGGCCTGGGCGACCACTTCGGCACCAACCACGTGCTGCCGCCGGATCCCGACCGTATCGTGGAACGCTCGCGCCATCGCACGGTGGACGTGCGTCAGGAGCTTCCCGTCAGTGCAGCACTCACTGCGGGTATCCAGTTGGGCTGGAAGGACGTGCAGCGCCGGCGTGATGACCTCTTTGTCATAAGCTCCCACACCGACCCTGATCTGTATCTGGATGATGAGTATCTGGAAACCAGCACCAGTTTGGGGGTCGATTTCCTTTACCGTGGATGGGACAAACATGCCGTGCTGCTCGCGGGCAGCATGAACACGGTGAGGGTGGACCGCAGCAAGTATGCCTTTACCCGTCCAAACCAGATGTTCAACATCCCCGAGGGCACCACACGCAGCATCAACGCCATCACACTTCAGGATGAATATCGCCACAGCGATCTATTCACACTGACTGTGGGGTTGCGTTATGACGAGTACAGCGACGTGGGCGGCCGTTACTCGCCTCGGCTTGCCGGCGTATGGCGCCTCAATCCCAGGCATGTCCTGAAGGCCCAATATGCCGAGGCCTTTCGGCCGCCGACCCTTTTCGAAAATGAAGCTGTACGTTTTTTCGACCTTGAGCCGATCGACCCGGCCACTATCCAAACCACCGAGTTGGGTTACATCTACAAGGGCGGTCATGTCGAAACCCGGTTTACCGGGTTCTATTCCCGCCTGAGCGATCTCGTCACCTTTGCCCAGGCCGACAGACCGGTGTTTGGTAATCAGGGCGCCACGGCCTGGGGATTGGAGCTCGAACAGAGTTGGCGCGCCGGCCGACGATGGCTCGTGGATGGCAACGTGTCCTATGTGGAAACGCGCGACGACGAGTCGGGTGAGCGCTTCCCCGGCGCCGCCCAGTGGCTTGCCAACGCGGGCGTCACCTACGAGAAGGGCGATGTTACTGCTGCCCTGCAGGCCCATTACGTGAGCGGCTACCAACGCCAGCCGGAAGACCCGCGCGACACCCTGGATGGCTACACGACCCTGGATTTCACGGCCAGCTTCTCCAATCTGCTGCTACGGCGTCTTCAATTTAGAGCCGGCGTGAAAAACCTGCTGGACGAGGACGTGCGCTTCCCCGCGCCGGTCATCGGCGACAACGCCAATATCACCGTCACCTATCCGGAAGACTTCCCGCGTGCCGGGCGGACCTGGTGGGCGCAGCTCAGCTACCGTTATTGACGCAATATGGATTACGCGATTCCAGGGACTCGGATGATAGTGCCCCACTTCGATACTGAAGGGCCCTGTGTCGGGTCTGCTGATGCAGACATTTCGCGTGCGACCATCGAAACGGTATCGTCGGTCTCGCCCCAAAAAGAAAGGGCGGTCGCCCGCCCTTTCTTCAGTCTGCCTGCATCAGCAGGCAGGCGGGCACTTGAGCGGCCACGCCGCCGGCTCCGTCTTGGTATCCGGAGCAACCGGTGCAGCAGCCATCACCACGGCCAGCGCCATGGCAGCGAAAACGGACTTCCTGACAATCATCTTGATCATGTTATTCCCTCCACCTCTTCACTGAGGTCAATCGTCCAACCGAACCATATTTCTACCACGGGAATTCATCGGGCGCTAGGGCGCAGGCAGGTATCATCCAAAAAATGTCCGTCACACTTTTGAGATCTTGCGACCGTGCCGCTCGCCCGCCTGTCTGTGGTACCGGCGCTATAACGTAGGGATTCGCCTGCTGTCATGACAATCACGACAGGGATGTCTCCAGTATGGTGCTGGGCGAGGCTTTTCCTCGCCACGCTCGTCATCGCCTGCGCGCCGGCGGGGGCGGCTGACGACCAATCCGAGCGGCGTTTGCTCATCGGCCTCAAGCTGTTTCCCTCGCTCCTGGCCGCCG
>JBAYQE010000044.1:0-20410 GCA_041677345.1 Thiohalomonadaceae bacterium
AATGTCACGTAGCTTCGCAACGTGACCTACGGGCTAGTGTTTGAAAGAACATCACGTAGCCTCGCCACGTGACCTGCGGGTGGTGTTGCGTAGGTCACGTTGGCGGCAGCGGCTACGTGATAGCGCGGTCGGAAGATGTCACGTATGTTCGCACGTGACGGGTAGGGTCAGAACAATCCGAGCTGGCCGTCCAGCGCAGGCGCCGTGAACAGTGCGGTTTCCAGCGCTGGTGTGCCCGGAAAGTCGAGACGCTCGTAGGCGAGTCGGAAGCGCTTCTGCATCAGCGCTGCGTACACGCCCGTGCCGCGCATGCGCCGGCCGAAGCCGCTGTCGTATGTGTGGCCCCCGTGAAACTCCCGCAGGCGCGCGAGTACGTGGGCGGCGGCATCGGGGTAATGCTCCGCCAGCCAGGCTTCAAAGAGCGCCTTCAATTCCAGCGGAAGGCGCAGCATCTGATAGCCGGCATCGTGTGCACCGGCCTCGCGGCCTTTCTCGAGCAAATGTTCCACTTCTGAATCCGTGAGCACCGGGATCACCGGCGCCACGAGAATCGCCACCGGGATGCCCGCTGAAGACAGCCGGGCGATGGTCTCCAGGCGTCGTTCAGGCCGGCTGGCGCGCGGTTCAAGGCAGCGCGCCAATTCCGTGTTCAGCGTTGTGATGGAGATCGCCACCTTCACCAGGCCCTGCGCCGCCATGGGGGCGAGCAGATCGATGTCGCGCTCGATGAGTGATGACTTGGAAATGAGGCTGGCTGGATGGTGCGTCTCCGCGAGTACTTCGAGGATTTCCCGGGTGACGCGGTAGTGGCGCTCGATGGGCTGGTAGGCGTCGGTGTTCACGCCGATGCCGATGGGTGCCGGTCGGTAATTCCTCGCCGCCAGTTCTCTGCGCAACAGGTGTGCGGCCGCGGGCTTGTGAAACAAGCGTGTCTCGAAATCGAGGCCCGGTGACAGGTCGAAGCGCGCGTGACTGGGGCGCGCATAACAATAGATGCAACCGTGCTCACAACCTCGGTAGGGGTTGACGGAGCGATCGATGGGGATATCCGGCGAATCGTTGTAGCTGATGATGCTGAGAGCCGTGTCCACGCCCACGGTGGTGCGAAGCGGCGGCAGGTCATCGGGCATTCCCCAGCCGTCATCGACGGCCTCGCAGCGTGAGGAGGCATATCGGCCAGGCGGATTGCAGGTTGCCCCGCGACCCTTGCGGGTACGGTCAGCCATGGCTCAACGCCCCCGCTGACGACGCAGTTGCGCCGATTGCAGTTCGATGAGATGGCGTACCAGCGCGTCTTTCTCCGCCTCGGCAATCTGGGTGAACGCGACGCCCACACGGTAATGCAGGGGCAGGGGGGCTTGCGCGTCCTCTTCCGCATGCGCCACCACGGCGAGGGCGTGGATGCGCACGTAAGATGGAAACAGCACCAGCTTCAGCTCCAGCCGCGCACCTTGCGCCAGGGGCTGCTCGCGCCAGAAGGCGAGGCCGCCGGCGCCCAGGTTCACGCGCGTGTCTGGTGACACGGCGCCGGTGCCGGTGCCGCGGCTGCCTTCCAGATGTGCCGCGACCAGGTCGATCTTGCGATCGAGCAGACTGAGGTAATGGGCCACGTCCGGATCGGCCTTGCGGATGTTCACCAGCAGATTGCCCGCCTGCGCCGTAAGGCTGCGCATCTGGCTCACCAGTGAGCTTTCCACGGTGTGTTCGGCTGGCGTATCGAGCAGACGCTGGTATTCCTCATCCGCGAGTTCACGCACCTCCAGGTGCACTGTGGTATCAACCCGGAAACTGTCGCGTCGTTCGTGCAAGACGTCGGGCATGGCTCAGCGCCTGAACAGCCACAGAATGAGCGTGAGTAGCAGGCTCACGATAATGGACGTGGTGATGGGGAAATAGAACCGGAACCCGTCACGCTGGATGGCGATGTCCCCGGGCAGGCGACCCAGCCCCAGCCTCTGCAGCCAGGGCCAGGCCAATCCCGCGATGAGCAGGACGATGCCAAGGATGACGAGGATCCGGCCCACGCTCAAAGCGTGTTTACCCCCGCGGGCGTGCCCACCAGCACCACGTCTGCCGGGCGCATCGCGAACAGGCCGTTGGTGACCACCCCGGTGATGTTGTTGATGGCCTGCTCCAGCTTCACCGGCTCCATGATGGACAGGTTGTGTACGTCCAGGATCACGTTGCCGTTGTCGGTGACGAAGCCTTCGCGGTAGACCGGGTCGCCGCCGAGCTTCACCAGTTCGCGGGCGACGTGGCTGCGCGCCATGGGGATGACCTCCACCGGCAGCGGAAACGTGCCAAGTACGTCCACCACCTTGGTTTCGTCGACGATGCATACGAACTGCTTCGCCACGGCTGCCACGATCTTTTCGCGCGTCAGTGCGCCGCCGCCGCCCTTGATCAGGTGATGGTGGCGGTTGGTCTCGTCGGCGCCATCCACATACACCTCGATGCTCGATACGTCGTTCAGGTCCAACACCTCGATGCCATGCTTGCGCAGGCGCTGGGCGCTCGCCTCGGAACTCGCCACCGTGCCGGTGATCTTGTGTTTGATTTCCGCGAGGAAGTCGATGAAGTGGTTGGCCGTGGAGCCGGTGCCGATGCCGACGATGGTGTCGGGCTTCACGTATTCGAGGGCTGCACGGGCGACGGCCTTTTTCATCTCGTCCTGGGTCATTCTTTTACTCCGTTTTTTATTGGCATGTGGGTGCCGCAAGTATAAGGCACGCCGTTCTGGAAGCTGAAACGTGCCGGTGCGATTACCAGGGCACGAAAACGCAGGTCGGCGGCCCTTTTCCTGCCTTGCGGAGAACCGCGGGGATGGGAGGCATGTGCAAAAGCGAGCAGACATGCCGCCCCGCGTACACCGGCGGAGTGGTATGGTATGCAGCCATGACAGACCGGTACATCAAAGACATCCTGCGCGCACGTGTGTACGACGTGGCCCGGGAAACCCCCCTCGACGATGCCCCCTCCCTCTCCCGCCGCCTGGGCAACCGGGTGCTCATCAAGCGTGAAGACCTGCAGTCGGTGTTCTCCTTCAAGTTGCGTGGGGCATACAACAAGATCGCCAATCTGCCCGAGGCATTGCGTCACAAAGGCGTCATCGCCTCCTCGGCGGGCAAC
The DNA here is from genome assembly GCA_041677345.1 of Thiohalomonadaceae bacterium. Lineage (GTDB taxonomy): Bacteria > Pseudomonadota > Gammaproteobacteria > Thiohalomonadales > Thiohalomonadaceae > JALOAT01. The sequence continues at coordinate 3,130 of JBAYQE010000044.1, forward strand.
CACGCCCAGGGTGTGGCACTCTCTGCGCGCACCCTCGGCATCGACGCCCTCATCGTCATGCCCAAGACCACGCCGGACATCAAGGTCCAGTCCGTACGCCGTTTGGGTGCACGCGCCGAACTGCACGGCCATGCCTATGACGAGGCCTATGCCCATGCCATGAGCCGTGCGGCCGAGACCGGGATGACTTTCGTCCATCCCTATGACGACCCGGAGGTCATCGCGGGGCAGGGCACCATTGCCCGCGAGATCCTGCACCAGCACAAGGGATCGCTGGACGCCATATTCGTGCCCGTAGGCGGCGGCGGCCTCATCGCGGGCATCGCCGCCTATGTCAAATACCTGCGTCCGGAGGTCAAGGTCATCGGTGTCGAGCCCGACGATGCCGCCTGCATGCACGACGCCCTGAAGGCGGGCGAGCGCGTGCTCCTGGAGCAGGTGGGAATTTTCGCCGACGGTGTGGCCGTGAGGCAGGTGGGCGAGGAACCGTTCCGCATCGCACGGCAATGCGTGGACGAGGTGATTCTGGTCAATACCGACGAGATCTGCGCCGCCATCAAGGACATCTTCGAGGACACCCGCTCCATTGCCGAACCGGCCGGTGCGCTGGCCATCGCGGGTCTGAAGAAATACGTGGAGCGCGAGAATGCCCGCGGCCAGTGCCTGGTGGCCATCGACAGCGGCGCCAATACCAATTTCGATCGCCTGCGCCATGTCGCCGAGCGGGCCGAGATCGGCGAGCACCGCGAGGCCCTGCTGGCGGTCACCATCCCCGAGCGCCCCGGCAGCTTCCGGCGCTTTTGCGAGATTCTTGGGCAGCGCGCCATCACCGAATTCAATTACCGTTACGCGGACCACGACGACGCCCACGTATTCGCCGGCGTGCAGGTGGCCGGCGGTATTGCCGAGAAAAACGGGCTCATCGCCCAGCTCATGGACAACGGCTACCCGGTCGTGGACATGAGTGACAACGAAATGGCCAAGCTGCATGTACGATACATGGTGGGTGGGCGCGCGGGCGTGCCCGACGAGCGGTTGCTGCGTTTCGAATTCCCCGAGCGACCGGGCGCGCTGCTGCGCTTTCTGAACCGCATGGGCAGGCAGTGGAACATCAGCCTGTTCCACTATCGCAACCACGGCGCCGACTACGGCCGCGTGCTCGCCGGCATCCAGGTGCCGCCCGAGGACGAGGTGGCGTTCCAGGACTATCTCAGTCAGCTTGGCTACGAATGTGCCGACGAAACCGGCAATCCCGCGTACGGCTTGTTCCTGCGGTGAAGAACAAGGGATCCACGGAGGCTGCCCCAGCCCGTAGGTCACGTCGCGAAGCCACGTGACATCTTGCGGCCACGCTGTCACGTAGCCGCTGTGCGCCAACCTGACCTACGAAGACTTTGTGCCCTTTGCGTCTTTGCGTTGGGCGGTTTTCTTCGCCCTGACTTCGGATGGCGCCGCCTGATTTCAATTGACTCTGACCCCACTGGTCCGTCTTCACTCCATGTTCAGGATGCGTTCCCATTGTTCGGCGGTCACCGGCATCACTGACAGGCGGTTGCCGCGGCGCACCAGGGGCATGTCGGCCAGGGCGGGATTGGCCCGTAGTTCGTCGAGAGTAATGGTGTGCTGGAATTTGCGCACGAAGCGCACGTCCACCATGAACCAGCGCGGGTTGTCCGGGGTGCTCTTGGGGTCGAAGTAGTGGGATTCCGGGTTCCAGGCGGTGAAGTCGGGATAGGCCTCCCGGGCCACCTCGGCGATACCGACGATGCCCGGGGGGCGGGCGTTGGAGTGGTAGAAAAAGACGCGGTCGCCCTGTTTCATCTGGCGCATGAAATTGCGCGCCTGATAGTTGCGCACACCATCCCAGTGCTCGGTCTGTGCCGGTCGGCGGGCGAGATCATCGATACCGAACACGTCCGGTTCGGATTTCATCAGCCAATAATTCATGATTGTTCCACGTGAACGGGCTCACAGGTCTGTAAGAATTCTACTGTTCGTGGTGTAACTGTGCAGGAAATCGTTGTTTTCCAGGATGCCCATACGTTATATGTGGGCACCGGCGCCGCACACACAAAAAACTACAGGTAGAACACGATACGCGGCGGGAGAGAGAAGAAATGAGGAAACGTAAACCCGATACGCTGATGCTCCTGGCCATGCTGATCGGCTTGGGCGTGCTCGCCACCGGCCTCGTGCAGGCCATGGGCGAGGCGACACCGCCAACCACCATCAGCGCCCAGCGATAGTCGCTCGAAATGAAAAAACCCGCTAACAGCGGGTTTTTTCGTGTCAGGCCCCGAACAGCCGCAAGCCGCCGTCAGTGACCACACCGTCCAGCGGGATGTCCCATGGCTGGTGCGGCAGTCGCTCATGTTCCTGGAAGCGGTAGGCCACACCGAGCAGGCGTGGCTTGCGCCAGACTGCGCGGCGTGCCAGATAAGCCAGTGTCCGGTCGTAAAACCCGCCGCCCATGCCCAGCCGGTTGCCGTGGGCATCGAAGGCCACCAGGGGTGTGAGCACCAGGTCGATCGTCCACACCGGGCGCATGTCGTGCCAGCCGACGACGGGCTCGGGAATGCGGAAGGTATTCAGTGCCAGAGGGGTTGCGGGGGTGTACGGCGCGAACCACAGGCGGTTGTGAAAGGCGGGCGAGAGTACCGGCAGATAGCAGCGCTTGCCCAGCGCCATGGCACGACGGAACAGCGGATTGAGGTCCACTTCACCGTCGTTGGGCAGGTAAAGGGCGATGTGGCGGCTGCGCAGGAACCAGGGGTGGCAGGCCAGGCGCGCGGCGAGTGCCGCATCCATTGCGCGGCGTTCGTGCAGGTCGAGGGCGCGCCGGCGCGTGCGCATGGCGCGGCGGATCTGCTGGCGTGATTCCATCGTTTTTATTGTGGAGGGAGAGAGAGAGCATCCTCCGCTTGTGCCGTCGGCGTTTTTGCTCTTGAACCTGAGGTTCAAGTGGGTACCGTAGCCAGGCCATTAGGCTTTCCGCACGTGGCGGACATGCACACAGTCCTGACGCCCAGGCCCCGGGGTGCCATTTTAAGGCTCAAGAGTACACCCACGCCTAACGTGCACCGCAGAGGATGCCCTTGCTTGTGATTATACCTTCAATGGCGGCTCTTCCTGCCCAAGCGCCGCATCTATTTTTTCCTGCATTGCCTTGAGACGAGCAAAAACAGCTTCTTGCGGCATTCCGTCCGAGCGGTGTGTATTGCCTGCAAGCACTTCGTGCGCGAGGTTCAGCGCCGCCATCACGGCAATGCGCTCCGATCCTATGACCTTCCCCCGCTCGCGGATTTCCCGCATCTTGCGGTCCAGCAGCTTGGCCGCGGCCATGAGATCGTCCAACTCGTGGGGCCGGCATCCCACCAGGTATTCCTTGCCCATGATCTGCACGGCCACTTGTTTTACGTCACTCACGACGGCTGCTCCATGCCCTTGAGTCGTGAGATCATCGCCTCCACACGGACGCGTGCCAACTCCGTGCGCTCCATGAGCTGCGCCCTCTCGGCAAGCAATTCGGCATTGCTGTTGCGCAGCAGGCGATTCTCGTCCTTGAGACGCTCGACGGTGCGGATAAGTTCGTCCACACGAAGTTCGAGAATTTTGAGATCCAGTTCGTCCATCGCAAGCGGGGCCCGATTCGGCGTTCAGCCTAAAGAAAACCGGTGTTTTGGGGAGGGGAACGTCACTATAGAACCGAGCCCGGCTGCCGGTCAACGGCACTGACGGGACTGGGTCACGAATGCTAGCATTAGCTTCAAATCAAGCATTTACCCACTTCTATCCGGAAATCTCATGACCAATCTCGAATGGCTTCAACGGGTCGCCACGGCGCTGGACCAACTGGGCTCGGCGCTGTCGCCCTCCGAGTGCCAGGGCTCCCTCGTGGGCCTGCTCAGTGCCACCGGCAAGGCAGATGCCGCCATGTGGATGGCACAGCTGGCGCCGGAGGCCGAAACGGGCGATCTACTGGCCCGGGAGGCGCAGAAGGCGCTGATGGAGCTGTTCGACCAGACCGTCCAGCAGATGAATGACCCGGGGCTGGAATTCGAACCCCTGCTGCTGCCCGACGATGAGCCCATCGGTGAGCGCGTGGAGGCCCTCGGCGAATGGTGCCAGGGCTTCATCATGGGGCTTACCGAGGGCGGCGTGCGGGAGATCGAGAAACTCCCCGGCGATGCTGGCGAGGTGGTGCGCGACCTGGTGAACATCAGCAACGCGGCCAGCTATGACCTCTCGGAGGGCGAAGAGGACGAGACGGCCTATACGGAGCTGGTGGAGTACGTGCGTACCGGTGTGCTGCTGCTCAATGAGGAACTGAATCCCACCAAGGCGCCGCCGCGTGGCGGCACTACGCTGCATTGAGGGGCGCCCATGAACGCGAGGGAATTTGCCGCCCGGCGCAAACGCCTCATGCACATGATGGGCGCCGACGCCATCGCCATTCTGCCCACCGCGCCGGAGCGCATGCGTAACCGCGATGTGGATTACCCCTACCGCCCCGACAGCGATTTCTTCTATCTCACCGGTTTTCCCGAGCCCGAGGCGGTGGCGATCCTGGTACCGGGCCGCCCGCAGGGCGAATACGTCCTGTTCTGCCGCGAGCGTGACCCTCACATGGAGACCTGGCATGGGCGGCGCGCCGGGCTGGAGGGGGCGCGCGAACGCTATGGCGCCGATGACGCCTTTCCCATCCAGGACATCGACGAGATCCTTCCCGGCCTGCTCGAGAACCGGGCGCGGGTGTTCTACACCATGGGGCTCAGTGCCGAGTTCGATCGCAAGGTGGTAGGCTGGCTCAACAGCCTGCGTCGCCAGTCGCGCAGCGGCATCCATACGCCGGGCGAATTCGTTGCACTTGACCACTACTTGCACGATATGCGGCTCTACAAGAGCCGTGCGGAAGTGGCGGTGATGCGCAAGGCCGCGCAGATCTCCGCGCGCGCCCACATCCGAGCCATGCAGGCCTGCCGCCCGGGCATGATGGAGTACCAGCTGGAGGCCGAGCTCCTGCATCAGTTCATGCATGAGGGTGCGCGCTCGCCTTCCTATCCGTCCATCGTGGCAGGCGGCAACAACGCCTGTGTCCTGCACTACACGGAAAACAGCGACATGCTGGGCGACGGCGACCTGCTGCTCATCGACGCCGGCTGCGAACTGGAGTGCTACGCCGCCGACATCACCCGCACCTTTCCGGTCAATGGCCGTTTCAGTCCTGCCCAGCGCGCGGTGTACGACATCGTGCACGACGCCAACCTGGCTGCCATCGAGCAGGTGCAGCCCGGCAACCACTGGAACCAGCCTCACGAGGCCGCCGTGCACGTGCTTACTGAGGGGTTGGTCAAGCTTGGCCTGCTCAAGGGACGTGTGCCCAAACTCGTCAAGGAGGAGGCGTATAAACGCTTCTACATGCACCGTACCGGCCACTGGCTGGGTATGGACGTGCACGATGTCGGCGATTACAAGGTGGGCGACGAGTGGCGCGTGCTGGAGCCCGGTATGGTCCTGACCATCGAGCCCGGGTTATACATCCCGCTGGGCAGCAGGGGTGTGGCAAAGAAGTGGCAGGGAATCGGCATCCGCGTCGAGGACGACGTGTTGGTCACCACCAAGGGACACGAGGTGCTGACGCGCGACGTGCCGAAGGCTGCGGACGAGATCGAAGCCCTGATGGCATAACTGACAAGCAGGTTCCCGGCCCGCGTTGTGTCATGTAGCCGCTACGCGGCAACGTGACCTACGGCGTGATTCAAAAAAAAATCCGACGCAGGGATGTAGAGAAACAGAGAGCGGGAAGGCCCGATCCGGATTTCCCGCCATTCTCCGCGATCTTTGCGCCTTTGCGTTGGGCCGTCGTTTTTGAATACCGCCACGGGCTTGAACCGTGCGGCGAGGTATAGGCATGCAACCCGACTACGACCTTCTCATCATCGGCGGCGGCATGGTGGGCGCAAGCCTGGTCCAGGCATTGCGCAGCCTGCCCCTGCGCGTGGCCGTGGTGGAGGCGAGCGCGCCCGGTGCCGCCCATCCCAGCTTCGATGCCCGGGGCATCGCCTTGGCGCAGGGCTCCAAACGCATCTTCGAGGGCCTGGGCCTGTGGCAGGCGCTTCAGGGTGAAGGTGTGACCGCCATTACCAGGATCCACGTCTCCGACCGTGGTCGCTTCGGCAGTACGCGCCTGTCGGCACGCGACGAGGGCGTCGAGGCGCTGGGCTACGTGACCGAGGCCAACGTACTCGGCCGCGTGCTGGAAAAGGCCCTCGCGGAGGCAGACAACACCACCGTGCTGCGTCCTGCGCGCCTTACCGGTATCGGGACTCGCAAGGAAGGCGTTAGCGCGCGCATTGATCACGACGGAGAGGTGCTCCCGCTCAGCGCGAAGCTCATCGTCGCCGCCGACGGCGGCCGCTCGGCGGTGCGTGCCCTGTTGGGGGAAAAGGTGCTGCACCACGGTTACGGCCAGACCGCGGTGATCGCCTATGTCACCACCGACCGCCCCCACGGCGGCTGGGCCTATGAACGTTTCACCAATACCGGCCCGCTCGCCCTGCTGCCCTGCCAGGGCGCACGCGGTACGGCAGAGGCTGCCGCGGGTGACCATCGCTGGTCCGTGGTGTACTCCGTGCGCGACGAGGAAGTGGAGGAGATACTTGCCCTCCCGGACGAGCAATTCCTCGTACGCCTGCAGGAACGTTTCGGCCATCGCGCCGGCCGTTTTCTCTCCGCCAGTCCGCGCCAGGCCTATCCGCTGGTACTGAATTTCCTGCGCGATCATGTGCGCCCGCGCGTCGTGTTTATCGGTAACGCCGCCCACGCCATTCACCCGGTGGGCGGCCAAGGCTTCAACCTGGGGCTGCGTGATGTGGCGGCGCTGGCCGAGGTGCTGGCCGATGCCGTGCACCGGGGCGAGGACGTGGGCGCCCGAGCGGTGCTCGATCGTTATGCCAAGTGGCGGCAACCCGACTACCTGCGGACCCTGGCCTTTACCGACGGCCTTGCCCGCACCTTCTCCAGCAGCTTTCCGCCGCTCGCCCTCGCGCGCGACCTGGCGCTGCTGGGCATGGACCTGCTCCCCGGCGCCAAGCGTTTGTTCGCCGCCCAGGCCATGGGCCTGCTCGGCAAACAGCCCCGCCTGGCGCGCGGGCTTGCTATTTGATTGAACTACGTCCGCAAAATGAACGCAAAGGCGCAAATGTGAAGAGTCACTGCTCATCATCGATGCCCTTCGCGTTCATTTGCGGACATTTCGTGAACGGTGATGCAGATGGACTACGACATTTTAGTGGTGGGCGGTGGCATGGTGGGGGCAACCTTTGCCTGCGCGCTGGGAGGCAGCCGGTATCGCATCGGCGTGATTGAATCGGGCACCGCCGATCTCGCGTGGCCGCGCGCAGATTATGACAACCGTGTCAGCGCGATTACCCGCGCTACCCAGAACGTGTTCCGGAACGTGGGCGCGTGGGACAACATGGTGCGGCGTCGGGTGCAGCCCTATCGGGAGATGCATGTGTGGGATGCCACCGGCACCGGCGCCATCCACTTCGATGCCGCCGACATCGGTGAGCCCGATCTGGGCCTCATCATCGAGAATTCCGTGATACTGGCCGGTCTGCTGGAGCGGATGCGCACGTTCGACAACATCGAATTGCTCTGTCCCGCACGGGGACGGGCCCTGAATGTGGCACCCGAGCACGCCTCCATTACCCTGGATGACGGCCGCCGGCTCACCACCCGTCTGGTCATCGGTGCCGACGGTGCACGCTCCTGGGTGCGTGAGCAGGCGGGCATCACCACCCATGGCTGGGGTTATGATCAGACGGCGGTGGTGGCCGTCGTGAAGACCTCGTTGCACCATGGCGAGGCCTGTTATCAGCGCTTCATGCCCAGCGGCCCGCTGGCCTTGCTGGCCATGCCCAAGGGACGCAGCGCCATCGTCTGGTCCACCTCGCCCGAACATGCCCAGGCGTTGCTGGCGATGGAGGAGCGCGAGTTCCTCGATGCCCTGCAGGCTGCCTTCGGTGACACCCTGGGCCGCATGGAAACCAGCGGCCCGCGCGGGGCCTGGCCGCTCATCCTCCAGCACGCGGATGCCTACGTACAAGAGCGTATCGCCCTCATGGGTAACGCTGCTCATGCCATCCACCCGCTGGCCGGCCAGGGCTTGAACCTGGGCGTGTCCGATGCGGCCGCATTGGCACAGGTGATCGAGCAAAGCGCAGGCAAAGACATCGGCAGCCGGCGCCTGCTGCGCCGCTATGAACGCTGGCGCAAGGGCGACAATCTAACCGTCATGTCCGCCATGGACGGCTTCAAGCGCCTGTTCAGCAACGACATCGTACCCCTTGTCCTGGTGCGCAACCTGGGTCTGCGCCTGGCTAACGCCGCGACGCCCATGAAGAACTTGATGGTGCGCCGCGCCATGGGCCTGGGGGGAAATCTTCCACGCCTGACGCGTCCCATGGCCTAGCGCGCGACTGACGCGCAAGGGATGCCGTGCTTCGAAGCCCCCTCGACGAGGCGTATGAGTGCGGGACAAGAACGTGTTTATTCATGGCTTCTCCACCCGATAAAATTGTCCCTTCTCCCGCCGGGAGAAGAACAGGATGAGGGGGAACTGCACCAGGCGCTCACGAGGCCGTGAGCACCCCCCGCTTCGTGACTCCATGGCTTTCCAAGGAACCCTTTAAATGCAGATGCTCAATCTGGCCGCCCTGCTGGTCACCCTCGCGGCGGTGTTCAGCTGGCTCAATTACCGCTTCGTCCGCCTGCCGAGCACCATCGGCCTCATGCTCATCGCGCTGCTGCTGTCGCTCGTGGTAGTGGCCGCAGGGGCCGTGGGGCTGGCGGATCTGGAGCAACACGCCGAGGCCTTGCTGGCCCAGATCGATTTCAGCACCGCGCTCATGCACGGCATGCTCAGCTTCCTGCTGTTCGCCGGCGCCTTGCATGTGAATCTCGCGGACCTGGCGAAACAGAAATGGGTTATCGGCACGTTGGCCAGCCTCGGTGTGGTGATGTCCACCTTCGTGGTGGGCGTGCTCACCTGGTGGGCGCTCGGTCTGGTGGGCATGGAACTACCGCTCATCTATTGCCTGATCTTCGGCGCGCTCATCTCGCCCACCGATCCCATCGCCGTGCTCGGCATCCTGAAGTCCGCCAACGCGCCCAAGACCTTGGAAACCAAGATCGCGGGCGAATCACTGTTCAACGACGGCGTGGGCGTGGTGCTGTTCGTGGTGCTGGTGGGTGTTGCCACCACCGGCGACATGGTTGCCGGCGACATCGCCCTGTTGTTCGTGGAAGAAGCCGTGGGCGGCATCGTGTTCGGCGCGGCCATCGGCGGGCTGGTGTACTGGATGCTCCGCCAGGTGGACAGCTATCCGGTGGAGGTGCTGCTCACCCTGGCGCTGGTCATGGGCGGTTATGCCCTGGCCACCGCGCTGCATTTCTCCGGTCCGATTACGGTGGTGGTGGCGGGACTCATCATCGGCAATCACGGCCGCTACGCCATGTCCGAGACCACGCGCGAGCACCTGGACACCTTCTGGGAACTGCTCGACGAGATCCTCAACGCCGTGCTGTTCGTGCTCATCGGCCTGGAACTGCTGGTGCTGTCTTTCCGTGGCGAATACCTGCTGGCCGCCGTGCTGGTGATCCCCATCGTGCTGTTCGCGCGCCTGGTGAGCGTGGGCCTGCCCCTCGGCCTCATGGGCCGCGCCCGTGCCTTCACCCCGGGCGCGGTGCCCGTGCTCACCTGGGGCGGGTTGCGTGGCGGTGTGTCCGTGGCATTGGCCCTCTCCCTTCCGGTCTCCCCCGAGCGCGAGGTCATCCTCGCCATCACCTATGTGGTGGTGGTCTTCTCGGTGCTGGTGCAGGGCCTGACCGTGGGGCCGGTGCTGCGGCGCTTCGTGGCGGAGTCGTCATCATCGCGCGCGAGCGCTTCCCCCCTCCCGTTGGAGGAGCGGGCCTAGTCCGCTCCACTGCCAAAAGCCCTCATGGCCTGAGGCCGCTCACTCCTGCGGTTCGCCGGGGGAGTGGGCTCGCGGCCTTGGGTGCCGTGCAGGATCCAGAATTGCCCAAGGGCGCCTACAGGTTTCCCGCAGGCGTGCCTTGCGGCGTGTGTGCCCGTGTGGCGGTCGCACGATTTACTCAAAGAATCCGCCTGCGGGTGGGCGCCTGTATTTCCCCTAGTACTTGTCAGGTTGAAATCTTTCTTCTTTCAAACGAGAATCGTTCGCGTTAACATCTGAATTCAATGGGTTCCGTGGGGGAGCACCGAGATTATGCGTATTGCCGTTTTCCTGTCCTTCCTGCTGTCGCTGGCCAGTGCCGCCACGACTGCTGCATACGCTTCGTCTGCAGGCGAAGTGAACATTTACTCGTCGCGCAAGGAAGACCTGATCCGCCCGCTGCTGGAGCGTTTCTCGGAGCAGACCGGCGTGCGGGTCAACCTGGTCACTGGCAAGGACGATGCACTCATCCAACGCTTGGTGAGCGAGGGTGCCAACAGCCCCGCGGACCTGCTCATTACCGCCGATGCGGGCCGGCTGCACCGCGCCAAGGCGGCGGGTGTGCTGCAGCCGGTGGATTCGGCGACCCTGGTCGCGGCCATCCCGGGCGCTTACCGTGACCCGCAGAACCACTGGTTCGGCTTGTCCCTGCGTGCACGTCCCATCTGGTACGTGAAGGACAGGGTGGACCCGAAGGCACTGTCCAGCTATGCCGACCTGGCCGATCCGCGCTGGAAAAAGCGCGTATGCGTGCGCTCATCCGGCAACATCTACAACCAGTCCATGCTGGCGGCATTGATCGCCCATGACGGAGAAGAGGATGCGTTCACCTGGGCCGAGGGTCTGGTCAAGAATCTTGCCCGCAAGCCTGCGGGTGGTGACCGCGATCAGATCAAGGCGGCGGCTGCAGGCCAGTGCGACCTGGCCATCGCCAACACCTATTACGTGGGTGGCATGCTCACCAGTGCGGACCCCGCGGACCGCGCAGCGGCTGAAAAGCTGACGGTGTTCTGGCCCGACCAGCAGGGACGCGGTGTGCACGTGAATGTGAGCGGCGTAGGTCTGACCGCGGCGGCGAGGCACAAGACCGATGCCGTTCGCCTCATGGAGTTCCTGGTCAGCGACGAGGCCCAGCGCTGGTATGCCGAGAGCAATTTCGAATATCCGGTGAAGCCGGGCGTACCGTGGAATGCAACCCTGGAAGGTTTCGGCCGTTTCAAGGCAGACGACCTGCCCATGGCAAAACTGGGCGAGCTGAACGGTGCGGCGGTGAAGCTCATGGACCGTGCCGGTTGGAAGTAATCCCGCCTGTGACCACTGCCACCTTCATGCGCCTCGCCGGGCGCCCCAGTCCCTGGGGCCTCGGTGTGGGCGCGCTTGCACTGGTGTTGGCGCTGCCGGTATTGGTGGTGGTGGTGAACCTGGCCGAACCCGCCGGTGAGGTATGGACGCACCTCGCCGAGACCGTGCTCGCCGATTATGTGATCAATTCCCTGCTGCTCATGGGCGGCGTGACTGCGGGGACCCTCTCCATGGGGGTGACCACGGCCTGGCTGGTGGCCATGTGCGAGTTTCCTGGCCGCCGGATATTCCAATGGGCACTGCTGCTGCCCATGGCCATGCCCGCCTACATCATCGCTTACACCTATACCGGCCTGCTGGATGTGGCCGGCCCGGTGCAAACCCTGCTGCGCGATGCCTTCGGTTGGTCCTGGGGCGATTACTGGTTTCCCGAAGTGCGCTCCCTGCCGGGGGCCGTGGCCATGCTCTCCCTGGTGCTCTACCCCTACGTGTACCTGCTTGCACGCGCTGCCTTCCTGGAACAATCCGCCGCTGCGCTGGAGGCTGGCCGCACCCTGGGCGCAGGGCCGTGGCGCGGGTTTTTCACCGTGGCCCTGCCGCTGGCGCGTCCGGCGGTGATCACCGGCCTGTCGCTGGCGCTCATGGAGACTTTGGCCGACTACGGCACGGTACAATACTTCGGCGTGGACACCTTCACCACGGGCATTTTCCGCACCTGGTTCGGTTTGGGCGACGCCACCGCGGCCGCGCAACTGGCCGCGGTGTTGCTCGGCTTCGTGTTCCTGCTGATCCTGCTGGAGCGCTGGTCGCGGCGACAGTCACGCTATCACCACGGTGGCGCGCGCCGCCGGCAGGTACCGTTTCGGCTGCGCGGTACCCGCGGCGGGCTCGCGGCCGGGGCCTGCCTGGCACCCCTGGCCTTCGGTTTTCTGATCCCCGCCAGCCAACTGGCGGTGTGGGCCTGGCGCACCGGCCCGGCCCTGGTCGACGCGCGCTTCCTCGAACTCATGCGCAACAGCCTGCTGCTCGCCGTCGGGGCGGCGCTCATGGTGCTGCTGCTCGCCCTCATCATGGCCTATGGCCGACGCCTGCGACCGTCGCCGCTCATGCATGCGGCGGTGAACGTGGCCGGGCTGGGTTATGCAGTGCCCGGCACGGTGATCGCCATCGGCGTCATGTTGCCCTTCGCGTGGCTCGACAACACGGTGGATGGTTGGGCACGCGCCCAGCTGGGCCTGTCCACCGGCCTGCTGCTGTCGGGCACCCTGTTCGCCCTGCTGTTTGCCTACGCGGTGCGCTTCCTGGCGGTGTCGCTACAGACCGTGGAGGCCGGCCTTGGCCGTATCCGCCCGTCCATGGACGATGCCGCACGTTCCCTCGGTCGCCGCCCGTGGCAGGTGTTGCAGGAGATCCACGCCCCCCTCTTGGGCGGTACCCTGCTCACCGCACTGCTGCTCGTGTTCGTGGATGTACTGAAGGAACTGCCCGCCACGCTCATTCTGCGCCCTTTCAACTTCAACACCCTCGCGGTACGCACCTATGAATTGGCCACGGATGAGCGCCTGGCCGACGCCTCGGGCGCGGCGCTCGCCATCGTGCTGGCGGGCATCGTGCCCGTGGTGCTGCTGTCGCGGGCCATCGCGCGTACGGGAGAGAGACATGCGACTTGAAGTGGACACCGTCACCCTGGGTTACGGGGCAAAGCTTGTTGTGCAGGAGACCGGTTTCTGCCTCGAACCGGGCAGCCTGGGCTGTCTGCTCGGCCCGAGCGGCTGCGGCAAGACCACTTTGCTGCGTGCCGTGGCGGGCTTCGAGCCGGTGCGTGGGGGACGCATCCGACTGGGCGGCGAGACCGTCAGCGAGCCGGGCTACACCCTGGCGCCCGAGCGTCGCGGCGTGGGCATGGTGTTCCAGGACTTCGCCCTGTTTCCGCACCTTTCCGTGGCCGACAACATGGGCTTCGGCCTGCGCGGCTGGTCCCGTGGCGAGCGCAAGGCGCGCATCGAGCGCCTGCTGGAACTCATCGGCCTGCCGGGGGCCGGGGCCATGTATCCGCATCAGCTCTCCGGCGGCCAGCAGCAGCGGGTCGCCGTGGGGCGCGCGCTGGCGCCGCGGCCGCGCTTGCTGTTGCTCGATGAACCCTTCTCCGGCCTGGACGTGGAACTGCGCGAGGGTCTGGCGCGCGAGGTGCGCGCCATCCTTCAGCAGGAGGGCACCACGGCGCTCATGGTCACCCATGACCAACTGGAAGCCTTCGCCTGGGCCGACCAGATCGGCGTCATGCATGCCGGGCGTATCGTCCAGTGGGACAGTGCCTACGACCTTTACCACCAGCCCGCTGACCGCTTCGTGGCCGATTTCATCGGCCAGGGCGTGCTGCTGCCGGGCAGGGTGCGCGAAGGTCGGCGGGTCGAGACGGAACTGGGCTTCATCACCGGTGAACTGCCCATCGCATGCCGCCCGGGTTGCGAAGTGGAAGTGCTCATCCGCCCCGATGACGTGGAATTTGCCGAGTATGGCTTGCGCGTCGAGGTACTCGACCGTGCCTTCCGCGGCGCGGAGTATCTCTACACCCTCGGCCTGCCCAGCGGCGCTCGCGTGCTATGCCTCACCCACAGCCACAACACCCATGCCGTGGGCGACCAGGTCCGCCTGCGCCTGGAAGCGGATCACCTGGTGATGTTCCCGCGCACGGAGGCGACCGAGGCACTGCCACTCGCCTCGTGAGGAAGTCGCGGGCTGAGCCCGCGCCCGGCGATTATCCCGCCGCAGGAGCGGCCACCGGCCGCGATGGTTTTCGCCCACCACGGCGGGAACTCGCGGTGATGTCTGCTGAACGGCTAAACCACGCGATGGTGTTCACCTGCCGCAGTATTAGCGCATCCAGCGTTCTGTTCCCGGTTATCATTCCGCATCGCCTCGGTTAGCATAGGCGGGCACCCGGCATCGGGTGCAGGACAGCGGGGCGGCACAAGGCCAGACTTCTCGTTGCCCCTCCATCCCCGCAGGAATCACATGGCCCAACGTCCCATTCCCGTTCCCGTCTTCGACCACTCGACTGAGCCGAATGCGGGCCGCATGCCACCGTGGATACGCCAATCCCTGGCCGCTGGCGCCTACGCCGGCACCGCGGCTGCGGTGCGCAGTGGGCGCTTGCATACGGTGTGCGAGGAGGCGCGTTGTCCCAACCGCGGTGAATGCTGGAGCAAGGGTACGGCCACCTTCATGCTGCTGGGCGACACCTGCACCCGCGCCTGCGGATTCTGCGCGGTGAAGACCGGCCGCCCCGGGGTACCCGACGCGGATGAACCGCGCCGGGTGGCAGAGGCCGTTGCCGCCTTGGGCCTGGACTATGTGGTGCTCACCTCGGTGAACCGCGACGACCTGCCGGACGGCGGTGCAGGCGCCTTCGCCGACACCTTGCGCGAGTTGCGCGCACGCCAATCCGGATTGGGCCTGGAGATCCTTACGCCCGATTTCCGTGGTGTGCAGGAGGCCGCGGTCGCACGCATCGTCGCCGCGGTGGACGGTGCAGCGCTGGTGTTCGGCCACAATGTGGAGACCGTGCCGTCGCTGTACCCCAGCGTGCGCAAGGGCGCCAAATACGCGCGTTCGCTGCGCCTGCTGGAACTGGCGGCGGCCCGGCCCGGCGTGGAGGCCAAGTCCGCCCTCATGCTCGGTCTGGGGGAGACGTTCGATGACGTGATCGCCGTGCTGCACGACCTGCGCGGCGTCGGTGTCAGCCGCCTGGCCCTCGGCCAGTACCTGCGTCCGTCGCGCTATCATCTGCCGGTCCGCGAATACGTCCACCCCGACGCCTTCGCCCGCTACGAAGCCGAGGCCCGCGCCCTGGGCTTTGCCTGGATCAAGGCCGGCCCCATGGTGCGCAGTTCCTACCATGCGGAAGAAGGCAAAAGCGTTAACACGGGGGACACGGGGATTTCTTGAGGGCTGTCATGACCACCTGTAGGAGCGGGCTCAGCCCGCGATTGCGCTTGCTGTTATCGCCGTCGGTGGCTCAAACCCATCGCGGCCTGAGGCCGCTCCTACAGATGACTCCCCGTGTCCCCCGTGTTTAAGCTTTCCAAGAACAACAGGAGAAGCACGTGCCTAATCACACACCGCTCTACGACGTGCACGTGGCGCTCGGCGCCAGGATGGTGGATTTTGCCGGTTGGGAGATGCCCATCCATTACGGTTCCCAGATCGGGGAACACCACGCGGTGCGTCGGGACGCGGGCATGTTCGATGTCTCGCACATGGGGATCGTGGACCTGCAGGGCGCGCGCGTGCGTGATTTCCTGCGCTACCTGCTCGCCAACGACGTGGCACGGCTGCGGGAGCAGGGCAAGGCGCTCTATACCTGCATGCTCAATGACAGTGGCGGGGTGATCGATGACCTCATCGTCTATTACATGGGCGACACCTGGTATCGCATCGTGGTGAACGCAGGCACGCGCGCCCGCGACCTGGCCTGGTTCCGACGTCACGGCGCTTCTTTCGGTGTGGCGATCGAGGAGCGTGACGACCTGGCGATGCTCGCCGTGCAGGGTCCCAATGCCCGCGCCAAGGTGCACGCCGTGCTCGGCGAGCGCGCCGAGGAGGCCAGGACGCTGGTCCGGTTCGCCGCCGTCGACGTGGGCCAGGACATGTTCATCGCGCGCACCGGCTACACCGGCGAGGACGGCTACGAGATCATGCTGTCCGCGGACGACGTGGAAGACCTGTGGCATCGCCTGCAGGCCACGGGCATCGCCCCCTGCGGCCTCGGCGCGCGCGACACGCTGCGGCTTGAGGCGGGCATGGCGCTCTACGGCCAGGACATGGACGAGGACACCTCGCCCCTGGAAGCCGGACTCGCCTGGACCGTGGCCTTCGAGCCCGCCGATCGCGACTTCGTGGGTCGCACGGCTCTGGATGCGTTGCGTGCCGCGGGTGGGTTGCGGGAACTGGTGGGCCTGGTGCTGGAAGACAAGGGTGTGCTGCGTGCCCACCAACGCGTAATGACAGAGGGCGGCGAGGGCGAGATCACCAGCGGCAGTTTCTCGCCCACGCTCGGATGTGCCATCGCCTTGGCTCGCGTCCCTGCGGGTGCAGGCGGGGCCTGCCAGGTGGAGGTGCGTGGCAGGCTGCTCGCGGCACGTATCGTCAAGCCACCCTTCGTGCGCGACGGCCGAGCCATAATCGCGCTGTAATCAACACCGCAAGAACAACAACGGGAGAACCTCATGAGCAACGTTCCGGCCAATCTCAAGTACGCCCAGAGCCACGAGTGGGTACGCCTCGAAACCGACGGCAGTGTCACGGTGGGCATCACCGAACACGCCCAGGAACTGCTCGGCGACATGGTCTACGTGGAACTGCCGGACGCGGGCCGCACGCTAACGGCGGGCAAGGAGTGTGCCGTGGTCGAGTCGGTAAAGGCCGCCTCCGACGTATACGCGCCTATCGCCGGCGAAGTGATCGCCGTGAACGACGCCGTCACCGGTGCTCCTGACATCGTCAACAAAGACCCCTACGGCGAAGGCTGGCTGTTCCGCCTCAAGCCCGCCGACACCGCCGAACTCGACAAGCTGCTCGATGCGGCGGGCTACGAACGCGTCGTGGCCGAAGAGGGGCATTGAGTAAAGTCCGCGAATGAACACAAATGAACGCAAATTTCAAATTGGTGTTCATTCAGTTCATCTGCGGACGTTGATGCGACAAGCCCGCGGTGAACGCATGAACGTGCACGGACAGGCAGACATCATTTGCGCTTTTTGCGTTCATTTGCGGACTTCCTGAGTCCTGGCGAGGTGCACTAGATGCCGTTCATCCCGCACACTGAAGACGACATTCGCGCCATGCTCGCGGCCATCGGGGTCGAGAGCATCGAGGCCTTGTTCGACGAGATTCCGGGCGCGCTGCGCGTGGGGGATCTGGCGGCGCTGCCGGCGGGCATGAACGAGATGGCGGTGAGC
>JBAYQE010000045.1:0-19868 GCA_041677345.1 Thiohalomonadaceae bacterium
ACACGGGGAACACGGGGGGGAATTCTTGCGTGTGACCTGTAGGTGGGAGTCTCGGGCCGCGATGGTCGTTGAGTTGCGCCATCGCGGCCTGAGGTCGCTCCTGCAAAAAAAATGCTTTCCCCGTGTCCCCCGTGGTTAATTGCTTTTTCTTCGTTGCCCGTTCCAGAGTACGACCGCTTCAGGGACGGGGTCTTCGCCCCAGATGGCGCGGATGGCCGGCAAGGCCGGTTTCACCGGGCCGGTGGTGAGGATGCGTACGCGGCCGGGTGGAGGCGTGGCTCGCAGCCGACCGGCCTCGGCGAGGCGCCGCCGCACCTGACGGGCGACGGCACCGCCGGTGTCGATGACGGCCACGCCAGGACCGGCCGCGGCTTCGATGAGCGGGCGCAGGGGCGGGAAATGAGTGCAGCCGAGGATCAGGGTATCTACGCCGCGTTCCAGCAGGGGGGCCACACAGGCACGGACCACGGCGCGTGCATGTTCCGAATCGAGGTCGCCGTGCTCGACCAGCCCCACCAATTCCGGACTGGGACGACTGATCACTTCAACGTTTTCCGCAAAGCGCGCCAGCAGCGCCGCAAAGCGGGTGCTCTTGAGGGTGCCCGCGGTGGCAAGTACGCCCACGGTACCGTTGCGGGTGGCTGCCGCCGCCGGCTTCACTGCCGGCTCCATGCCGATCACGGGCAGTGTGAATTCCTCACGCAGGCCGGCCACCGCCGCCGCGGTGGCGGTATTGCATGCCACGACCACCGCCTTGGCGCCCTGTGCCAGCAGCCAGCGCGTGATCACGCGTGAGCGCTCGCGGATCTGCTCGGGTGGTCGCGGGCCGTAGGGTACCCACGCGGTGTCTGCTACGTAGAGCAGGTCCTCGGCCGGAAGCAGCAGACGGATCTGGCGCAGCACCGACAGGCCGCCCACGCCCGAATCGAACACGCCAACAGGTTGTGAAAGAGTGCCGGTCATCACAAATGGCAGGAGAACGAAGGGCCATAGCATACGGCATGGTGCCGCCATGTGCGTGACGGCGTTGAGTCTTTGCGCGCCATGGGGCATAGTGCCCGGTCATGGCCGATCGTCGACTCAAAGTCTTTTATACCGTCGCCCGCTACATGAGCTTCACCAAGGCAGCGGACGCCCTCCACATGACCCAGCCCGCGGTCACCTTTCAGGTGCGGCAGCTGGAGGAGTTCTTCAATACGCGGCTGTTCGACCGCACCCATAACCGCATCAGCCTCACCGATGCCGGGCGGCGGGTGTACGAATACGCCGATCGCATCCTCGCCCTCTATTCAGAGATGGAAAACGCCATTCGCGACATCACCGGCGAGGTGCGCGGGGTGCTGCAACTGGGTGCGAGCACCACCATTGCCGAGTACATGCTGCCGGCCCTGCTGGGGGCGTTCAAGGCACGCTATCCCGAGGTCACCATACGGCTCACGGTGGGCAATACCGACAGCATCGTGAGCATGGTGGAAAACAATTCCATCGACTTGGGCGTGGTCGAGGCCCCGGTGCACAACAAGAACCTGTCGGTGGAACTGTGCCGCATGGACCAGATGGTGCTTATCGTACCGCACGGTCATCGGCTGGCCGGCGAAACCATGGTGCCCCTGTCCCGGTTGCTCGAGTTCCCCTTCATCAGCCGCGAGGAAGGCTCGGGTACCCGCGAGGTGATCCTCGAGCACCTGGCCGCCAGCGGCTTCGATCCGGCCGAATTGGACATCGTCCTGGAGTTGGGCAGCCCCGAGGCGATCAAGGGCGCGGTGGAGGCCGGGCTTGGTATCTCGGTGATGTCACGCGCCACCGTGGTCAAGGAACTCAAGCTGGATTCGCTGGTGGCCGTGAACATCGAACCTGCCTTGGAGCGCCCATTTTCCTTCGTCCACCAGCGTCAGAAATTCCGCCTGCGCGCCATCGAGATCTTCCTGGAGTTCGCCCGTGAACACTGCCATCGCCCGCCCGCGCTGGAGAGCGGTGAAAGGCCAGTTAAGATCAAGTCATGACCCAACACGAACGTCGCCTGCTGGCCCTCTACCAGGGGTTGCCTGATGCCGTGCGCGCCCAGTTGCTCGACTTTGCCGAGTTCCTGATGGCGCGCCACGGCGCCGGTGCCGTGGAGGCGCCCAAGGATATTCCCCGTCCTGCGAATGAGACCGTCATCGCGGCCGTGAAACGGCTTTCGGCCACTTACTCCATGGTGGACCGCGATCGGATCCTGCATGAGACCTCGGCGCTGGTGAGCGCTCACCTGCTCCAGGGCAAGCCAGCCGCAGACGTCATCGACGAGCTGGAACGTGTGTTCCGGCGCCAGTACGAAAGGCTTGGCAGTGGCCAGCCGTAGGAAGCCCCACCTGTTCCTGGTGGCGGCCGAGTGGTTCCGACGTTATTTCTCCGACCCCGAGGCCATCGTACTGGCCGTGCTCCTGGCCGTGGGCTTCGGCGTCGTGCTCACCTTCGGGCACATGCTGGCGCCGGTGATAGCGGCCCTGGTGATCGCCTACTTGTTGGACGGTGCGGTGCGCGCCCTGGAACAGCGCCACATACCGCGCTTCCAGGGCATGTTGCTGGTATACGCGGTGTTCATGGCCTTCGTGCTCGTGCTGGTGTTCGGGCTCTCACCACTGATATGGGCGCAGATGCTGGAACTGGCGCGTGAAGCGCCCACTTACCTGCTGCATGCCCAGGACGTGCTGCTCAGTCTGCCCGAGCGCTATCCCTACATCTCGCCCTCGGAAATCGAGCAAGTCCTGCAGTTGGCACGCGGTGAACTGGGCGAGTGGGGCCAGCGCCTGGTCGGTTTCACCCTGGCCAGCCTGCCCGGGGTGATCACGGTGCTGGTTTACGTGATCCTGGTGCCGCTGCTGGTGTTTTTCTTTCTCAAGGACAAGGACCGCCTTATCCTCTGGTTCACCGGCATCATCCCGCGCGAGCACGCCCTGGCGGGGCGGGTGTGGAGCGAGGTGGATCAGCAGATCGGCAATTACGTGCGCGGCAAGTTCTGGGAGATCCTCATCGTCGGCGTGGTGAGCATCGTCACCTTCGCCCTGCTCGGCCTGAAGTACGCCATGCTGCTGGGCTTCCTGGTCGGACTCTCGGTGATCGTGCCTTACATCGGCGCCGCCGTAGTGACCGTACCGGTGGCGCTGGTGGCGTACTTCCAGTGGGGCTGGAGCAGCGACTTTCTTTGGCTGATGGGCGCCTACACCGTCATCCAGGCGCTGGACGGCAATGTGCTCGTGCCGCTGCTGTTCTCCGAAGTGGTCAACCTCCACCCCGTGGCCATCATTGTCGCCGTACTGGTATTCGGCGGCCTGTGGGGCTTCTGGGGCATCTTCTTCGCCATCCCCCTCGCCACCCTGGTCAACGCCATTATCTCCGCCTGGCCTCATCCGGCGCCCGAGGAGGCGGTGGAGGGCTGAGGCAGAGAAAGCCAAACACAGGGAACACGGCGGGACACGGGGAAAAAACCAATGGAGTATCGGTTCCCTGTAAGAGCGGGCTAGCCCGCGATTTCGCGGCTACGTCCCATTGAAAGCGAAAGCCAAACATCGGGAACGAGGGGGAACACGGGTCATGGGTTTTCCCCGTGTTCCCCGTGTCCCCCGTGGTTAATGCTTTTCTCTACAACACTTCCGACGCGTAATCCGCCAAACGCGAGCGTTCGCCGCGCTTGAGGGTGACGTGGCCGCTGTGGGCCCAGTTCTTGAAACGGTCCACCACGTAGGTGAGGCCCGAGTTGGTTTCCGTGAGGTAGGGCGTGTCGATCTGGGCCACGTTGCCCAGGCACACCATCTTGGTGCCGGGGCCGGCACGGGTGATGAGCGTCTTCATCTGCTTCGAGGTGAGGTTCTGGGCCTCGTCGATGATGATGTACTTGCTCAGGAAGGTGCGCCCGCGCATGAAGTTGAGCGAGCGGATCTTGATGCGCTTGTTGAGCAGTTCCTGGGTGGCGGCGCGTTCCCAATCGCTGCCGTGTTCCTTCTGTGTGAGTACTTCCAGGTTATCCATGAGTGCACCCATCCAGGGCGTCATCTTCTCCTCTTCCGTACCGGGCAGGAAACCGATGTCCTCACCGACCGGGATGGTCACGCGGGTCATGATGATTTCCTTGTAGAGGTTTTGGTCCAGGGTCTGCGCGAGGCCCGCAGCCAGCGCGAGCAGGGTCTTGCCGGTGCCGGCCTGGCCCACCAGGCTGACGAAATCCACTTCCGGGTCCATGAGCAGGTTGAGTGCGTAGTTCTGCTCGCGGTTGCGCGCCATGATGCCCCATACATTGTGGGTCTTGTGGCGGTAGTCACGCACCGTTTCGATGACGGCCGTTTCGCCTTCCAGCTTGCGCACCACGGATTCGAAGCCGTTTTTCTGATCGAGGAACAGGAACTGGTTGGGTGCCCAGGTGGCTGCCTCGGGACCCGTGATGCGATAGAAGGCGCGGCCTTGTTCCTGCCAGGACTCCATGTTCTTGCTGTGGCGCTCCCAGAAATCAGCCCCCAGTTCAGCCATGCCGCTGTACAGCAGATCGACGTCTTCGAGCACCTGATCGTTGCGGTAATCCTCGGCATGGATGCCGAGCACCGCCGCCTTGATGCGCATGTTGGTGTCTTTCGATACCAGGGTGACCAGTACGCCCTGGTGTTCATCGCGCAGTGCCAGCACGGTGCCGAGAATGCTGTTGTCGCTCTTGCTGCCTGGTAGCGTGGTGGGCAGGTCCACCGGGTAGGGGCGGGTCTGGAAGAACAGGCAACCGGTGGGGCCCACACTGATGCCGCTTTGGGTCGCTGACTTGAGCGGAATGCCGCCCGCGATGTCTTCCGTGGCGATACCCGTCATGAGGTCGTCCATGAAGCGGCTCGCCTGGCGCGCATTGCGGGCCACTTCCGAATGACCACGCTTGTTGTTGTCCAACTCCTCAAGCACCACCATGGGCAGGTAGATATCGTGCTCATGGAAGCGGAACAGGGCGGTCGGGTCGTGCATGAGCACGTTGGTATCGAGGACGAAGAGGCGCTTCTGGTCGGGGTTGATCATCTCGGCTTTCTTTCAGTCGTTGAGTGCTTGCACGGCATCGAGGACCTGGGCCGCATGGCCGGCCACCTTCACCTTGCGCCATTCCTGGCACAGGATGCCCTCGCGATCGAAGAGGAAGGTACTGCGCTCGATACCGAGGCTGATGCGCCCGTACATGTTTTTTTCCCTGATCACGTCGAACGCCCTGCACGCCGTTTCGTCCGTGTCGGCAAGCAGTTCGAAGGGGAAGCCGTGCTTGGCCTTGAAGTTTTCGTGGGACTTGAGGCTATCACGGGAGATGCCGAAGACCTCGGCGCCTGCCTGGCGGAACCGCGCATGGAGGTCACGGAAGTCCTGGCCCTCGGTGGTGCAGCCGGGCGTATTGTCCTTGGGATAGAAGTACAGCACCACGTGCCGGCCCTTCAGGTCGCGCAGGCGGATGCTGTTCCCACCGGTGGCGGGCAGGGTCAAATCGGGGATGGCTTGTCCGGGGGAAAGCATAATCTTGGCTCCAGGCTCAACTTTTTACAGGCTCAAGCACCGCATCGAGGTTGAGCGCGTCGCAGAACTCGAAGAACTCATCCCGCAAGCGGCCGATGTGCGTCGAACCCGGTACGGCAACCGTGATATTGGCCGAGAACATCCGGGTACCGGTGTGGGCGGCATGATAGCTGTCGGTGTAAAGGTCCTGAATGTTGATATGGCGCGAAGAAAAGAAATGCGCGAGTTGGTAAATGATACCTGGGTGGTCGATGGAGACAACGTCCACTGAGTAGGCCATGGCCGGCTGCCCGGGCTTTCGCTCCTCGGTGCGCCGGGAGATGATGGTTAGGTCGAGTTTCTTCTCCAGCCCGGGGAGCATATGCTCCAGCTTGGCTACGGCGTTCCAGTTGCCCTGGACCAGCATCAGGACGGCGAACTCCCCCCCGAGCACGGTCATGTGGCTGTCCACGATGTTGCCGCCGCATTCCAGCACCTGTTCGGTCAGGTCATTGATGATACCGGCCCGGTCACGGCCGAGGGCGGAGAGGACGAGATACTGGGGCGGGCTCTGTTTGGACATGGCGGGGGCGTGTAGGGGGTCTCTGTCAATTTAGGCTGGATTGTAACCATCCGGGAGCGACCTGACGATGCGGGCCGGTTCTCTTGAGTTCCCGGGGTGGCATCAGTACCATGCGTGATTCTTTTTTGGGAGATGGGTCCATGTTTCACGGGAGTATGGTCGCGCTGGTGACGCCCATGCGCGCCGATGGTTCGGTGGACGAGGAGAGCCTCCGCGGTCTGGTCGAATTCCACGTAGCGAACGGCACCGATGCCATTGTCGCGGTGGGTACCACGGGCGAGGCCTCGACCCTCGACAATGACGAGCACATCGGGGTGGTACGACGGGTGGTGGAGACGGCCGCGGGCCGGGTGCCGGTCATCGCGGGCACAGGATCCAACTCCACGCGCGAGGCCATCGAGCTGACACGTGCGGCCATGGAGGTGGGCGCCGACGCCTGCCTGCTGGTCACTCCCTATTACGTGAAGCCCACCCAGGAGGGCCTGTACCGCCACTTCAAGGCCGTGGCCGAGGCGGTGCCGGTCCCGCAGATCCTCTATAACGTACCGGGCCGCACCGCAGTGGACATGCAGAATGCCACCGCGGAACGTCTGTCCCACATCCCCAACATCGTGGGTATCAAGGACGCCACCGGTAATCTGGAACGCGGCCGTGAACTCATCCAGCTGTGTGGTGAGCGCATGGACGTCTACAGCGGCGATGACGCCACCGCCATGGAGCTCATCCTGATGGGTGCCAAGGGCGATATCTCGGTCACCGCCAACGTGGCGCCCCGAGACATGCACGAGATGTGTGACGCGGCCCGTGCTGGCGACCGCGCCGGGGCCGAGGCCATCAACCAGCGCCTCATGGCGCTGCACAAGAACCTGTTCGTGGAAGCCAATCCCATCCCTGTGAAGTGGGCCGTGCAACAACTGGGCCTGATCCCGGCGGGAATTCGCCTGCCGCTCACCCCGTTGTCCGACCAGCATCACGAGACCGTGCGCCAGGCCATGCGCCAGGCGGGGGTACTCTAAGCCAATGAAACTGCGTTCCGTCCTCCCTCTGGCCGTGTGTGTCGCGCTGACGGCCTGTGCGGGCAGCCCCGGGAAGAGTTCCAGCCGGTTCGACTACGACAAGGAATCAACCATCCTGCCGCCTTTGGACCTGCCGCCGTCCCTCAATCTGCCTGTCGAGGGGGCCGATGCCATGGGACTGCCCGCGGCACAGGAGACAGAACCCACCACACTTCTGCCCGTGGTGCGCGGCGTGCGCGTGGAGCGCGCGGGCGACATGCGCTGGCTGGTGGTGGAGGGTCGCGCCGAGGAGCTCTGGGCGCCGGTACGCGAGTTCCTGGACCAGCAGGGCTTCGAGATTGCCCGTGAAGACGCGCGCATCGGTCTGCTGGAGACCCACTGGGCGGAAAACCGCGCCGACATACCCGAAGGTTTCATCCGCGGCCTCATCAGCCGTGTCGCGCCCAAGCTGTACTCCGCCCACACCCGTGACCGTTACCGCGTGCGCCTGGAGCGGGGCCAGCAGCCGGATACCACGGAGATCTTCCTGACCCACTATGGCGTGGAGCAGGTGGAGCTGGGTGAGGCGCTCATTTGGCAGCCACGCCCCTCCGACCTGGAGCTCAGCACCGAACTCATGTCCCGGCTCATGCTCGCTCTCGGTGCCACCGAGGAGCAGGTGCAGCTTGTACAGCAGACGCCTCCCCCCGTGGTGAGGGCTCGCCTCGAGGGCGATGCGGTGGTGGTGAACGAAGGTTTCGCGCGTGCCTGGCGCCGCGTGGGCATCGCACTGGATCGTATCGGCCTGGTGGTGGAAGACCTGGACCGCTCGCAGGGGTTCTATTGGGTACAGGTGAGCGAGCAGACCGAAAAGAAAGGCTGGCTGGCCAGCCTGTTCTCCAGCGCGGCGGCCGACACCGAGCGCCGCTTCCGCGTCAAGATCACAGGCGACGACGCACATTCCCGTGTCAGCCTCGAGACCGACGCCGGCAAGGCGCTCTCCGAGGTGACGCGCCGCGGCGTACTCGGCCAACTGGAGGAGCAGCTGCGGTAGGCACATGACGCAGGCGCACGGGCACCGGCCGGGACGCGCGAGATGATGCGCTTCGCCTTTCTCGGCAGCGGCAGTCGCGGCAATGCCGCCCTGGTGGAGGCGAACGGCACCTGCGTGATGATCGACTGCGGTTTCACCGCGCGGGAAGCCGAAACCCGCCTGGCGCGCCTCGGCAAGAGGCCGGCGGACGTGAGCGCCATCATCGTTACCCACGAGCACTCGGATCACATCGGCGGCGTCGCGCCCTTCGCGCGCCGCCATCGCGTACCGGTGTGGATGACTGTGGGTACGCGGGTGAACAGTGTAGCGGGAGAACTGCCCGAACTGCGGCTGTTCAGCAGCCACGAATCATTCACCGTGGACGGCTTGTCGATACATCCTTACCCGGTGCCCCACGACGCCCGCGAGCCCGCCCAGTTCGTGTTCGATACCGGGGCCCACCGTCTGGGCATGCTCACCGACGCCGGTGCCGTCACCGCGCACATGGAAACCATGCTTGCGGACTGCGACGCACTGGTGCTCGAATGCAACCACGACCCGCACATGCTGGCGACCGGCCCTTATCCGCCGCCACTGAAGGCGCGGGTGGGTGGACGCTTCGGACATCTCAGCAACGCGCAGGCGGGTGCGATCCTCGAGCGCGTAAGGGCTGGCAGGCTGCAGCACGTGGTGGCGGCGCACCTGAGCGAGAAGAACAACCGGCCGGAACTGGCCCGCGCGGCACTGAGCGGCGCGCTGGGCTGTGAGCCCGAGTGGATTTCGGTAGCCGATCAGGACCGAGGTCTTGGCTGGCGCGAAATTGTGTGAGATTCCCTGACTTTCGAGACACCCCATGGAAAAACGCGAACAACTCTATTCGGGCAAGGCCAAGTCCGTGTATGCGACGGACGATGCTGACCTGTTCATCATGGAATTCCGCGACGACACCACCGCCTTCGACGGCCTCAAGGTGGAGTCCCTTGCGCGCAAGGGCATGGTGAACAACAAGTTCAACGCCTTCATCATGCAGAAGCTCGAGGCGACCGGTGTGCCCACCCACTTCGTGCGCGTGCATTCGGACACCGAGGCCGTGGTGAAGCGTCTGGAGATGATTCCCTTGGAGTGCGTGGTGCGCAACATCGCCGCGGGCTCGCTGGTGAAGCGCCTGGGCGTCACCGAGGGCATGGACCTGAACCCGCCCACCTTCGAGCTGTTCCTGAAGAACGACGCCCTGCACGACCCGATGGTCAACGAATACCACGCCCGTTCCTTCGGCTGGGCCAGCGAAGCCGAGATCGCGCGCATGAAGGAACTCACCTTCAAGGTGAACGACGTGCTCAAGAAGCTGTTCCGCGACGCGGGCATGCTGCTGGTGGATTACAAGCTGGAATTCGGCCGTTTCCACGGTGAGATAGTGCTGGGCGACGAGTTCTCGCCGGACGGTTGCCGTCTGTGGGATGCGGACACGCGCAAGAAGCTGGACAAGGATCGCTTCCGTCAGGGCCTTGGCGGCGTGGTCGAGGCCTATGAGGAAGTGGCCCACCGTCTGGGCGTACCGCTGTAGCGCCGATTGGGGGCAACGCGGAGGGCGCGGAGCCGCGGAGGGGCAAGAGATGAACCACGGAGGGCCACGGGGCACCGGGGCTCGCCTGGTTCATCCCCGGGTTTGTGCCCCTCCCTGTCCCTCTGGCTCCGTTGAAATCCCCGGCTCAGGGGAACGATTCCATCTCTCCGCGTCCTCCGCGCCTCCGCGCCCGCCGCGTTGTTCCCGTGCTTTCACCTGCCGCGGCCCACGCAATGTGGCTTTGACCTGCCCCCGCCGCCATACGCTATGATTGCCCGCGCTTTACTTGGCCGTCGCACGGTCACCATTGCCTAACTTATTGAAAACAATGGCCCAGAACTATACCGCCGAATCCATTGAGGTCCTCTCCGGTCTCGAGCCCGTGCGTAAGCGCCCGGGCATGTATACCCAGACCGAGCGTCCCAATCACCTCGCCCAGGAGGTCATCGACAACTCGGTGGACGAGGCCATCGCCGGCTTTGCCAAGGCCATCGAGGTGGTCCTCCACAAGGACGGTTCCCTGTCGGTGAAGGACGACGGGCGCGGCATGCCGGTGGACATCCACCCGCAGGAGAAACTGCCGGGCGTGGAGGTCATCCTCACCAAGTTGCATGCGGGCGGGAAATTCTCCAACAAGAACTACCAGTTCTCCGGCGGCCTGCACGGCGTGGGCGTCTCGGTGGTGAACGCACTGTCGAAGCGCCTGGACGTTTGGGTGCGCCGTGACGGCGCCGAATACCATATTGCCTTCGAAGACGGCCGGCGCGTGGACAAGCTCAAGGCGGTGGGCAGTGTCGGCAAGCGCGATACCGGCAGTACCGTGCGCTTCACGCCGGACCCGAAGTTCTTCGACTCGCCGAAATTTTCCGTACCCCGGCTCAAGCACGTGCTGCGCGCCAAGGCAGTATTGTGCCCGGGCCTGCGCATCAGCTTCCTGGAGGAGGCGAGTGGTGAATCCGAGCAGTGGTACTACGAGGCCGGCCTGCGCGACTACCTCATGGACGCCCTGGCCGATACCGTCACGCTGCCCGAGGAAGAACCTTTCATGGGTGCCTTCAGCGGCACCAGTGAGGCGGTGGACTGGGCCATCGTGTGGCTGCCTGAGGGTGGGGAACCGGTAGCCGAAAGCTACGTGAACCTCATCCCCACGGTCCAGGGCGGCACCCACGTCAACGGTTTTCGTACCGGCCTCACCGAGGCCATGCGCGACTTCTGCGAGTTCCGCAACCTGCTACCGCGTGGCGTGAAGATCGCGCCCGAAGACGTGTGGGACAAGGCCAGCTACATCCTCTCGGTGAAGATGCAGGACCCACAGTTTGCCGGCCAGACCAAGGAGCGCCTGTCCTCCCGCGAGACCGCGCCCTTCGTCTCGGGCGTGGTGAAAGACGCCTTCTCCCTCTGGCTCAACACGCACACGGACGTGGGCGAAAAGCTGGCGGAACTGGCCATCAGTGCCGCGCAGTCGCGCCTGCGTGCCGGCAAGAAGGTGGAGCGCAAGAAGATCACCCAGGGCCCGGCGCTGCCCGGCAAACTGGCGGACTGCACCTCCCAGGACATCACACGCACCGAACTGTTCCTGGTGGAAGGCGACTCCGCCGGCGGCTCCGCCAAGCAGGCCCGTGACAAGGAATTTCAGGCCATCATGCCGCTACGCGGCAAGATCCTGAACACCTGGGAAGTGGACCCGAACGAGGTGCTCGGTTCCCAGGAGGTGCACGACATCGCCGTGGCCATCGGCGTGGACCCGGGCTCCGACAAGCTGGACGGCCTGCGCTACGGCAAGATCTGTGTGCTGGCCGATGCGGACTCCGACGGCGCCCATATCGCCACCCTGCTGTGCGCGCTGTTCCTGCGCCACTTCCGCCCCCTGGTGGCGCGCGGCCACGTGTACATTGCCATGCCGCCGCTGTACCGCATCGACATCGGCAAGGACGTCTATTACGCCCTGGACGAGGCCGAGAAGAAGGGCGTGCTGGACGCCATCGCCGCCGAGGGCAAGCGCGGCAAGGTGCAGGTGACCCGCTTCAAGGGCCTCGGTGAAATGAACCCGCTGCAACTGCGCGAGACCACCCTGGCACCGGACACCCGTCGCCTGGTGCAGCTCACGGTGGAGGACGACGACGACACCGCCGCCCTCATGGACATGCTGCTCGCCAAGAAGCGCTCGGGCGAACGCAAGACCTGGCTGGAGCAAAAAGGCGACCTCGCCGAGGTGTTGTGATGTGTGTTTTTGAAGTCCGCGAATGAACGCAAATGAACGCGGACCTTACGTCCCCGGATTGACCACATGGCCACTGAAATGAATTACGAAGGCGTGGAGCGTC
Organism: Thiohalomonadaceae bacterium; assembly: GCA_041677345.1. GTDB lineage: Bacteria > Pseudomonadota > Gammaproteobacteria > Thiohalomonadales > Thiohalomonadaceae > JALOAT01. The sequence continues at coordinate 11,987 of JBAYQE010000045.1, forward strand.
TGCCACTCAAGACCTTCACCGAGAAGGCGTACCTGGATTACTCCATGTACGTGATCATGGATCGCGCCCTACCGCACATCGGCGACGGCCTCAAGCCCGTGCAGCGGCGCATCGTCTATGCCATGAGCGAGCTGGGCCTGTCGGCCGCGTCCAAGCACAAGAAGTCGGCGCGCACCGTCGGTGACGTGCTTGGCAAATACCACCCGCATGGTGACTCGGCCTGCTACGAGGCCATGGTGCTCATGGCGCAGCCGTTCTCCTATCGCTATCCGCTGGTGGACGGCCAGGGCAACTGGGGTTCGCCCGACGACCCCAAGTCCTTCGCCGCCATGCGCTACACCGAGGCGCGCCTGTCGCGCTTCACCGAGCTGCTGCTGGCGGAAGCCGACCAGGGCACCGTGGATTGGGTAGCCAACTTCGACGGCACTCTGGAAGAACCTGCCGTGCTGCCGGCGCGCGTGCCCCATGTACTGCTCAACGGCACCACCGGCATCGCCGTGGGCATGGCCACCGACATCCCACCCCACAACCTGCGCGAAGTGGCGAGCGCCTGCATCCATCTGTTGGAAAATCCGAAAGCCACCGTGGAGGAGCTGTGCGGGCACGTGCACGGCCCGGACTATCCCACCGAGGCGGAGATCATCTCGCCCGCGACGGATTTGCGGAAGATCTACGAGACCGGTACCGGCTCGGTGCGCATGCGCGCCAAGTGGGAACGGGAGGACGGCGACATCGTGGTCACCGCGCTGCCGCATCAGACCTCGGGCGCCAAGGTGCTGGAGCAGATCGCCCAGCAGATGCAGCAGAAGAAGCTGCCCATGGTAGAGGATCTGCGCGACGAATCCGACCACGAAAATCCCACGCGCCTGGTCATTGTGCCGCGCAGCAACCGCGTGGACGTGGATGAACTCATGAGGCACCTGTTCGCCACCACCGATCTGGAACGCACCTATCGCGTCAACATGAACGTGCTCGGCCTGGACGGCCGTCCGCGCGTGAAGAACCTGCGTGACATGCTCTCGGAATGGCTCACGTTCCGCCTGGGAACGGTGCGCCGTCGCCTGCAGCACCGCCTGGAAAAGGTGGAGCGGCGCCTGCACCTGCTGGATGGCCTCTTGGTCGCGTTCCTGAACCTGGATGAAGTGATCCGCATCATCCGCGAGGAGGACGAGCCCAAGCTCGAACTCATGATGCGTTTCGGGCTCTCCGAGGCCCAGACCGATTTCATTCTCGACACCAGGTTGCGTCAGCTTGCCCGTCTGGAAGAGATGAAGATACGCGGCGAGCAGGCGGAGCTCGCCAAGGAAAAGGCTGGAATCGAAAGGATCCTCGGCTCGGAGAAGCGTCTGCGCAATCTGGTCCGCGACGAGCTGGCGAAAGATGCCGAGGAATACGGCGACGCACGCCGCTCGCCCATCGTGGTGCGGACCGCCGCGCAGGCGTTGGACGAGACAGCGCTCATCGGGGCGGAGCCGGTTACCGTGGTGTTGTCGGCCCGCGGTTGGGTGCGTTCGGCCAAGGGGCACGACATCGATCCTGCCGCCCTGTCATACAAGGCCGGTGACGCTTATCGTGCCAGTGCCCTGGGCAAGAGCAATCAGTACGCCACCTTCCTTGATTCCACCGGCCGCACCTACTCGGTGATGGCCCACACCTTTCCATCGGCGCGCGGCCAGGGCGAACCGCTTACGGGCCGCGTGATTCCTCCATCCGGGGCTGAATTCATCGCAGTGATGATGGGCGAGCCCGATGAACGGTGGCTGCTCGCGACCGACCTGGGTTACGGCTTCGTGGCCAAGACGGACGACCTGCTGGCGCGCAATCGCAGCGGCAAGGCCGTGCTCAATATCCCCGGGCATGCGCGCGTATTGGCACCGAGCCGCGTGACCAATCTCGAGACGGACCTCATCGCCGCAGTGAGCAACGAGGGCCGGCTGCTGGTGTTTCCTCTCAAGGAGCTGCCGCAGCTCGCCAAGGGCAAGGGTAACAAGATCATTGCCATTTCCGCGCAGCGTCATATGAACCGCGAAGAATTCGTCGTTGGCGCACTGGTACTGCCGCGAGGCGAGAGTCTCTCCGTGCTGGCGGGCAAGCGACACATGACGCTCAAGCCCGCGGATATCGAGCACTACATGGGTGAGCGTGGCCGCCGTGGCAGCATGCTGCCGCGCGGGTTCCAGCGAACGGAGGGGATCAAGGTAGGAGCGTGAGGGCACTCAGGAGATGTGCTGACCGCCTGTACCGGTCTGTTTTTCGCGCAGTTCCTTCAGCTTTTGCATGACGCGTTCGGCGCGCTCCACGCCCGCGCGTGCCTGTTCGTGCTCGGGGTCGATCTCGAGCACCCGTTTCCAGTGGGCGATGGCCTCGTCGAAATTGCCGCGCCCATACAGGCTGATGGCTGATTCCAAATGGGTGCGCAGTACCTGATCGAGTTTACCCTCGAATTTGCGGCGTTCGTCCTGCACCTCGGGATCCTGGCCATCGATTTCCGATAGCCGCATCATGAGCTGGCGTGCACGCCGCAAGTTGCCTGTCTCCAATGCCTTGCGGTATTCGGCGAGGGTTGTGGTGGTCTCGCGCTGGTGCAGTTTCTCCAGTGCCTGTGTGCGGCTGCGGCGCTGTTCCTGCACCTGGGCGGCTTCGGCCTGACTCAAGCGATCCTTGGCCGATTCGGATGATGGTGAGGGGCTCAGCCGTGCGGCAATGGGCAAGGTGCGCGCGGCGACGCCGAGGTTTTCCTTTTCCAGGGCGTTGCTGCCTATGCGCGTCAGATCGGTGGCGAGCTCGCTCGCTTCATCCTGGTAGCGTTCCAGTTGGCGGTTTTCGATCCAATCATCCGGGTCCACTTGCACGATGGCCCGCTGCAGGGTGATGGCACGTTCAAGCCAGCGTGCACGCGCCACCAGCCGTTCAATCTTGAGTTCCTCGATGCGGTTTGCCTGGCGGCGACGAAACGCCTGTAACTCCGTGCGCAGTGCCGTGCTGTGTGGCAGCTTGCCGATGGCCTCGCGGTAGATCGCGATGGCCGCAGCCCAGTCACCCTGAGCGGTCAGTTCGGCGGCACGGCGGATCTGTGCCTGCTCGAAGGCCTTGGCGCGCGCCTCCACTGACGGACGCAATGCGACAAGACGCGTGTAATCCGGATGGTCCTTACGCACGTAGGTGATGATATCCAGTGCGCGGGTGTAGTCGTTTTCCGCGAGGCTGCGGTCCAGCTGCTCGTTCAAATCGCCCTCGAGTGCGGGAATGATGGCGCACGCCCCCAGTTGGAGCGTTGACAGCAACACAAGCAGCGCTCGCATGTTCATGCCGCGGCGTTATCCCTGTGCAACAGGGCCTCCAGCTTCTCGGCCAGCATTGCGTCGTAGTCGTGCGCAAGGCCGGTGATCTGATAGGTGGCCACCGGCAAACGCTTGCCGCGCAGCCGGATGGTGCCGAGCTTGCAGCTCTCCACGCGTCCCATGAGCCGTGGATCGAGTTGTACTTCCTCGCTGATGACGATCTGCCCAGGCTCGCCCGCGGAGGCGAGGCGCGAACCCAGGTTTACGGAGTCGCCCACCACGGTGTACTCCATACGTTCGCGCGAGCCCATATTGCCCGCGAGCATGGGCCCGCAGTTGATGCCGATACGGAACTGCACCTGCTGTTGTCCACGCGCCTCGCGTTGCTGGTTCAGGTGGGCAATAAGTGCCTGGATGGTGATACCGCAGGCCACGGCATGGAACAGGTGATCGGCGTCCTCGGTGGGCACACCGAACAGCAGCATGGCACAGTCACCGATGTATTTGTCCACATGGCCGTTGAAGGCATGGGCGGCGTCGGCCACGTAGCTGAAGTATTCGTTGAGCAGTGCGCTCACTTCCTCGGGGTGCATGGTTTCGGACATGCTGGTGAAGCCGGCGATATCGGCGAACAGCACCGTGGCTTCCACACGGCGCCCGCCCAGTTGGACAGTTTCCAGATGTGCGAGTACCTCGCGCGCCACATTGGGTGACACATAGCGCGAGAAGGTCTGCTCCACCTGTTCCTTGCGCAACAGACCTTCGCTCATGGTGTTCATGGATTGCATGAGGGCACCGAGCTCGTCATTCCGTCGTTCATTGAAGCGCATCAGGTAATTGCCCGCACTGATGGCGCGGCTGATGTCCATGAGCTGGTCGATGGGGCGCGTCAGGCGCTTGCCCAGGAAGATGGATGCCCCGATGCCCACCAGCACCAGCATCAGGGTGGCACCCGTCACCGCCTGCAGCGTATGGGTCTCGGCACCTTCCATGTCCGTGCGATCGAAGGTGACGATGGCATATCCCGCGATCACGTCCCGAAACACCACGGAGGCGACGAAGGACGCCAGGGCACGGGCGGAATCCCCCCCGGACACGGGCTCCTTCCAGTCCAGCGAACCCCGTTCCCAGACCTCGGGGGGGATGGCGGTCTCCTCGGGTACCAGCCCCGCCTTGAGCACCGGAACCCACTCATCGGTGTAGATGCCGGCACCGAGCACGCTGCTCTTGCCTACCAGGTTGTTGAGCGTGGCTTCGAGGCCCAGCCGATCGCCGGCGAGCAGCGGCTCCTTCGAGGCCTCGGCCACCTGGACCACGATGGTCTGCCCGAATTCGGTCATCTGCTCCCGTAACAGGCGCGTCTGATCCCGTGCGACCACGATGCCGAGCGTTGCCATGCCGCCGGTGATGACCAGGGTGAACACCACCGCAAGCTTGTAGGCGATGGGAAAGTGGCGCGGCGTATAGCACGCCACCCGACCGGCGGCTCGAAGCGCGGCGTTGGCCAACAGGGTATGGAGTTTCCGGACCAACAACCTCACGTCGTTCCCCAAAAGCTGCGCAGAGGGTGGTGCCTTTTTACGATCTTGACGTGGTTAACACCAGCGCTCTTCCATCTTAGCACGGCAAAATCATGGTTCCCGTTAGCCAAGTGCGCAGAATCGAATGAGGTTCACGCTACCTGGCCCTCTAGCCGCGGCCCGGCGCTCTCGGCGGGCGGGTTTTCGACCTCGGCGTACCGCGCACATTCCTTGAAGATGCGTTTGTCACAATTTCGACAAATGGCGTGATCCAGGCGTTCCTCGATGATGGTCGTGAGGGCCTTCGTCTTGGAGCGGAAGATGTTCTCATCGCCAATTGCGCCGATAAACCCGCCCCGATGCAGCATGTCGCATACCGTGTCCTTCACCTCGTAGAGGTACAGGCCGCCGCCCAGTGCGCGTCGGCGCCGCGCCTCATTCGCCAGCAGTTCGGCTCCGGCGATATCCACGAAATTGATGGCCTTGGCCACGACCAGGAGGTGTTTCTTGCCGGGGTCCTGCTCGTCCACCCGCTGCATGGCCGATTCCACGTTGTTGACGGCGCCGAAGAACAGCGAGCCCTCGATGCGGATGATCTTGAACTGCGGACACTCAGGCAGACCGGGATCGGTGGTGAACTGGCGCCGGGGCGCGCCCGGATCGGGCACGCGGCTGAGGACGCGAGGGTTGGAGGTGCGCTTGAGATAAAGCACCAGCGACAGCATCACGCCTGCGAAGATGGCAAATTCCAGTTCCACGAAGAGGGTCGCCAGGAAGGTGGTGGTGAGCACCGCCGTCTCCGCTCGGCTGGCTTTGACGATGACGCGAATGTGATGGAAATCGATGAGGCCCCAGGCCACCAGGAACAGGATGCCGGCCATGGCAGCCACCGGGAGAAAGGCAGCCAGTGGTGCCACCAGCAATACGATCAGCGCCAGCGCGGCGGCCGCGAATACCGAGGCGAGCGGCGTCTTGGCGCCTGCTTCGTAGTTGACGCCGCTGCGGTTGAACGAGCCGCTGGACGGGTAGGCGGAAAAGAACGCCCCCACGGCATTGGAGAGGCCCTGGCCGAGGAATTCCTGATTGCCGTCGATGCGTTGTTGGGAACGCGCAGCAATGGAACGGGAGATGGATACCGCCTCGGTGATGGCGAGCAGGGCGACGGCGAGGGCGCCGGGTGCCAGCTTCTGTACCGTGGCGAGGGACAGGTCGGGCGCGGACAGGGGAGGGAGGTGGGTGGGCAGGGCGCCCACGGTGCTGATGCCGGTCACGTCCGCGCCGAACCGGGCATTCATGGCCCAAGCCACCAGGCTGCCGACCAGCATGGCGATGATCATGTAGACCTTGCGTGCATACTTGCGCGCCACGATGCCGGTGGCGAGCGTAATCGCGCCAACCGCCGTGACATAGGGGTTGGCATCGCCGATCTGAATCACCAACTGGTGGACGATCTCGTAGAATTCCGTGCCGCGCGGGATGTTCAGGGCGAAGAAGTTTTTCACCTGGCTGGCGGCAATCAGGATGGCTGCGCCTGCGGTAAAGCCGATTACTACCGAATGGGAGATGAAATTCACCAGGGTGCCCATGCGTGCCAGGCCCATGCCAATCTGGATGGCGCCCACCAGCAAGGCCAGGGTGAGGGCATAGCGGATGTATTCCGCACTGCCCGGTTCGGCGAGGGGGCTCAGGGAGGCGAATACCACGATGGATATGGCGGTGGTGGGGCCTGATACCAAGTGCCAGGAACTGCCCCACAGGGCCGCCACAATGGCCGGCACCATGGCAGCGTACAGGCCATATTCCGGTGGCAGGCCGGCGATCGTGGCGAAGGCTACGCCCTGGGGGAGGACGATGAGTGCGCCGGTCAGGCCGGCAAGGGCATCATCACGCAGGCTTTGCCGGTCGATGCGATGCAACCAGCGCAAGAATGGAAAAAGTTGGACCCAAAAGACACTGCACTGAACGGGTTTGTTCATCCTGGAGGACTTCCTGTGTTCGCGGTTTCAAGGCGGGCATGTGGCGCGAAAAGGCGCAAAAGTGGCAATTGTAAGCCATTCGGGCAGGATAAAATGATTTGCTAATACACCGGCGAAGGTGGCGGGCGTTCTCACGGAACCCTTGCTCCGGCGGTGTTGTCTCTGATGAGGTTCGTTTGAAAAAAATGCAGGCCGTCCCCACTAACGGCTGCACCGATGGACGTGCTACGGAGCTTCTATGAAACGCATTTTTCTGTTCGTCGCCACCAACCTCGCCGTGATCATGCTCCTCAGCATCACGGCGCGCCTGCTGGGACTCGATAGGTTCATCGAGCAGGGCGGCATCAATTTCACCGCCTTGCTGGGCTTCGCGGCCGTGTTCGGTTTCGGCGGCGCCTTCGTGTCCCTGGCCATATCCAAGTGGTCGGCCAAGCGCATGGTCGGGGCGCAGGTCATCGACACACCGCGCAACGAGGCCGAGGCATGGTTGGTGAACACGGTAAAGCGCCAGGCGCAACAGGCGGGTATCGGTATGCCCGAGGTGGCGGTGTACAACAGCCCTGAGGTCAACGCCTTCGCCACCGGCATGAACCGCGACAACGCCCTGGTGGCGGTGAGCACCGGTCTGCTGCGCAGCATGACCCGTGACGAGGCCGAGGCCGTGCTTGCCCACGAGGTCAGCCACGTGGCCAATGGCGACATGGTCACCCTCGCCCTCATCCAGGGCGTGGTGAACACCTTCGTCATCGCCTTGGCCCGTGTGGTGGGTTACGTCGTGGATCGCGCCCTCCAGGGCAACAGCAATGAGGAATACCGTCCGGGCATGGGTTACATGGCCATTACCCTGGTGGCCGAACTGGTGCTGGGCATGCTGGCCTCGCTGATCGTGATGTGGTTCTCCCGCCAGCGTGAGTTCCGTGCCGACGCGGGCGGTGCCAGCCTGGCCGGGCGCCAGAAGATGATCGCTGCCCTGGAGCGCCTGCGCTCCGCCCACACCCAGCCGCTGCCCGATCAGATGGCCGCGTTCGGCATCTCGGGCGGCGTCGCCCAAGGCCTGCGCAAACTGCTCCTCACCCACCCGCCCCTCGAGGAGCGCATCGCCGCC
>JBAYQE010000046.1:0-19490 GCA_041677345.1 Thiohalomonadaceae bacterium
CGGCAGCACCGGCAGCACCGGCAGCACCGGCAGCCCCTGCGGCACCGGCACAGGCCAGCGCCCGCAGTGGCGAGCAGGTCTACAACACCTCGTGCCAGGCCTGCCATGCCACCGGTGCGGCCGGTGCGCCCAAGCTGGGCGACAAGGCTGCCTGGGGACCGCGCATCCAGCAAGGGATGGACACCCTCATGAACCACGCGCTCAATGGCTTCAAGGCCATGCCGGCACGCGGTACCTGTGGCAATTGTTCCGATCAGGAGATAAGGAGCGCCGTCGAGTTCATGATCGAGAAGTCCAACTGAGGAACCTGCATCCCTGCCGGAAGGGTGCCGAAGGCACTATGCCCCGCCTGGACAGTGCCTTCCGCGCTCCAGAGTGCAACGGCTGACCCGGTCACGGGTAACGCTCATCGTGGCAGAATACGCCCTCGTTTTCCGGGCCCGAGTGCATGACCCAGACCCTTCCGGTGGCCGTGCTGGTCACCAGCGCCATCCTGTGGGGCCTTACCTGGTGGCCGCTCAAGTTCATCAACGCCCAAGGCATCGACGGCCTGCCGCTCATCGCCGTGGGCTACGGCGCCGTCGCCGTGGCGTTGCTGCCCTTCCTGTGGCGCGAGCGCCGCAGCTATGCAGGCGAGCGTCGGCTCGCGCTGCTCATGGTGGTGCTTGGGGGGTATGCCAATCTGGCCTTCGCCGAGGCCATGATCTACGGCGAGGTCGTGCGGGCCATGATGCTCTTTTACCTGGCGCCGGTGTGGGGTGTGCTCGGCGGCCGAATTTTCCTCGGCGAACACATCGATGCCCAGCGCGCCACGGGTGTTTTGCTTGCGCTGGCGGGCGCCTTCCTCGTGCTGGGCGCCTGGGACATGCTGGCCGTGCCGCCCACCACGGTCGATCTTCTGGCGATCACCGCCGGCATGGCCTTCGCGCTCAACAACGTGACCACGCGTGCCGCACAATCCATCCCGACGGCCACCAAGAGCGGCGTGATCTTCGTGGGCTGCACACTCATGGCGTTGGTCCTCATGGGCGTGCAGCATGTCCCCTTGCCCGATGCGCCCCTGGCCCATTGGGGGTTGCTGGTGGGTTTCGGGCTGGGTTGGCTGCTGCTTGCTACCTTGTTTACCCAGTGGGCGGTCACTCGCCTGGAGGCCGGGCGTGCCTCCATCATTCTCATCATCGAGTTGCTCGCGGCGGTGCTCTCCGCCACGCTCATCGGCAGTGAAACCCTGACCCTGGACGAGGTGGTCGGCGGCACGCTCATCCTCGCCGCTGCGGTGATCGAGGCACGCCGCGCTTAACCGCTTGCGTCCCACGCCTGCAAGAGCGGTGCACTGCCTCGTTTGTGATCCCGCAGGCCGTGTCCCGCACCTCCCTGGGGCGTCGATGCGTCGCAAACCCCGACCTCTTACGCACCTACGCAGTGGCACACGGATTGCTGCGTCAGTGATGTCCAGAACATCCTTCGTGCACCGCGCACCACGAGGGTAACAAGAGGCAAAGGACGCTATGAAGCCGGTATTGATGATCCAGAACGATCCTGCCGAAGGGCCTGGATTGCTGCAGACCTTGTTTTCCCAGCGAGGGATCCCGTGTGTTCTGTTGAAGGCCGAGTCGCTCGTGGAGGGTGTCGCCTTCGACCCGGACGATTATGCGGGTCTCGTGATCCTGGGTGGCGGCCAGGCCGTGTACGAGCAGGATCTTTACCCATATCTGACGCGTGAAATCACCCTGTGCCGGGCTTTTGTCGATGCGGGCCGACCGATGCTGGGCGTGTGCCTGGGCGCACAGATCCTCGCGGCGGCGATGGGCGGCGAGGTGCATCCGAACGATTGCAAGGAGATTGGTTGGGCGGACATCGAACTCACTGCGGCCGGCCGCGCCGATCCCCTGTTCGCAGGCATGCCCGCGCGGTTTCCGATATTCCATATCCACGGCGACATCTTCATTTCGCCACCGGGCCTGCCGAGCCTCGCCAGCACGCCCCTCACTCCGTTCCAAGTCGTACGTTTCCGCCCCGGGGTTTACGGCTTCCAGTGCCATCCGGAGGTGGATGGCCCACTGGTGACGACCATGTGTCGTGACGCCGCCGGTTACATGCGTGCCAACGGCGTCGATCCCGACGCCGTGCTCGCCCACTCCGCGGATTTTCTGCCGCAATCCACAGCGCGTGGGGCCTTGCTGCTGAGTCGCTGGATCGATGGTCTGACCCAAGGCGTGGGGCAGTGACGCAGGCGGGCCGGCAGGTGACGGTGGCCATTTTTTGAAATCCAAGCCCTGCGAACCACCGTGTTGCCGTGACATCCTGCCGTTTGTCATGAGGAGTGATTGCATCGATCGACGGCGCCCGATTCACGGAAGCGCGCAGTCCTGTGCGCCGGCTCAATCCTACACTTCAAGTAAGGCGAAGGGGATTGTCGTCAGGACAGGGCTGTCCGGGAACGTGGAGGACGTGCCATGTTGATGAAAGTCGCAACGTGGTTCGGCATCATCCTGCTGGTGGCCGGCATTCTCGGTTTCATCGGCGCGCTGACGCCGAACGGTATGTTGTTCGGTGTGTTCGCGGTGGACGGTCTGCATAATACGGTGCACCTGCTTACCGGTGTGGTTGCGGTCTGGGTGGGCCTCACCAGCGAGCGTGCCTCACGCCTGTTCTTCCAGATTTTCGCAGTGATCTACGGCGTGATCACGCTCATTGGCTTCGTGGCCGGCAACAATCCGCTGCTCGGGGTCATGGCTCACAACTGGGCGGATGTGTGGCTGCACCTGGCCATTACCGCGTTCTCCGCCTACATGGGGTTCGTTTACCGCGTGAGCTATCGGAAGGCGCATCATCCGGCCGACCGTCCGCACTGACGCTGATGAGCCGGTGCTGTCGGTGGCTGCTTGCCGACGCTTGGCGAGATAGCAAGGGCGGGGCCTTTTGCCCCGCCTAGTCCTTCCCGGCGTTACTTGCCAGCAAGCCGCGCAGGTTGGCCAGGTGTGCCTTGCCGCGCTCCTGGCGTTCCTCCTTCGGCACCTCGATACCACCGCCCTCCCACTGCAGGTCATCCGGGGGCAGTTCCTGCAGGAAGCGTGACGGCTCGCAGCGCACCAGTTCACCACCCTTGCGGCGGCGCTCCGCGAGCGTGAAGGTGAGGGTCCTCTGGGCGCGGGTGATGCCCACGTAAGCGAGGCGCCGCTCCTCTTCCACGTTGTCCTCTTCCACCGCGCTGCGATGGGGCAGGAGCATTTCCTCCATACCCACCAGGAACACGTGTGGAAACTCGAGGCCCTTGGCGGCATGCAGCGTCATGAGGCGCACGGCGTCGCCGCCCTTCTCCTCGTTGTTGCGATCGAGGATGTCCATGAGGGTCATGCGGTTCACCAAGTCCTGCAGCGTGGGCTCGGTGTGGACCATGCCATCTTCCTGCTGTTCCGTCATGCGCTTGAGCCAGTCCACCAGCTCCCACACGTTGCCCATGCGCCGCTCGGCCTGCTTGAGGTCCTTGCAGGTGTCGTTGAGCCAGGTTTCGTAGTCGGTCTCCTTGATGAGATCGCGCACCGCGTCGATGACGTTGCCGCGCCTGGCGCGGTCCTCGATGTCCGTGAGCCACTCGCCGAAACGGCGCAGGCGGTCCACGGCGCGGTCGTTCAGATGTTGCTCGAGCCCGAGTTCATGGCATGCGCCAAACAGGCTGGTTTGGCGCATGGCGGCATAGTGCACCAGTTTCTCCACCGTACTGGGACCGATCTCGCGCTTGGGCGTGTTGATGACACGCAGGAAGGCGGCGTCGTCATCCGGATTCGCGACCAGGCGCAGATAACCCATGATGTCCTTGATCTCCGCATTGGCGAAGAAGGACTGACTACCCGAGAGGATGTAGGGGATGCGCTGCTCGCGCAGCGCCTTCTCGAACAGCCGTGACTGGTGATTGCCACGGTAAAGAATGGCGTAGTCGCTGTAGTCGGTGCGGTGCTTGAAACGGTGGGTGATGATGTCCGATACCACGCGCTCCGCCTCGTGGTCCTCGTCGCGCACCGTGATGACGCGCAGCGGGTCGCCATGGCCCATCTCGCTCCACAGCTTCTTTTCGAACACATGGGGATTGTTGGCGATGAGGTGGTTGGCGGCCTTGAGGATGCGCGCCATGGAGCGGTAGTTCTGCTCCAGCTTCACCACCTTCAGGTTCGGAAAATCGTTTTTCAGCAGCGCCAGGTTCTCGGGCTGGGCGCCGCGCCAGGCGTAGATGGACTGATCATCGTCACCCACCACGGTGAGCGCGCCGCGTACGCCCACCAGCATGCGTACCAGTTGGTATTGGGTGGCATTGGTGTCCTGGTATTCGTCCACCAGCAGGTAGCGGATCTGGTTCTGCCAGCGTTCCAGTGCCTCGGGATGTTCGCGGAACAGCAGCACCGGCAGCATGATGAGGTCGTCGAAATCCACTGCGTTGTAGGCGCGCAGGTGGCGATTGTATTCCTCATACACCTTGGCCGCGGCATGCTCCTGGGGGTCAGCGGCGTTCACCGCGGCCTCGGCGGGCCCGACGAAGCCGTTTTTCCAGCGCGAGATACGCCACTGCACCTGTTCGGCCAAATCGTCCGCACCCGCGTCGCGGCGCAGCAGCTCGCGGATCAGCCCGGCGCTGTCCTGGCTGTCGAAGATGGAGAAGCCGCTCTTGAGACCGGCCAGCCTGAGCTCGCGCTTGAGGATGTCGAGTCCAAGCGTGTGGAAGGTGGACACACGCAGGCCGCGCGACTCCTTGCCCTGCATGAGTTTGCCCACACGTTCTTTCATCTCGCGCGCCGCCTTGTTGGTGAAGGTGACGGCGGCGATGTTCTTCGGCGCGATGCCGCACCGCTGGATGAGAAAGGCGATCTTCTGGGTGATGACGCGTGTCTTGCCGCTGCCCGCGCCGGCGAGCACGAGCAAGTGGCCGTCGATGTAGCGTACGGCTTCTTTCTGGCGTGGATTGAGATCGGACATGGAGCAGGTGTTTCGCAGGGCGCGCCATTTTACCCCAGGCGCCGCCGCGGCGCGGGTCTGCCGCGGGGTGGCGGAATAAAGCGTCGGTTAATCAGAGACTTGTTACACACCATGTCACACCGTCCGGGGCGTAACAGGTCTCAGGACTTGCGGTAGCCCACGGCCTCCGCCAGGTGGGGCGCGGCGATATGCACGCTGCCGGCCAGGTCGGCGATGGTGCGAGCCACCTTGAGGATGCGGTCATGGCTGCGCGCCGACAGCCCCAGGTGGGTGACCGCCTGTTCCAGCAACGCGCGCGCATCCGGCGGCAAGCGGCAGTCCCGGGCAATGCCCGCCGGACCCAGGCGGGCATTGGCGCAACCGGCACGCGTGAGCTGACGCTCCCGTGCCGCGGTCACGCGCGCACGCACCACGCTGCTGGCCTCGCCCGCCTGTGTCGTCCACAGGGCCTCGGGTGGGAGGCTGGGCACCTCGATGCGCAGGTCGATGCGATCGAGCAGCGGCCCCGAGATCCGCGAGCGATAACGCAACACCTGCTCCTCGGTGCAGCGGCAGCGCGCGCTGGCATGCCCCAGGTAGCCGCAGGGGCAGGGGTTCATCGCCGCGACGAGCTGGAAGCGCGCCGGAAACTGCGCCTGGCGCGCTGCGCGTGAGATGGTGATGTGGCCTGATTCCAGCGGTTCCCGTAACACCTCCAAAACGCGCCGGTCGAACTCGGGCAGTTCGTCCAGGAACAACACACCCTGGTGGGCCAGGGAAATCTCTCCGGGGCGCGGGTGCGAGCCGCCACCCACCAGGGCCACCGCCGAGGCCGTGTGGTGTGGGGCTCGGAACGGGCGCACGCCCCAGTGCCTGGGCGAAAACCCCTGCTCGCTGATGGACGCGATGGCGGCACTCTCCACGGCCTCGTCCTCCGTCATGGGCGGCAGCAGGCCCGGCAGACGGCTCGCGAGCATGGTCTTGCCCGTTCCCGGCGGGCCCATCATCAGCAGCGAATGCCCGCCCGCAGCGGCGATCTCCAGGGCGCGGCGCGCATGATGTTGACCGCGCACGTCTGCAAGGTCCGGGGGGGGCTCGAGCACCGGCGGATGCACGGCGTGTGAGCGGGGCAGGGGGGCTCGACCTGTGAGATGGGCGCAGGTGTCCAGGAGGTGGGCTGCACCGTGGACGCTTGCGCCGCTCACCAACGCCGCCTCACCGGCGTTGTCGATAGGCAGCAGCACGGCACGGCCGGCGCGGTGTGCCGCGAGGGCGAAGGGCAGGGCACCGCGCAGGGGGCGCAGGGCCCCGGTGAGGGCCAGTTCACCCCCGAACTCGCAGTGCTCCAGCGCCTGGCGAGGGATCTGTCCCGAGGCCGCGAGGATGCCGAGGGCGATGGGGAGATCGAAGCGGCCGCCCTCCTTGGGGAGATCGGCGGGGGCGAGGTTTACCGTGATGCGGCGTGCGGGGAATTCGAAATGGGCATTCACCAGGGCGCTGCGCACCCGGTCCTTGCTTTCCTTCACCGCCGCCTCGGGCAGCCCCACGATGTTGAGCGCCGGCAGGCCGTTGGCGAGGTGAACCTCGACCGTGACCTCCGGCGCGTCGATGCCCGTTTGGGCCCGGCTAAAGACGATGGCGAGCGACACACTGATCCCTTCCCTGGATGCGCGGGAACATACCGCATCAGGGGGACGGTGTCATGCAAAGAAGAGCGACCGCGCCGTGGGGAGATCCGTTTTCCCGTCGGGGAGCGGGCTCAGGCCGTGATTCCTTCGGCCACCCTTGAAGCGTAAGGCGGCCCCGTCTTCCGAGTCGCCAGGCATCAAGGTGCCGGCTGCGAGAGGCGGTTCTCCAGTTCAGCCACCTGCTTTTCCAGGTCGATCACCTTGGCACGGGTGTGCTCGAGGACGCGCGTCTGGACCTCGAACTCCTCGCGCGTGACGAGGTCGAGGCGCGAGAAGGTGCTGTGCAGCATGGCGCGCACGTTCTTCTGCACATCCCGCTGCAGCTCACGCGCGCCCGGCGGCAGGCTGTCGGCGATGCGGCGCGCCAGGTCGTCGATGAAGCCCGGATTCATGCGATATCTCCCTTGATGACGGTTTCAGTCTAGGTTAATCGGCCCCGCGCCATTGCGCACTACAAACGTGCGCCCGTGCTGTCCGTGTCGCCCAACAGTGCGTCCCATGGGCTGCATTTCCCGCCATTGGCGGCCAAGACCCGCGATTTCCCCCGCTTCCAGTAACTGGCACACCCCATGCACTTGTCCGCTTGAGCACACCCCAGGCAACCCTTGGCAAGGAGTACCCGAGCAATGAGTGACACCCTCAAGACCCTCACCCTCGTCATCCTCACCACAAGTGCGCTCGTGAGCGGCGCAGCCTGCGCGGCGACGACGGGCAATGTGGGCGTGACGAGCAACTATCTCTGGCGCGGCACCCCGCAGTCGGGCGATGAATCCGCGCTTTCCGGTGGTCTCGACTATGTGCATGACACCGGGCTGTATGCGGGCACCTGGACCTCGAGCATCGGCGGCGGCAGTCAGTATGAACTGGATCTGTATGCCGGTATCGCTGGCGAGATTTCCCGGTTCAGCTACGACCTCGGTGCGATCCAGTACATGTATCCGGTCGACGACGATGCGGAACTGGATTTCACCGAGGTCCACGGCTCCGTGAGCTATGGCCCACTCACTGCTTTCGCGGCTTACACGGTGAGCAAGGAAGCCGATGTGGATGACGAGAACGACCTGTACCTGAGCCTTGCCGCCCGCTTCACACTGCAGGAAGACCTCGCCCTCGGACTGCTGTTCGGCCGTCATGACCTGGAGGATGAGGCTGCTGAAGACATCACCCATTACCAGGTGACCCTGAGCAAGTCCCTCGAAGGTGTGGGCGACTTCACCTTTGCCGTGGACAAGGCCAGTGACTACGTGGATGGCACCACGGTGGATGAAGACCCGCGTGTGTCGGTGTCCTTCTCGAAGAGCTTCGATCTCTGAGCACGCACAGCGGCCCGCTCGCCGGGGCGGGCCATTACCTGAGGAGCATCAAAACCATGAAGCTGATTACCGCCATCATCAAGCCGTTCAAGCTCGATGACGTACGTGAGGCGCTGTCCGACGTCGGCGTACAGGGCATCACCGTCACGGAAGTGAAGGGATTCGGACGTCAGAAGGGTCACACCGAGCTGTATCGCGGTGCGGAATATGTCGTGGATTTCCTGCCCAAGGTCAAGGTCGAGGCCGCCGTGCCCAAAGACCTGGTCGACCGCGTGTTGGAGGCCATCGGCAGGGCCGCCAACACCGGGAAGATCGGTGACGGCAAGATCTTCGTCTTCGATCTCGAGCAGGTCGTACGCATCCGTACCGGTGAGACCGGTCCCGATGCATTGTGACGCGAGGAACACGCCATGGAACAGATCGCTGAAGTCAAATATGCGCTCGATACCTTCTATTTCCTGGTTTCCGGTGCCTTGGTGATGTGGATGGCGGCCGGCTTCGCCATGCTTGAGGCCGGGCTGGTTCGCGCCAAGAACACCGCCGAGATCCTCACCAAGAACGTGGTGCTCTACGCCGTCGCCAGCATCATGTACATGCTGGTGGGTTACAACGTCATGTACGGTGACGGCTTGAACGGCGTGATCCCGGGTATCGGTTTCATGCTGGGCAGCACAGACAACACCGTGGCCGCGGTGGTCGCCGGCGGTGAAGATGCGCCGTACTACTCGAGCATGGCGGATTTCTTTTTTCAGGTCGTGTTTGCCGCCACTTGCATGTCCATCGTATCCGGCGCCGTGGCGGAGCGCATGAAGCTGTGGTCCTTCCTCGCCTTTGCCGTGGTGATGACCGGCATCATCTATCCGGTGCAGGGTTTCTGGAAATGGGGCGGTGGTTTCCTCGACCAGCTGGGGTTTGTGGATTTCGCGGGCTCGGGCGTCGTGCATCTGGCCGGTGCGGCCGCGGCGCTCGCCGGCGTGCTGCTGCTTGGCCCGCGCAAGGGCAAGTACGGCCCCGATGGTGCGGTGAACGCCATCCCGGGGGCCAACCTGCCGCTTGCGACACTGGGCACCATGATCCTGTGGCTCGGCTGGTTCGGCTTCAATGGGGGTTCCGAGTTGAAGCTGTCCGATGTGGGTGAGGCCAATGCCGTGGCCATGGTGTTCGTGAATACCAACATGGCAGCGGCCGGTGGCGTGGCGGCGGCGCTCATTACCTCGCGCCTGTTGTTCGGCAAGGCCGACCTGACCATGGTACTGAATGGCGCGCTGGCCGGTCTCGTGGCCATCACCGCCGAACCCCTGGCCCCGACCGCCCTTACCGCAACCCTGGTGGGCGCCGTCGGTGGCACCTTGGTGGTGCTTTCCATCGTGATGCTCGACCGCTTGCGGATCGACGATCCAGTCGGCGCCATTTCCGTGCACGGCGTATCCGGTCTCTGGGGCCTCGGTGCGGTGATGCTCAGCAACCCGGATGCGAGCCTCGCCGGCCAGCTCACCGGCGCCGGGGTAATCTTCGCGTGGGTGTTCGTCACCAGCCTTGCAGCGTGGGCGTTGCTGCGGGCCGTGCTGGGTATCCGCGTGACTGATGAGGATGAATACGCGGGCGTCGACCTGGTGGAATGCGGTCTCGAGGCGTACCCCGAGTTCACCGGCAAATAGTCCCTCATCACCGCAGTGGCGCTGTATCGGGCACCTGGCGACAGGTGCCCGTTTTCGCATGGTAGAGACAGCTCATTTTTTGTCGCCAGGCCGCTCGTGTGTACCATCGCAGAACGGCTCACTGGCGCTGCGTTTGCAGCCACAGAGGCCGTATGTTTTCTTTTCCGAGACGGTGAATTTCCGGGGCGCGAGGCCTGTGCCCCGGTGTGAGCCGTCACAGAACGGCTGGCTGGCGCTGCGGCCGCAGCCGCAATACCAGTAATCGCCCGGCTCCAGTTCCACCACGAACGGACCTTTCCTGGCGATGATGGGCTTGGACACGGGCGGCTCCTCGCTCTTGGGGGTGGGTGAATACGTTAGCGACGGCCGCGGGGGCAGGCAAGCCGCCGGGTAATCCGTTAGCCGGTGGCGAAGCGTGGCACGGCACGCGCATTACGCCACAGGGTTGGACTATCATCGGGTTCCGTTCATGCATGCAGATATCCGTGATGACCCAGGAACTGCCTTTCAGCCAACCCATTCTGGATTTCCTCGCCCTGCATTTTCCGGCCAGCGCCGACTATCCACTGTTAGTGGGTTTCGGCGTGCTGGTGCTGGTCGCGGGTGTTTCCCTGGGCTTGCTGCCGCTGTCACGTCGCTATTTGGTGGCGGCGGTACACCGGTTTGTCCGGTTCAGCCATTCAGCCTGGGGCGAAAAACTCGTGGTCGCAGGCGTGTTCCAGCGTGCGAGCTGGCTGGTGCCGATGCTCGTGTTTCACCAAGGCCTGAGCCTGGTGCCTGCGCTCCCGGGCGAGGCCATCGAGCTTTTCGTGCGCATTACCCTGGCGATGGTCGCTTTCGTGGTGGTGCGCACCCTTTCGGCGGCGCTGAAGGCGGTCAATCTTATCTACACCAGCTATCCGCTGGCGCTTAACCGGCCTATCAACAACTACCTGCAGATCGTCAACATCATTGCGCATTCGTTCACCGTGATCGTTATGGTGGCTGTGCTGATGGGACGGTCACCCTGGCTTTTCGTGAGCGGCCTTGGCGCCGCGATGGCCATCATCCTGTTGGTGTTCCGCGATACGCTGCTGTCGCTGGTGGCGGGCATCCAGCTCACCACCAACAACCTGATCCAGATCGGCGACTGGATCGAAATGCCCCAGTTCGGTGCCGATGGCGACGTGGTGGACATTTCGTTGCATGCCATCCGGGTGCGTAACTGGGACAAGACCATTACCGTCATCCCCACCCACAAGTTCCTCGACAACGCCTTCAAGAATTGGCGCGGTATGAGGGAATCAGGGGGGCGTCGCATCAAGCGCGCGTTCCACGTGGACATGTCCAGCATCCGTTTTCTCACGGACGAGGAGATCGAGTGGTTTGGGCGCTTCGCGTTGCTGCATGACTATATCGAGCAAAAGAAAAAGGAGCTGGAGGAGCACAATCGCATCCACGGGGGCGATGGCCGCTTCATCGCCAATGCCCGTCGGCTTACCAACATCGGTACCTTGCGCGCCTACATCGTCGCCTACCTGCGCCAGCATCCGAAGCTGCGGCAGGACATGCTCCTCATCGTGCGTCAGCTGGAGCCCACCTCGAAGGGCCTGCCCATCGAGATCTACTCCTTCTCCGCAGACGTCAACTGGGTTAACTACGAGGGCATTCAGTCCGACATCTTCGATCACGTCCTCGCCATGGTTCCGCAGTTCGGCCTGAACGTTTACCAGGAACCGACCGGACGGGACATGCGGTCAATGATGGCGGCATCCCCCGCAATGGTTTCGGCTGTGATGGATGAAAAGGAAAACGGGCTTGCACCCAGTCCGCGCCAGATGGAATTGGGCCGGTGATGGGTTTTTGTCATTGGGAAGGCGACACCCTGGTGCTCAATGTACTGGGGCGCCCGCGCGCCGCCGAGACCCGTCTGGGACAGGTGCTCGGTGAACAACTCGAGATCCACGTGGCGGAGAAACCGGTACGCGGGCGCGCGACGGCGCACATGGTGCGTTTCCTCGCCGGTGAGTTTCAGGTGGAGGAAAACGCCATCGAGGTGGTGTTCGGTGTCTACAGCGTGAACAAGCAGTTGCGCATCACCGCGCCGAAGCGCCTGCCCGAGGTCATTCCTCCGCCGGCCTGATTCAGCGCACTGCCTCGCGCGGCGGCGCGATCCTGACGATGGCGCCGTCGCTTTCGTCGGTCAGCGCATACACCGCCCCGTCGGGGCCCTGCACCACATCACGCACACGTGCGCCGAGAGGAATGCGTTCCACCTCGCGAGCAGCCTTGCCATCCTGTTCCAGTCGCACTATGGCCTTGGCAACGAGGCCGCCCACCAGGATGTCCCCCTGCCAGTCGGGAAAAAGGGCACCCGTGTAGAAGGTCATGCCGGAAGGGGCGATTACCGGTGTCCATTGGAAGATGGGGGGTGTCAGATCGGGCCGCGTGTCCGGATCGGGGATGTCGCGCAGATTGTAGTGGCGCCCCCAGCTCACCAGCGGCCAGCCGTAATTGCGCCCGGCCTCCACGATGTTGAGCTCGTCGCCGCCACGCGGACCGTGTTCGATGGCCCACAGCGCACCGGACTGCGGATGGATCGCCGCAGCCTGTACGTTACGGTGACCGTAGGACCAGATGGCCGGCGGCACGCCCGTGCGGTTCACGAACGGATTGTCGTGCGGGATGCGCCCATCGGGGCGGATGCGCACGATCTTGCCAATCGTGTTGGCCAGGTCCTGGGCTGGATCGAACTTGAAGCGTTCGCCCGTAGTGACAAAGAGGTTACCGTCGGGTGCGAAGGTGAGACGCGAGCCGAAATGGTTGCCGCCTTCCAGCTTGGGCTGCTGGCGGAAGATCACCTGTACCTCACGCAGCGCATTGCCTGCCAGGCGCCCGCGTGCCACGGCCGTGGAGGCGCCGCCCTCGCCAGGTTCGGCATAGGTGAGATACACGCGGCTGTTGCGGGCGAATTCCGGGTCCAATGCCACATCCAGCAACCCGCCCTGGCCCTCCGCGAATACCTCGGGCACACCGGAGATCGGCCGCCCGATCTCCCCCTTGGGCGAAACCACGCGCAGCCGTCCCGGCCGCTCCGTCACCAGCATGCGCCCATCCGGCAGGAACGCGAGACCCCAGGGGTGCTCAAGCCCACTGGCGATGATGTCGAGCCGGATGGGCCCGGAGCGGGATTCCACGGTATCGCCCATCAGGCATCCTGCCATGGACAACAGCGCACCCGCGGCGCAAAGGGAGAGCAAGGACCTGCGCAACATCGACTTCCCTCCGTGTGGCGGTTTTGCATATCCATTGTAGGAGCCCACCCGGTGACGACGGCACGATCCGGAGGTGGCACCGAGGTGCAACGGAAGGCGATCAGCGCTGCTGGGCGTAGGCGCAGAACCCGGGGCGGGGTCCTACTCGAGGATGCTCGCGGCAGGTGTCCGGGCGCCTGTCGTAGACGGTGCAGCGGCGCGTGAGGCGGTCGAGAAAGACGCAATCGTTGTTCGACAAGCGTGCCAGGGTGAACAGTCCGGACTTGGCGTTGTAGCGTTCGACGATGCCTTCCTTCGTGAGCCGGCGCGCCACGGACCTGGGCTCCTCCGCCTCGAAGGTATCCACCAAGCCCAGCCGCAGCAGATCGCCCATGCGCACCTCCGTGGGCATGGTGCAGCAACTGGCGCGGCAATCCCGGCACAAGCCGTTGCGATATCTCACCCAGGTTTCGACGCGATCCAGGTCAGCGGTGTAGTAATTGGCGGTTTTCATGAGCGTGCGGCAATTGGCGCAAACGCTGATCTTGCCCGAGTGCAGGCATGCGGGAAAGCACCCGTCCCTTCCATATGCCGCGCGGTTGGGCCAAAGTGACCGGCACGTCAGTTATTCGTACCAAGCGACTGCATTTCAAGGAGACAGCGATGCATGGTCCGGATCCCGGCAATCCCTATCCCATGGCGGGCTTCCCGCAGGTGTGCTTCATCCGCAACACGGTGAGCAATCCGAATATCGTCATCGGCGAGTACACCTACTACGACGATCCGGAGGGCCCGGAGGCCTTCGAGCGCAACGTGCTCTACCACTTTCCATTCATGGGCGATCGGCTCGTCATCGGCCGGTTCTGTGCCATCGCCCGCGGTGCGAAGTTCATCATGAACGGTGCCAATCACAAGATCAGCGGGTTTTCCACCTATCCCTTCCAGATCTTCGGCAACGGCTGGGAGCGGGTAATGCCCGCTCCGGGAGATCTGCCCTACAAGGGCGACACGGTGATCGGCAACGACGTCTGGATTGGCTATGACGCGTTGATCATGCCCGGGGTGCACATCGGTGATGGCGCCATCATCGCCGCCCGGGCGGTAGTGACGGGTGATGTGTCGCCCTACACCGTGGTGGGCGGCAATCCTGCGCGCCAGCTCCGTGCACGTTTTCCCGCCGACGTGGTGGCGGCACTGCTCGAGATCGCATGGTGGGAATGGGATGCGGAGAAGATCACCCGCAACCTGGAGGCCATCATCGGCGCCGATATCGAGGCGCTAAACTGCGCCACCTGAGTGACGCCGATCACCATGCGATGGGCTCGCCGTCGCGGAAAAAGCCGCCACTCGGGCCGCTGTCGGGCAGGGTGGCGGCCCAGACGATACCCCGTGCGCCATGCGCCACGCTGCGCTCTGCGTCAGGACCACCCAGATCGGTGCGGGTCCATCCCGGACACACGGAATTGACCTTCACGTTAGCCGTCGCCTCCGCGGCGAATACGCGCGTGACTGCGTTGAGGGCGGTCTTGGAGATGCGATAGGCAGGCCAACCGCTATCCATGTCGGTGAGTGCCCCGAGCCCGGACGAGACGTTGACCACGCGACCGTAGCCCGCGCGGAGCATCTGCGGCAGCACCGCCCGGGTGAGCCGGTAGGCCCCCAGGGTGTTGGTCTCGAACGCAGCAAGCACCAGGCGAGCGGGTGTATCGAACACACTCTGCGTCTCACCGAACCCCTTGCTGAAGGCCTGCCCGGCATTGTTCACCAGCACATCGATGCGGCCGTGGTGCTTCATGGTCTGCCTCACGAACTGCTTGATACCGGCCTCATCGGTGACATCGAGCAGGGCGGCCTCGGTGTGTGTGAGGCCCATCTGCTGGAGTGCGCGGACCGCCGCCTGCACCTTGCGGATGTGCCGGCCTGTGAGGATGACACGATAACCGGCCCGAGCCAGTTGCCTACTGGTCTCGAGGCCGAGGCCGCGGTTGGCTCCCGTAACCACCGCGACCCGTTGGACGCTCGAAGCTTCCCGCTGCATCGGACGCGCTCCGCCAGGACTCTCCCGATGAAGCGTAGTCAGGCGTCCGGCTTGCGGGCATCACCGGGGTGTCCGGCCACTCCTCAAACCCGGTCAGCGACCGGCGCCGCCATGGCGCGCCCCACCTGTCTCGAGGCTGCCGCTCTCCGATCCAGGTAATTTCGGTTCCACGCGCTGCGCCGCTAAACTGGATGGTTTCCGCACGCGGGTGTTCATATGGAGTGCCGGTCCGGTTGTGGTGCCTGCTGCATCGCGCCTTCCATTTCCTCACCGTTGCCCGGCATGCCCAACGGCAAGCCGGCGGGCGTGATGTGCGTGAATCTGGATGCACAGCTGCGGTGCCAGGTGTTCGGGTCTGCCAGCCGTCCGGCCGTGTGTGCCGGCCTGGCGCCCAACCGGGAGATGTGCGGGGACGACCGTACGCAGGCCCTGGCATTCCTTGCGGAACTCGAACGGCTTACCGCACCCGCTTGATGCCTACTTCCATGGGGTTTCCGCGTCTGGCGGAACCGCCGTCGGGTGGTGTGTCGGTCTTTCCTGAATACCTGGTTCAGAACACCGGCAGCGGCACACCGGCGAACATGGCGTCCACTTCTTCCTGCGAGCGTGCATTCATGGCGGCATCGACGCGCTCACGTGTGAGATGGGGGGCGAGCAGCAGGAAGAAGTCATAGGTGAAGCGCCGCAGGAAGCTGTGGCGGCGTAGCACGAGCCGGGTGGTACTGGTAGGAAACAGGTGGCGTGCACTGAGCGCCACCAGTGCGCTGTCCGTCTCCGGGTCCATGGCCATGTTCGCCACCACGCCCACGCCCAGTCCCAGCTTGACGTAGCACTTGATCACGTCGGCATCGCTGGCGGTGAACACCACGTTGGGCCGCATGTGGCGCGCTTCGAACGCACGGTCCAACTGTGAGCGGCCGGTGTAGCCGGAGACGTAGGTGACGATGGGATAGCTTACCAGTGCTTCCAGGGTGAGCGGTGTGTCCGTGTGGGTGAGGGGATGGCCCCGCGGCACCACCACGCTCCGGTTCCACTGGTACAGGGGCAGCATCAGCAGGTCTTCGGAGACCTCCAGCGCCTCGGTGGCAATGGCCACATCCACTTCGCCCTGTGCCGCCATTTTGCCGATCTGCCCGGGGGTGCCCTGGTGCATCTGCAGCCGCACCTCGGGGTATTGGCGCATGAACTCGGCGATGCGCAGCGGAAGCCAGTAGCGGGCCTGCGTATGGGTGGTCGCCACCGCGAAGGTGCCACGCCGTTCGTCGCGGAATTCCTGGGCGACCCGCTTGATGTTGCCCGTTTCCTGCAGGATGCGGCCCGCCATTTCCACGATGGCCTGGCCCGCGGGAGTGATGTGGGTCAGGTGTTTGCCGCTGCGCGCAAAGATCTGCACCCCAAGTTCATCTTCCAGCAGCCGGATCTGCTTGCTGACACCCGGTTGCGAGGTGAAAAGGCTCTCGGCCGTCGCGGAGATGTTCAGCCCGTGCCGGGCCACCTCCCAGACGTAGCGCAGCTGCTGCAGCTTCATGGTGTTTGCATCGCGATCCGTGCCTGCTTAGAACCATATCGCATTGCGCGGGCTTTGCCTGCCCGCACGCGCTAATCGTTATGCATAATGCACGGGAGGTCAGTCATGGTGCCGTGGATCATCCTTGCCATCGTGGTGGTGTTGGGTGAGTTGACCCGTTACCAGCGTCACCAACGCCTCACCACCAAGGACAATCAGTGACCCTGAACGGTCAGGTAGCTGCAAAGCGGCTTTTCTGGAGGAGGAGCCCACCCCGTGAGCACCCGTGTCGACGGGGTCGGCCCCTGCAGAGGAGGATCACACGCAGCCGGTGGGTTTGGGCAGCCCGCCGATACGGCAGGCCTGCTTGGCCGGGCCATAGGGGAACAGGCCGTACAGATACTTGCTGTCGCCCTTTTCAGGCCCGTATTCCTTGCTGAAGGATTTGGTCAGCTGCCGCATGTTGGGCACGGTGCCCGTGGTCTGGTACCCGTCGCGCAGGAAGTTGATAACCTCCCAGTGTGATGCCGTCAGCTCCAGTCCCTCCTTGCGGGCGAGTGCCTCGGCCAGCTCTTGCGACCAGTCACTCAGTTCGGCGAGATAGCCTTCAGCATCCGTCCTGATGGTCTTGCCATTGATGTCGAATTCCACGGAAATCCCCTCTCGATAAAATGGCCACAGTTCTTGAGTGTGTTTCTCAAGATTTAGACCAAGGTTAATTTTGGGTGATTTCCGTGTCAAGGCTTCATTCAGCCGGTGAGTCCCCGTAGCCCGGTGGCCAGATCGGGGTATTGCAGCACGACGCCCAGTTCCTCCCGCATGCGGCGGTTGTCGAGCCGGCGTGATTCGGTCAGGTAAGAAAGCATGGTCGGGCTCAGCACCGTGCGGGCTTCCGCCAGCGATACCGTTGGCGGGCGCGGCAGGCCCAAGGCATCGGCCACGGCAAAGAAGTAGTCGGTCATGGTGCCGTCCTGGCCATCGCTGATGTTGTAGATGCCATCGGCCCGGCCATGCTCCGCCGCGGCCATACACGCAGTGACCAGATCATCCACATGGATGTGATTGCTGGGGAGGGCTTCCTCCGGGCGCAGCACCGGCAGGCCCTCGCGCAGGCGATCCACGGGCAGACGGCCCGGACCGTAGATTCCGGCGACCCGCAGCACGATCACGGGGACCCCGTGGGCGCGCCCGTAGGCGCGCAGGTGTTCCTCGGCGGCAAGTCGGCGTCGCGCCCGTGCGGTGCGGGGTGCCACCGGGGTATTTTCGTCCACCCGTGCCCCGCCGCAGTCGCCATAGACGCCACTGGTGCTAATGTACACAATCCGCGACGGACGGCCGGCGAGGGCGAGGGCCTCGATGAAGGCCTCCACCCGTGGGTCGCCCTCGCCCGTGGCGGGCGGCGGCGCGAAATAATAGACGAGCTGATCTTCCAGGCGCAGGCCACGCAGGGAGACGGGCAAGTCGAGGTTTCCGGCCATGGCGACGATGCCTGCCGTACGCAGGCACAACACCCCCGTACCCGAGCGCGCCAGCGCGGATACGGGGAGGCCCCGGGCGCGCCAGAGCCGCGCCACCCGCAGGCCGATGTCGCCGCA
Source organism: Thiohalomonadaceae bacterium (assembly GCA_041677345.1). Classification (GTDB taxonomy): domain Bacteria; phylum Pseudomonadota; class Gammaproteobacteria; order Thiohalomonadales; family Thiohalomonadaceae; genus JALOAT01. The sequence goes on from JBAYQE010000046.1 coordinate 17,980, forward strand.
ACCGGCGATGAAGACGCTTTCCAAGGGTTCAAGTCTCCGGGTTGTTGGCGGATAATTCAGAGTTGTTTTGTCGGTGATTATGACGTGAGTCTACAAGGGATAACTACATGTCTTTTACTGTCCGTATCAAGCCCAGCGGCCACAGCTTCGTGGTCGAGCCCGGGGAAACGGTGCTCGATGCGGCGCTGCGTCAGGGTTTCGCCTTCCCCTACGGCTGTCGAAACGGGTGCTGCGGCGCCTGCACCGGGCGGGTGATCGCCGGCGACATCGACTACGGCAACGAGGAACCCATGGCACTCACGGATGAGGACCAGCGCCAGGGCAAGGCCCTGTTTTGTATCGCCCATGCCACTGACGATCTCGTCATCGAGGTCACAGAAGTCGGGGCCGACAAGGACATCCCCGTGCGCGTGCTGCCCGCCAAGATCCAGTGCATGGTGCGCCTCAACGACGAGGTGATGGAGCTGTGGCTGAAACTGCCCGAGGGCGAGCGCCTGCAGTTCCTCGCCGGCCAGTATGTGGATTTCGTGTTGAAAGACGGCCGTCACCGCGCCTTTTCCATCGCCAATGCGCCCCACGATGACGAGTTCCTGAAGTTCCACATCCGGCGCATCCGTGGTGGCCATTTCACTGACCGCCTGTTCTCCGACATGCATGAGAAGGACGTGCTGCGCATCGAGGGCCCCAAGGGCAGCTTCTACATGCGCGAGGACGATCGCCCGGTCATCTTGTTGGCCACCGGCACCGGGTTCGGCCCGGTAAAGGCCATCGTCGAACATGCCATCGCCGAGGGCCGTATCGTTCCCATGTACATCTATTGGGGAGCCCGCCATCGTGCCGACCTCTATATGGATGCGCTGGCGCGTCAGTGGGCGGCGGAATACGAGAACATCCACTACATCCCCGTGCTCTCCCGGCCCGCGGAAGATGACGACTGGACCGGGCGCACCGGCTACGTGCAGGACGCGGCCGCCGCCGACTTCGACGACCTGTCCGGCTTCGACGTCTACGCCTGCGGCCACCCCCAGATGGTCTTTGCCGCCAAGACCGCCCTCACGGCCAAAGGCCTCGACCCGGAGCGCTGCTTCTCCGACGCCTTCTCCTGGGCCAAGGACTGAAGAGAAAAGCATTAACCACGGGGGATACGGGGAACACGGGGCGAAATCAACTCAGTGGCGCGGCATCGCTGCCAATCCGCGCATAGCGGCCCTAGGCCGCTCCCATAGCAGAGATGGATTTCCCCGTGTTCCCCGTGTCCCGCGGTTGATCTTCCCGTTCCCGCACTGAGCCCGCCGGGTTACTACCTTTACCCGGATGAAGGTCCTCACCCTCAACTCCGGGAGTTCGTCACTCAAGTTCAAGCTGTTCGACGCGGACGGCCTGGCGCTGCTCGCCAGTGGTCTGGCGGAGCGCCTGAACTCGCCCCATAACCGGCTGGTGCAGCGCTGGCGTGACCCGCAGGGGCGCTGGCAGGAGCACGTGCGCGAGGGCGACACGGAGACCCATGCCGA
>JBAYQE010000047.1:0-19245 GCA_041677345.1 Thiohalomonadaceae bacterium
CGGAGGACGCGGAGAACAGAGAAAACGCTCAAGGGTTCGTGCGTTCGGGACTGCATGGTCCCTTGCCGCCCGCGCTTCGCCGTTTGAACATCGCGCAACTGACGGGGAACAAGGGGGTTGAATAGACCGCGTGGTCCAACATTCCCTATCTCCGCGCCCTCCGCGTCTCCGCGCCCTCCGCGTTGACCCATCGGATAGACCCAACCGCCTAAGTGGCTCGTGTCCAGACTATTTCAGGCGGCCGCGCAGGGAATTGGGGAGGGCCTCGGTGATTTCCACGTCCACGAGCTGGCCGATGAGCGCCGCGGGGCCATCGAAATTGACTACACGGTTGTTTTCCGTGCGGCCGGCCAGCTGGTCGGGGTCCTTGCGGGAGGGGCCTTCCACCAGCACGTGCTGCACCGTGCCCACCATCTTGCGGCTGATGATCTGGGCCTGGTGGTTGATGAGGTTCTGCAGCTGCTGCAACCGGACCTTCTTCTCCTCCAGGGTCACGTCGTCCGGCATGTCGGCGGCCGGCGTGCCCGGGCGCGGGCTGTAGATGAAGCTGAAAGAGGCGTCGAAATCCAGCTCCTCCACCACGCGCAGGGTGGCCTTGTGGTCGTACTCGGTCTCGCCCGGGAAGCCCACGATGAAGTCCGACGACAGCGACAGGTCGGGCCGGATGGCGCGCAGCTTGCGGATGATGTTCTTGTATTCGAGCACCGTATGCCCGCGCTTCATAAGCGCCAGGATGCGGTCCGAGCCGCTTTGCAGCGGCAGGTGCAGGTGGCTCACCAGCTTGGGCACGCGCGCGTACACCTCGATGAGCCGATCGCTGAATTCCATGGGGTGCGAGGTGGTGAAGCGGATGCGCTCGATGCCGTCGATGGCCGCCACGTACTCGATGAGCAGGGCGAGATCGCCGATCTCCCCATCGTGCATCTGCCCGCGCCAGGCGTTCACGTTCTGGCCGAGCAGGTTCACCTCGCGCACACCCTGCAGGGTGAGCGCCACGATTTCGGCGATGACGTCATCGAACGGCCGGCTCACCTCGGCGCCGCGGGTGAAGGGCACGATGCAGTAGGTGCAGTACTTGGAACAGCCTTCCATGATGGACACGAAGGCCGTGGGCCCTTCGGCGCGCGGCTCGGGCAGGCGGTCGAATTTCTCGATCTCCGGGAAGGACACGTCCACCACCGCCTTGCCGTCCGCCCACACCTGCTTGAGCATCTCGGGCAGACGGTGCAGGGTCTGCGGCCCGAACACCAGGTCCACGTAGGGTGCGCGTGCGCGGATGGCCTCGCCCTCCTGGCTCGCCACGCAGCCGCCCGCACCGATCACCACCCCGGGCCGCACCGCCTTCAGCTCCTTCCACACCCCCAGCTGGGAAAACACCTTCTCCTGCGCCTTCTCGCGCACCGAACAGGTATTCAGCAGCAGCACGTCCGCCTCTTCCGGGCGCTCCACCGGCGTCAGCCCGCAGGACTCCCGCAGCACGTCCACCATCTTGGCGGTGTCGTACTCGTTCATCTGGCAGCCGAAGGTGCGGATATGGACAGTGCTGGGCATGTTGAGAAAACCTGAAAAAAGCTCTGAACCACGGGACACGGGGAAATCCGTTTTCCTGTGAGGGCATAGGTCACGTTGCGAAGCTACGTAACATCTTTGTGCCGCCCATCGTCACATAGGCGCTGCGCACCAACGTGACCTACTGCATCTCCCACCCCCGTGTTCCCCGTGGTTGACTGCTTTTTTCTTAGCGGCATTCGCACAGCCGTAGGTCACGTTGCGAAGCTACGTGACATCTTCGCGCCGCGCATCGTCACGTAGGCGCTGCGCGCCAACGTGACCTACGGCACCTCTTACCCCCGTGTTCCCCCGTGGTTGATGCGTCTTCCCGTATTTACCGGTACTCGCACAGGTACGCCGTGTCGCGCGTGACCTTGAGCTGGAATCTGGAATCGCCGGGGACGTTGAAGCTGGAGCCGGCGGCAAAGGTCTGCCACTCGGCGGCGCCCGGGAGCTTGGCCGCCAGCTCGCCGCTGATGACGGTCATGACCTCCGGCGAGCCGGTGCCGAATTCGTATTCGCCAGCGGCCATTACGCCCACCGTGGCGGCGCTGCTCTCGCCCTGAAAGCCCAGGGACTTCACCTTGCCGTCGAAATACGCGTTCACCTTGAACATGGCGGGTTCTTTCAGGGGGAGAAAACGGACCGGCAAGTTTGCCGCCGCTTTCGGGCCGTTGCAAGAGAAAAGCCATAACACGGGGACACGGGGAACACGGGGGAGAGAAGTGTTGGATGCACGAGGGACGTCCACACCGGAACGGCGAGCGACTCGGCAAGAATCTGCACAAAAACAAGGATATCCCCGTGTTCCCTGTGTCCCCCGTGTTTAAGCTTTTTTCAACCCAGGCCAGAAACGGAGGGGAAAGCGATGAGGCGTCTGCTGGCAGTCATGCTGCTGTCCCTGCCCTTCGCCGCCGTCGCCCAGGGGGCGCGGGTGGTGCAGTTCAATCTCATCGACGAGCGCGGGTTGGCACAGCCCATCGGGCGCATCGCCTTCGAGGATACCCGCTACGGCCTGCTCATCTCGCCCAGCCTCAACAGCCTGCCCCCGGGTGTGCATGGGTTCCACATGCACGAGAACCCCAGCTGCGCGCCGGGCAGGGAAAAGGGCGAAGTCAAGCCCGGTCTGGCCGCGGGCGGCCACTACGACCCCGACCGCACCCGTCGGCACCGCGGGCCCTACCGTGACGACGGGCACAAGGGTGACCTGCCCGTGCTCTACGTGGACGAAAAGGGCAACGCCGAGATCCAGGTGCTGGCGCCCCGCCTCAAGCTGCGCGATTTCAGGGGTCGCAGCGTCATGATCCACGCGGGCGGCGACAACTACCTGGATGAACCTCACGCCTTGGGCGGCGGCGGCGGGCGCATTGCCTGTGCGGTGTGGTGACCGGTCCGCGAATGAACGCAAATGAACGCGAATTTCTTCGCGTTCATTTGCGGGCCTCCTCCTGGTCGCTCCGTTCACGACACTTGGCCTCGTCCCAGAGGGCATCCATTTCCATCAGGTCCGCGTCTTCGGGACGCTTGCCCCGCTCCCGCAGTGCCGTCTCGACGAAACGGAAGCGCCGTTCGAACTTGGCGTTGGTGGCGCGTAGCGCCGACTCGGCGTCCACGGCGGCATGACGCGCCAGGTTGGCACAGGCGAACAGCAGGTCGCCGATCTCCCCGCGCAAGGCCTCGAGGTCCCCGGCGGCGATCTCGCTACGGACCTCCTGCAACTCCTCTTCGATCTTCGCCAGCACGCCCCCCACATCCGGCCAATCAAAACCGACACGCGCAGCGCGCTTCTGCAGCTTTTCCGCGCGGGTGAGCGCGGGCAGCGCGCGGGTAATGCCATCCAGTGCGCTGGCATGTCCGCCCTTGCCGGCGCGTTCACGTGCCTTCTGGGCCTCCCAGGCGACCGTCTGTTCGGCGGCACTGCCGATGTGCGCCTCACCAAACACGTGGGGGTGGCGGCGCTCCATCTTGGTCACGATGGCGGCCACTACATCGGCGAAGCTGAACAAGCCCTGCTCCTCGGCCATGCGCGCATGGAATACCACCTGGAACAGCAGGTCACCCAGTTCGTCCTTGAGGTCGTGAATGTCGCCCCGTTCGATGGCGTCGGCGACCTCGTAGGCCTCTTCAATGGTGTACGGCGCGACGGTCGCGAAGGTCTGTTCGCGATCCCAGGGGCAACCCGATTGCGGATCACGCAGGCGGGCCATGACGGCGAGCAGTTCGTCGATGTGGGTCATGGGAAAAATCCAGTCCAGAGGCGCAGAGATGCGGAGATCGCATAGGCGATCAGGTCCGCCCGATGGTAGCCCTACGTCATGCGGAACAAAAGGATGAAACGCCGCTAGCGCCGGCGTTAGACTCTGAGCCCATGAACATCGGACTGGCACTCGGCAGTGGCAGTGCACGCGGCTGGGCACACATCGGCATCATTCGCGCCCTGGCGGAAAACGGCATCGAACCTCACATCATCTGCGGCTCCTCCATCGGCGCCTTGGTGGGGGCGGTACATGCAAGCGGGCGGCTGGATGAATTCGAGGCCTGGGTGCGTGCGTTGGACTGGTGGTCCATCGTGCGCTTTATGGATCCCGCCTTGGCCGGCGGCGGGTTCATGGAGGGCGAGCACCTCATGAAGGTGCTGTCGGAACATCTCTTCGGAGGCGACATCCAGGACCTGCCCGTCACCTTCGCCACGGTCGCCACCAACCTGCGCACCGGACAGGAGCTGTGGCTACAGCAGGGTTCGTTGCTGGAAGCCGTGCGCGCCTCCATCGCCCTGCCCGGCCTGTTCACACCGGTGCGGCACGGGGATTCCTGGCTGGTGGACGGTGGTCTCGTGAATCCGGTTCCCGTCTCCCTGTGCCGCTCCCTGGGTGCCGACGTCATCATTGCCGTCAACCTGAACGGCGATATCGTGGGTCGCCGCCTGACCACCTATCAGGCCGTGGCAAGCGAGCCGCGCAATGCGTCGCCGGCCCTGTGGGACCAGTTCACCGAACGCCTGCAGCAAGGCTTGAAGGAGAGCAACCTCGGACGCCTGATGGCCCGTCGGGAGCCGCCGGGACCCAGCATGTTTGACGTGATTGCCAGTTCTATCAACATCATGCAAGACCGCATCACCCGCTCACGCATGGCGGGTGACCCACCAGACATCCTGCTGGCGCCAAGGCTTGGGAAAATCGGCCTGCTGGAATTCGATCGCGCCGAAGAAGCCATCGACGAAGGCCGCCGCGCCGTGGAACGCATGCTCCCCGCCATCCGTCCGCTGCTCAAACCCGGGTCGGTGGCGTAAAGAGGAGGAAGAAGAAGATATTCAACGCAAAGGCGCGAAGGACGCAAAGGCATAACGGGCGCACTGTTCCTCCTGCGCCTTTGTAGCAACCCCGTTGCCAGCGACGACGGGGGACACCGCCCGAATTGCAATCCTTTGCGCCCTTCGCCCCTTCGCGCCTTTGCGTTGGGCTGTTTTTGCGTTGGGCTGTTTTCTTAGATCGCCATCAACCCATGGCGCAGGGCGATCTGCACCAACTGGGCACGGTTGCCGACGCCGAGCTTCTGCATGATGCGCGTGTGGTGCACGCCGGCGGTCTTGGGACTGATGACCAGCAGTTCGGCGATCTCGGCCACGGACTTGCCTTCAACCAGCATGCGGAACACCTCGAATTCGCGTGGTGAGAGCACGTCGGCCGGGCTGCGCTCGTCGCTGGAGGAGGGCTCGGGCATGGCCGGGTCGATGAAGACCTTGCCGCTGGCGACGGTCTCGATGGCCTCGACCATGGCCTCTGGCGCAGAACGCTTGGTGAGATAGCCGCGCACGCCCGCCTTCATCGCCTGGTTGAGCATGGCCTCGTTATCGTGCACGGAGAACACCAGCACCTTGGCCTCGGGCTCGCGTGCCAGGATGCGACGAACGGCATCCAGCCCGCTGGCACCAGGCATGTTGAGATCCATCACCACCACGTCGGGCGCATGCTCGCAGAAGGCGCGGTAGCCCATATCGCCATTGTCTGCCTCGGCCACCACGCGGATGTTGTCGGTGCCTTCCAGCAGCCGGCGATAGCCGCCGCGTACCACCGGATGATCGTCCACGAGAATGACGGTTATCGTTTCACTTGCCGACATGGCACGCGCTCTCCTCTCTCGTTTTCAATGGGAACACGGCGCTGATGCGAAAACCGCGTCCTGGATGACTTTGTATTTCGAAGCGGCCGCCTGCCGCGAGCACGCGTTCACGCATGCCGAGCAGACCGAGTCCGCCGTGGGATGCCCCCTCCAGACCGAGGCCGTCATCGGCCACGGATACCGTGAGGTTGCGATCTTCCTGCTCGATGCACACCTCCACGCGGGTGGCATGCGCATGCTTGATGACGTTGGTGATCGCCTCTTGTACCAAGCGATAGGCGGTGATCTGCACGGCTTCGGGGAAGGGTCCCAGCACATCGGGCATGGTGAGCGACCAGGCGATGTCGGGGTGGCGTGCGCGCCACTGCGCGACGATCTCGCGCAAGGCCTCGCCCAAACCGAGTTCATCGAGCATTTCGGGACGCAGACGCCGCATCATGTTGCGCACCACCTCGTAAACACGACTTGCCACTTCACCGATGGCCTGGCTACTGGCGAAGATGCGTGGCTCACGGTCGCGGCTCAGGCGGCAGATGGACTGGGCATCCGCACGTATGGCGGTGAGGCACTGGCCCAGTTCATCGTGCAGTTCACGCGCCAGGTGCGCGCGCTCACGCTCCTGGATTTCCAGCGATTCGCGCGCGAGACGGCGATTTTCCTCCAGCAGCGTCATGGTCTGCAGTTCGGCACGGTTGCGCTGAATGGCCGCGGTGATCACGCGCGCCGCCACGCGCAACAGCGGGAAGTCACCCTCGTACCAGCGTTCCACGGCGTGCGCCTTGTAGAAGGCGATGATGCTCACCAGCACCTGTTCGGCAAACAACGGCACGAACACCGACGTGCCGCCGTCAGCGCCCGCAGGTCCCACCACCACATCGCCCTTGTACAATGCCGGCAGCGCGGCAAGCGCCTCATCCAGGTCAGGGTGCGGACCCTGTTCACAGCAGCCTGCATACCAGTCCACGGTCAGGGCCGTGGTCTTGGTGAGGCGCAGCAGATAGGCACAGTCTGCCTGCATCAGGGCCGCCAGTTCGGCCAGGCCCTCGCGGATGGCGTGTTCAATGTCGTCGCGCGCCACGAATCGTGACGAGATGGAAGACAGCGCACGCGCGGCCATGAGCTGGGAACGATGCGTTTCCTCATTGCGACGGCGTTCGCTGATGTCGCGAGCGAACAGGCAGAAGTATTCCGCACCCTCGTACACCAACGCGTTAGCCGTGATTTCCACCGGCAAGGTGCTGTGATCGCGCCGGCGCAGCTGTGATTCGAAGGTGATGGAGCCGGGGCCTTGCACGGTGTTGAGCAGCCTGGCGGCCTTCTCGTCCTGGGTGACAGCGGTGAAATCACGGCCGACGATCTGTTCGCGCGAGCAGCCCAGGAGGTTACACGCGGCGTCGTTGATGTAAACCAGGCGGCGCGCGGCATCGGTCCAGATGACGGCGTCGGCCGCGTGGTCCACCGCGAACTGGGTGAAGCGCAGGGCCTGGTTGGCGCGCGCCAGCTCCGCCGTGCGCTCCGTCACGCGCGCCTCCAGTTCATTGGTGGCGCGGCGCAGCGCCTCTTCGGCGGCTTTACGCTCGGTGATGTCCTGCAGGGTACCGGCCATGCGTAGCGGCGTGCCCGCGGCATCGTAGGTGACGACGCCTTCGGCCTGCACCGTGCGTAGCTGGCCATCGGGGTGCAGCACGCGCAGGTCCAGCCGGTAGGGTTCTCGTTGTTTCAGCGCAACTTCCAGGGCGGCTTTCACCTGGGGTCGGTCGTCCTGGTGCACGCGGGCCAGGAATTGCTCGACACTGGGTCCGAACTGGTGGGGGGCGAGGCCAAGGATACGGAACACCTCATCGGACCAGTAGAGCTGGTCGTGCACCATGTCCCAATCCCAGCTGCCGATGTGGGCGATGCGCTGGGCTTCGGCCAGACGCGCCTCGCTGCGCACCAGTGCTTCGTTGGTGGTGCGCAGGGCCGCGGTGCGCAACACGATGCGGCGCTCCATCTCGTCGCGGGCGTTACGGAGGGCGCGCTCCGCGCGTTTTTGTGCGGTGAGGTCCGCACCCATGGCAACTACCTGCGCGATGCCGCCGCTACCGTCGGGTACGGCCGTTTCGGTCCAGGCGACCTGGCGCACATCGCCGCCGGGTGTATGCCAGCGGTTGAGGTATTGGCGCGGATAGGTGGCGAGCGTGGCCTCCCGGAAGGCATCCCGCAGCCCCGCCGCGTCCACCTCATCCACCAGCACCTCCCAGACGAAACGCCCGCGTACCGCCTCGGGCGCGAGGCCGCTCAGCACCTGGGCCGCGCGGTTGAAACGCAGGACCCGGCCGGCGGGGTCGAGCACCAGCACCAGTGCAGGCACGTGCTCGAACAAGGCCTCACCCAAACCATCGGCCGCTGCGGAGGCTTCCCGGGCAGACACGGCACGTTCGCTCACCGTGGATTCAGTGCAGGCACCGGCCGCACTTGTGCGCTGCGCACCGCGGCGCGCGAGTCCACGCCACAGCCATGCCATCAGTGCCCAATGCCCTGCGCTCATGCCGACCTGCGAATATCCACAAAGCGAGACTGGGCATCGTAACGCAGAACGAACTCACCGCGTATGCCTTCGCGCGTGACGAAGGGCCTCAGTACGCGTGCTGGGAAGCGCACGCGGCGCCCGTCCACCGCCACTGCCCGGACCTCGGCAGCATCGCCCCGATACCAAGCAAGGAGTTGCTCGGGCAGGATGTGTAGGCGAAGGCGGATCTCGTTCACGGCGGTGTTCAGGACGAAGTGGCTGGCCCCCTACGGACCATCCGGCCTACGGATATCCGTGGATCTGCGGTCATTTGTCTTTGTTCATGCGCCCGATGCTGGTAATGGGGACCACCACGTCACCCTGCGGGCGCCTCTCATCGGTGAAATGCGGGCGTGCCTGGTCACTGCGGCCTGCCGCGTTGGCCAGTTCCCTCTCACGTTCGCTGATGAGCACCAGGCACAGACGCATGTCATCAATGGTCTGCTCACTCAGTGGATGGCGCATGCCGGGCTGGGTGGCTGTGTCGCGGGCGACGCTGGCCAGGACCTGCTTCATGACGCGCAGGATGCGCTCCTCGCGGGAAAGTTCTTCACCCATGATTTCTCCGGAAATTTCAGAGGGCGGACAGGGCGGCAGTGTACACCACAACCCGCGCGTCCAAGCCGATATACTGCGCACGCCGGCAAGCACGCTATGCTCGCCCCAAACCTCGGAGAGACCACATGCAGCCACCCGACGCCCTGCTTCTTGTCGCACCCGGCTGCCCCCACTGTCCCGGTGTGCTCGATGCCCTGGGTACCCTGGTGAAGGAGGGCGTGATCGGCCGTCTGGAAGTGGTGAACGTGGCCGTACACCCGCAGTTGGCGGAAGACCTGGGCGTGCGTGGCGTACCTTTCACCCGCCTCGGCCCGTTCGAACTGGATGGTGCACGTACCGCCGCGGAACTGCGCCGCTGGGCCGGGCTCGCCGCCCGACCCGACGGCATGGCCGAGTACCTGCAACAGATGCTCGCCGAGGGTGGACTGGCCAAAGTGGAGGCGGTGCTGGCGGCGGAACCTGCCCATTTCCCGCTGCTGCTCGGGCTGCTGGAGGATCCGGAACTGCCCCTGCAGGTGCGCCTCGGCATCGGTGCGGTCATCGAAGGCCTGGCGGGCACGTCCGCACTGCAGCAGGCCATCCCCCTGCTCACGCGCCTCACCAGCCATGGGGACCATCGTGTGCGTTGCGATGCCTGCCATTTCCTTGGGCTGACCCTGAGCCCCGATGTGCGCCCCATACTGGAGTCGTGTCGAGCCGATCCCCACCCCGAGGTACGTGAAATCGCCACGGAGGCCCTGGAGGCCTTGGTGGCCGATAGCTGAAATCAGCGCCGGGGCTGTCGGGACTCTCGTTCGCAGGCTGTCCCCCCGGTTCCGCGCGTCCGATACTTCTCCCAGGCCCACGCGCCAAAGGAGTCCGTCATGCGTGCGATTTTCACCCTGCTCTCCGCCCTCGCCCTCACCGCCTGCGCCGTGCACTCGGCCGATCCTGACTCACCGTATTACCTGCTGCCCACGGGCAGCACGGCCGTACTCGAACAGCCGGTCCGCATCCCGTCGCCCGGGGTGAGCGTATGGATCCAGGACGGGCGGGTGGGTACCGGCCGTGACCACTATCGCCCTGCCTGCAAACTGGAGATGTGGACCCGCCCCGACCACGGCCGTACCGTGGAGCCGGACACGTTCCGGGTCAGCCGCGTCGATCGCAATCAGATGCAGGTCGCATTTGACACGGGGGTGCGCAAGGTCGTGTTCGATCAGGCCGACGATAGTGCCACTGCATATGAGATGGAGACACGCATCTATCTGGCATCGGAGCGCCAGCCCGAGGTCTATCGGCTGGTCTGCACCCACTGGTCAGGCGGAGTGGGCAGCAGCGATTTCCCGCAACACCTCTCCATCAATCAGATAAGGGGTACACTCGAGGGCATCTTCCGGCTGGAACTGCCCTGAATCATCGGGCGGGTCAGGAGGACCCATGCTCAAAGCCACGCGCCTGCTACGCCACGGTGTCTCCATGCTGCTGGCACTGGTGGCCCTCGCGGCCGCCCAGACCGTGCCGGAACGCTTCGGCATGCGCCTGGACATCCAGGGCGCCATCGGCCCGGCCACCAGCGATTATGTGCAGCGCGGCCTGCGCCGGGCCGCAGAGGACGGCGCGCACGTCGTCATCCTGCGCATGGACACCCCGGGCGGGCTCGACCTCTCCATGCGCGACATCATCCGCGACATCCTCGCCTCGCCGGTACCCGTTGTAGCCTGGGTGGCACCAAATGGCGCGCGCGCCGCCAGCGCCGGCACCTACATCCTCTATGCCAGCCATGTGGCCGCCATGGCGCCGGCAACCAACCTGGGTGCAGCCACCCCCGTGCAGATCGGCGGCCAGAATCCCCTGCCCGAGCCCAGCGGGGAGCCAAGCCCGAAAGACGCGCCGCAGGCCGAAGATCCCGCGCCGCCAAGTGGTGACGCCATGCGCCACAAGGTCATCAACGACGCCGTGGCCTACATCCGCGGCCTTGCACGGCTGCGCGACCGCAACGCCGATTGGGCGGAAAAGGCGGTGCGCGAGGCCGCCAGCCTGGAATCCACCCAGGCCCTGGAACTGAACGTCATCGACCTGCTCGCCACCGATCAGGAAGAACTGCTGACAAGACTGCATGGGCGCAAGGTCGAGGTGCTGGGCGAGGAACGCACGCTGCAGACCAAGGACCTGCGCATCGAGGTCATGGCGCCCGACTGGCGCGCGCGCCTGCTCGCCGTCATCACCGACCCCAACGTGGCCTACATTCTCATGATCATCGGGATCTACGGCCTCATCCTGGAATTCAGCAACCCGGGCACCATCGTCGCCGGCGTGGTAGGAGCCATCTGCCTGATCCTGGCCCTGTTCGCCTTTCAGGCCCTGCCCATCAACTACGCGGGCGTGGGTCTCATCCTGCTCGGCATCGCACTCATGGTGGGCGAGGCCTTCACGCCCAGCTTCGGTGCACTCGGCATCGGCGGCGTGGTGGCCTTCACCATCGGCTCGGTGATCCTCATTGACACCGATGCACCAGGTTTCGGCATCGATCCGGCGCTCATCGGCGCGGTGGCCCTCGCCAGCGCCCTGCTCTTCGGGCTGGTGCTACACCTGTTCTTCCGCGCGCGCCGCCGGCCGGTGGTGAGCGGTGCCGAGGCGCTGGTGGGTGCCGACGCCGTGGCCGTGGACGATTTCACCGAGACGGGACACGTGCGCCTGCACGGCGAGCTCTGGCGCGCGCGCACGCAGGCGCCGGTGCAGAAAGGGCAACGGCTGCGCGTCACACACATCGAAGGGCTCACCGTCGAGGTGGAGCCGCACACGAAGGCCAAGGGAGGTTAGTCATGGTCAGTTACTTCGGATGGCTGCTGATCGGTTTCCTGGTCGTGCTCGTGATGAGCGCGATACGGATCCTGCGCGAATATGAGCGCGGGGTAGTGTTCATGCTCGGGCGCTTCTATGCGGTTAAGGGGCCTGGCCTCATCATTCTCATCCCGGGCATCCAGCAGATGGTGCGCGTGGACCTGCGCACCATCGTCATGGACGTGCCCACCCAGGACGTGATCTCCCGCGACAACGTCTCGGTGAAGGTGAATGCCGTCATCTACTTCCGGGTGGTGGATGCACAGCGCGCCATCATCCAGGTGGAGAACTTCTTCGAAGCCACCTCGCAACTGGCCCAGACCACGTTGCGTTCCGTGCTCGGCCAGCACGAGCTGGACGAGATGCTGGCCGAGCGTGAGAAGCTCAACACCGATATCCAGAACATCCTCGACGAGCAGACCGATGCCTGGGGCATCAAGGTCTCCAATGTGGAGATCAAGCACGTGGACCTGGACGAATCCATGGTGCGCGCCATTGCCAGACAGGCCGAGGCCGAGCGCGTGCGCCGCGCCAAGGTCATCCACGCCGAGGGCGAGTTGCAGGCCTCCCAGAAATTGCTGGATGCGGCACGGATACTGGTGGAACAACCCCAGGCCATGCAACTGCGCTACCTGCAGACCCTCACCGACATCGCCGGCGAAAAGAATTCCACCATCGTCTTCCCGCTGCCCATGGACCTCATCGAACCGCTGCTCAACAAGCTCAAGAGGTGAAGGTAAACGCGGAGGACGCGGAGGCGCGGAGGACGCGGAGATTGATTCGTGTATCCGCAGCTCGTGTGCTCAAGGCGGCGGCCTGGTGACGGACCGGGAAAAGCAAGAACCACGGAGGCCACGGAGAAAAGCCATCATTCTTCTTCTCCGTGGCCTCCGTGGTTGATGCTTCCACCTTTGCCGTCGCGAGGCGCGGGACGAGATAAATAGCAGAAGATTCACCCGGGATAATTCTTCTCTGCGTCCTCCGCGTCCTCCGCGTCCTCCGCGTTGTCGTCGGTTAAGGGCCCTATTCCCTAGTGATGCGCTCTGGTAATATGCTGCGCCAGTGAAACGCGCGAGTCAGTGATGGACGAGAACGAATTCAGGAATGCCTACCGCGATGTCAACGAGCGCCCCTGCCCATTCGGCAAGGCCGTACTCACGGGCTGCGCGCAGTGCTCGCGTGCGCAGAAGGTGCTCATCGCCGAGCGCGAGGCCATCACCTGCCTGTCTCCCTCGGCCCACACCCGTTGTGTGGCCCTCATACCGGCGTGGCGCGAAAAGGCCCTGTTCGCGCTCAGGCTCACCCATGTGGCCGACAAGCTGCCCCACGGCAAGGAGATCAAGGTGCAATGCGGCGGCCTGGCCGGCCTTGCCCAGGCCATGGCCGAAGCGGCCCCCGTCAGCGACATCCACGCCCTGCTCGAGCACGCCCTCACCCGCTTCGGCGACGCCGACCACCTGCCCTACACTGAGATGATGAAAAGCGTGGTCAGCTACCGACCGCGCCGGAAAAACTGTTGACCTGACAACGCGGAGAACGCGGAGAAAAACATCCACGAATGAACGTCACATGGCTTCGTGTAGACCACGCCCCCGCTCAAGGTCACGTGGCAAAAACGTGATGGTTCAACGCGCCGCAGACACGCGAGGCCCCCTCATCTTTCAACTCTCCGCGTCCTCCGCGTCCTCCGCGCCTCCGCGCCCTCCGCGTCATCCCATGCAGATTTCAATCACTGCGCCAGCACCACATCCAGGAACATCATCACCACGAAGCCGACCATGACGCTCCCGGTGGCTTCCTTCTGAAATCCCTTGCGGTGGGTTTCCGGGATGATCTCGTCGCTGATGACGTAGATCATCGCACCCGCGGCGAGCGCCAGCATCCATGGCAGCATGCCCGCAGCGAGGGTGACGATGCCCGCCCCCAGGACCGCCCCGACGGGCTCCACCAGGCCGGTCAACAAGGCTACTGTGAAGGCCTGCCAGCGCCGATAACCCTCCGCCGCCAACGCCAGCGCCACCACCAGGCCCTCGGGCATGTTTTGCAGCGCGATACCGATGGTGAGCGCCAGACCGTTGCTCATGTTGCCGCTGCCGAACCCTACCCCGACGGAGAGGCCTTCGGGAAAGTTGTGGATAGTGATGGCAATGACGAACAGCCAGATGCGCCGCAGCTTGTGTGGGTCTGCGCCTTCCGGACCGGCGATGAAGTGTTCGTGCGGCAGCCAGTGGTCGGCCCCGAAAAAGAGCAGTCCGCCCGAGAGAAAACCCGTGACCACCACCGTGGCCGCGAGGGCGGCACTGTCGAAGCGCAGTGTGCCTTCGGCGAGCGCGGGATTGAGCAGAGAAAAGAATGACGCCGCCAGCATCACGCCCGCCCCGAAGCCGAGCATCATGTCCTGGGTGCGTGCGTCGACGGTGCGCAGCGCGAACAGGGGCAATGCGCCGACGCCGGTCGCCAGCCCCGCGGCCAGGCTCGCCAGAACTCCCGTAAGGAATGGGGAAAACATCATTTCTTCCATGATCTTCCTCAACTGACCGCTGCGGGCGTTGCGCACCGCGGGACCTTTACTAGTTTTTCATTGATTTCGATTATCGCCTCCCGCTGAAGGATCAGCACATGGATCATCTCACCCGCATCTGGCTGCGATTTGCACCCGGTGTGTTAACGACAGGCGAAGGCACGGCCGTGTTGGCGGCGATGCTCGCTTTCGTGTGGCTGACCGCTATTGCGGCGCCGACCTCGCCCATCTCCCCCGAGGCACTCAGCCGCGCCGTGGAGCGGGAACTGCGCGCCGACCCCGTGTTGCGGGAGACCGACCTGTACGCCATCAGCCGCGCCGGCGAGGTGACCTTGGGCGGCACCGTGGATCGCCTGCTGTGGCAGCGCCGCGCAGAACGCGTGGCCGAGACGGTGCGCGGCGTGCGTGCGGTGGTGAACCGCATCGCCATCCGTTCCCCGAGCCATGTACCGGATCACGAGCTCAATGAACGCGTACAACGCCTGCTGACGTCCACACCGGTGCTGCGCAGTGCCGGTATCGAGGCTGAGACCCAGACTGGCGAGGTGCGGCTCACCGGCGAAGTAGGCTCTTTCGCAATGCGTGAAGCGGCCGATGACCTGGTGGCCAGCGTCGTTGGTGTGCGCCAGGTAAGAAACGAGCTCACCCTAGCGCCCGGGCGCGTCCTCACCGGCACCACACTGGCGGAGGCGGTACGCCGCACCTTCGCCTTCGACGCCCTGCTGGCACACGATCGCATCGAGGTGGCCATCGACGGCAGCAAGGTACAACTGAGCGGAGAAGTACGTAGTGCTGCCGAGCGCCGGCGTGCACGTCTGCGGGCAGGGGATGCCGGTGCCGCCGAGGTGGATATCTCCCGCCTTGCGGTCACCCACCACCAAGGCTGGAGCTCCGGGGACGCACCGCCCGACGAAGCCATCGCCCAGGCCGTGAACGAGGCGTTCGCTGCCGACCCCCGCTTGCAGGCCTACACGCTCGCCGTGAAGGTGAAGGAGGGCCGAGTGAACCTCGACGGGACCCTGCCCACACTGCTCGATCGGCGCCTCGCAGCACGCATCGCCCAGCAGGTGCGTGGTGTGCGTCAGGTGCATGAGACCATTGCGCTCCCGCCGGAGGTTACGCATCCGCGTGCGCTCGAAGGGCGCGCACGTGAGGTCCTGCGCACTGATCCGCTGATAGGGGATCAATCCATCGTGGTGACCGTGAGTAAGCAAACCGCCGTGCTCACCGGCACGGTGGCGATGCCCTGGCAACGCCAGCACGCCGAGGCAGTGGTCGCCGCAGTGGAAGGGATCGGCGCAGTCCACAACCAATTGCGCAGCATGCAACGGGTACCCTACTACGGCGACAAGCCTTACGTGGGCGTACCCCATTTCATGCTCGGGGACAGGCGGGCCGCACCCGGGCAGGCGCCGCCGGAGGATGCCGTCCTCGCCGAGGCGGTGCGCGCACAGTTGCAATGGAGCGCCTTCCTCGACGCCACCGATGTGCGTGTGTCGGTGAACCGCGGCGTGGCCACACTCACCGGCAACGTGCGCACGCCCTTCCAGGCACTGATGGCCACACAGGAAGCCCACGAGGGCGGTGCGCGCCAGGTGAAGAACCTGCTCTCGATCAGGAAGCGTTAAGTCCGCAACGAGCCATGGGGATGCCCGCTTTCACGACCGCGTCAGCGCATCAGTCCAGCGGCCCACAGCCGCAACCGCAAGCCTGGGCCCGTGGTGTAACCCACCTCGCGGAATCGGATACCGCCGGTGCCATCGAGAATGAAGGTTGTGGGCACCGCGCGCACACCGTAGCGCGCCGCGAGCAGGCCGTCCGGGTCATTGATCACCGGAAAGGCCAGGCCGTTTTCGCGCATGTGCGCAGCAACGGCATCCGCACTGCCCGACTGCATGGCCACCGTGAGCACTGGATGGTCGTCGGCCACGGCGGCAATGGCATCGTCCTCCAGGGTGCAAACCGGGCACCATGTGGCCCAGAAGTGCACCAGCACGGGATGGCCGCGCAATGTTGCAAGATCCAGCGCTTCACCCGCGAGACCGACACCGGAAAGCGGCGGTGCCGTCCCGCTCGCCAGATCCCGCACCTGCCAAAAGCCCACGGCCAGCACCAACCCGAGCAGCGCCAACGCCTGCCATAACAGACGCGGCCATTTGCGTGCCATCACGTATGTGGTTTTCCTCGTTGCCCTCCGGGTATGCTAACCCAAAGCGCCTCCAAAATGGCGCGATGCCCTGCTCGCAGGCACCTGAGCCGCACACGTGCACAAGCGCCTTCAGGCCACTTCGCTTGCGTATCCACCCGCCGCGACGTAACCGCGCCCCTCCAGGAGACTCAGCCGCACCGATGCAGGGAGCGCACCCTTGAGCGAACGGAGCGCAACATCGCTGTTCCCGGGCACGGGCTTCATCTCGTAGGCCCCTGCGAACAGGCGTGCGCCCATCGTACGCAAGCGCGCTTGCCCCGCGCTGTCGTCCGGCACATACACACCGAGTGCGGTGGCACCGAGCTTGCCGGCGCTGGAAGCAAAACGCCCCACCGAATCCCTCGCGAGGGCATCGGTCTCCAGGTTGAACATCACCTCGGGGGTGAGAAAGCCGATGCGCTCCACCGGGCCGGTGAGGCGACGCAATTCGTTGAACAGGGCACCATAGTCAGCGCCTCCGCCGAGGGCACGGCTGAGCGTGGGGCGGTAGTACACGTACGAGAGGCGATCGTCGTCCATGGCCTCGCAAAAATCGAAACCGTAATTGGCGAACTGCAGCAACCGCCATTGTGCCTCGTCGAAGGCGACCACCGCCACGCGTGCACCACGTTTTAGAGCGTGATCGAGGAAATGCGCCAGTGCTACGTCAGCGGCCGTGGCATCGGGCGCCTCCAGGAGATTGAAACCTCCCGACACAAGCCCCGGGAGCACCTCATCGACGGGACGTATGCCCAAAGGCGTGAACACATGAGCACCATCATTCTGGACCCCAGCCATTGGGACGCACCTCCTCGTGGAACAGGGTAAGCGTAGTTACCATTTCCGTGAGAACAAGAAGCAGCAATCATGAGGTCGTATGGCAGGGCACGCCCCGTCAGACGGCGGCGGGGATCCGGAAGCGGTCGGCGAGACGCAACAGGCCAGCGAGATACGGCGCCGATTTCACGATTTGCTCGACGAGCCGGCGCGTCATACTGAGGACGTCCAATTCGGCCACCATGCCGCGCACCGGCAGTCGACCGGCCGCGCCTGCGCGCAGCAGTGCCGCTTTCAAGGCCTGGTATTCCGCTTCCATCTCACCCAGCGCAGTTGCCGCGACGGTCTCGTCATAGTCCGGTGCCGCCGGATCGGCGAGGTCAACCAGGTGCACGCAGAGGACGCGGAAACCGGTGAGCTGGGCGGCCAGTGCCGCATCCTGCATCGGCGGGAGCTGCGGGCGCTGGACAGAGATCTTGAGGGACAGCTCAGCGATGTTGGTGTAGTACCGGGCCACGCGCAGTGCATTGGGCAGGGACTCAACCACCTCGGGCGGCTGATTGCCCGCCACCACCTTTGCCCCGAAAGCCCCAATGGCCTCCACCAACCCATCGATGGTGGTCTTGTCGGCCTCCAACCCGGCGACAGGCGCGGTTTCCGCGCTGAGTACCCCGCGCGCCATCACGCGCGCCATGGCGCCGGTGCGGGCCAGTTCGAGGGCTAGGGCGTCCACCGCCAGGGCTGGGGTAGCCACGACGTTCTGGTCAAGATGGCGCGGCCGGGCTGCGTCGGCCTCGGCCGCAAGGAAACGGTTTTCCAAAGCCTTGACCAGACGCGGTGTGAACGGCCACAGGATGAGCACACCAAGCACATTGAATACGGAATGGAACAGCGCCAGTTCCGTGGGTGCGCCGCCGCCGGCAAGTCCGGTCACACGTGCCGACATGTCCACAGCGGTGAGGAGCAGCGGGAACAGGAGCAGGGCTACGATAGCGGTGATCACGTTGAACGCGACGTGAATGGCCGCGGCGCGCTTGGCATTGGGGGTGGCACCGATGGCGGCCAGCACGGCCGTTGAGGTGGTGCCCACGTTGGCACCGATCACCGCAGCGGCGGCATTGGCGAAGGGAAGCACGCCGCCGGCCGAGGCGGTGAGCACGATGGCGAGTGAGGCGCTGGAGGATTGCATCAGCACCGTGAGCATGAAGCCGATGACGAAAAACCCGATCAGTGCCAGCGGCCCGCTGGCGGCGAACACACCCACGGGCAAATCCTGGCCGAGGGATTCGAAACTCTCGGAGAGGATACCTATGCCCATGAAGAACACGCCGAAGCCCGCCAGCGCCTGTCCCAGCGCCGCACGGCGCCCCGTGGTGAGCGCAAAACCCATACCTACGCCCACCAATGGCAGGGCCAGGGCGGCCACCTCTATCTTGAACCCCACCACCGCCACCAGCCAGCCGATCATGGTCGAGCCGATGTTGGAGCCATAGATCACCGTCACCACCTGGCCGAGATTGACCAACCCGGCGTTGATGAAGCCGAGCACCGCCACCGTGACCGAGGTGGACGACTGCACCAGCGCGGTGATGAACACGCCCGATGCGAGGCCGCGCAATCGGGTGCGCGTGGCATTGGCGAGGATGCGGCGGAGCGTATCGCCGGCAGCCAGCTTGAGGCCGTCGGTGAGCAGCCGCATGCCCAGCAGGAAGAGCCCGGTCCCGCCGAGGAAGGTGCCGGCCGCCGTCAACATGGCTCGGTCCGATGCAGGGTAGGCCCGGCGCATGCCCGGCGCAGGGTCTCCGCAGGGCGAGGCCCCCGCAGCCGATGTATCCGGGCAGGCGCCATGGACCTGGCCCCGCGCCAGGGCTGAACGCGCGGAGATACGTATCCCTGGACGGCGCGGGACACCCCCAGGGTCAACAACACGCTATCGTTCACGTGCGGCAGGCGCTCCCGCGCGGCTGCGCGCCACCAGGCGCGCATGAAGAAACCGGGGAGAGGGCCACGTTACCGTGCCCAGGTACAGGGGTTTGACGAGTGCGTACCATTCCGGAGTCATGGCGCGCAGCGTAAACGGGAGCCCATGGCAGCGGCAAGCGCACCCTTGCTGCGTGGAGGAATACAGAAAAGAACGGCCCAAACCCGGGACGCAGA
>JBAYQE010000048.1:0-18789 GCA_041677345.1 Thiohalomonadaceae bacterium
CTTCAGTCCGGCCACCCCGTTCGGGGTCTTCTTCGCACGACAGAAGTTCCTGAGATATTCGTCGGGAGAACGTCCGGGAACGCTCTTCAGTATTTTGGGAATGAAGGCTTCGTTCAACGCCTCGCCAGGGGCGCCAAAACGACGGCTCTTGGTCATCATGTCGCAAAGGAAACTGCTGCCCGAGCGCGGCGTCATGGCAATGAGATAGCGGCTGCGTGGCTCTGGCAATACGTCCAACTTGCTCAGTTTGTTCTTGTCGAGACCGGATCCCCTGAACATGGCACTGACTTGGTTCACATTGCTCCTTTCCATGCACACTGAGCGCATGTTCATGACACCATCGCGGCAGCCTGCAGGCATGGCGGCTCTTCCTGTACGCGTCTGAAGTCGATGAGGCTGGCGTTGATCCGCTCAGGATTCTCGGCCAAAGCCAGAGGCAAGAGGCGGTGGCGGGTGCCCGACGAGCGAAGACGCGATGCAATGGCACCCATCTCAAACGCAACGACGGGCACGCCGCTTTGAAGTGCGATGGACAACGTGTAGCTGTAGGTTTCCGGCACCACGGACGGTAACCACACGAGGTCCGGATCCAGTCGGTGCAATGTGGCCGGGCCGTCCTGCTCCTGATACTTCCCGGTGATCGTTACCCCAACGTCCTCCAGCGCCCTGTCGTTCATGCTGTAGCCCATGAGCATGAAATCGATGGCCTGGCCCGTCGCTTTCGCGTGTTGCGCGCTTGCGAGCAGAACGTCGTAGCCTTTGAGCTTGCCGATGGCGCCGATGACCACGACCCGCGGCCGGCCTCCACTCGCGACCCGGCGCCGTGGCGCACGCGGCACGAGGCAAGCTTCATGGGGGCGCACGTGCAGGATCAGGCCGTGATAATAGCGGCCGATCCGCTGTGCCACATCGCTGTCGGGCACCACCACCCGTTCTGCGGAACGCAATGTCTGCTCGTGCAGACTCCGCCAGGCGGTGATATTGGTGACACCGGGATCGGAGCCGCGCACGGTGAGGCATTCGTCGCATGCGGACGGGGCGGGCTCTCCACAGTATCTACCATGTTCGTCCGCAAGACTGACGCGGGGACAGATGGCGTAGTAATCGTGCAGGTGCACCTCCCAGCGGGCATGCAATGCCCTCGCCAGGCGCTCCATGCGTGCCGGCGCGTCTTGCACCATATCCACGAAGCTGTGGACCTGTACTGCGGTGATTTCCAGTTGTGACAGCGCCTGCCGGATACGGTCGTGGTCCTGCCATTGCAGTACAGGGAGGTTAGGCAGGTTTTTTATGCGTGGATGTTCGATGATCAGGCGATGCGGGTCACCCTTCTTCGGTCGCAACACGAAGGTGCCCATGCCCATGCTTTCCAGTTCCGCGAGCTGCTGCTGAACATGGCGCTCTACCCCGCCTCCGCGCCCGTGGGTTACGAGCAGGACATTGTTCTGCCGCCGCCACTGCCGCAATCTGGCCCAATCGAGATTCCTGCGCGCTTCGGCCAGGGGATCGCGGGTAATGAAGTCCGCAACTTCAGACTGGTATGACGGATAGCGCCTCGCGAGCACCTGCAGGCCGTTGCGCTCGAGCCGTGCCTTCTCGCCCTGGAAGGACGTGGCACCCCAGTGCCGGACAAACACGTCCGCGGCGATGAGGTTGTACCAGCCGTTTAGCAATGCACGCCGACAGAAGTCGTTTTCCTCGCCGTAGCCCTTGCCGAAAGCCTCGGCATCGAACAGTCCCAGCTCGTTCAGGCAACTGCGTTTGATGTACATGCAGAAACCGACGGCGGTCGGGGCCTCCACCTGCATCCCGGCATTTTCCCGTGCCGCCATACCATCCAGTTCTGCAAAACCGATTTCCAGTGGAAACGGATTGTCCTGCATGAAGAGGGGGTAACTGCAGATGGTGGCATTGTTCGACAGCGGCGTGACCGTGCCGGTCCGCGCGTTGCGTTGCGCAGCGGCGCGCAAGCGGTCGAGCCAGCCGTCATAGACCTCGGTGTCCGCGTTGAGCAACACCACATCGCGCGCCCGGTGCAACGCCATCCCGCGATTCACGGTACGGACGAACCCGCAATTTTGCTCGTTGGTCAGCAACGTGAACAGTTTGCGTTCTGCCAGAAGGTCGAGTTCCTGAGTGAGTTCTGCGTCCGGGCTTGCATCATTGATCACTACCAGCTCGAAGGGGACGTCGCAGTGCGCCGCCAGAACGCTGTGCAGGCAACGCAGGGTCTCGTTGCGTCCCTTGTACACCGGCACGATCACATCCACGCGCACGGTATCCCCGCCTGCGCGAGGCGCCACCCCACACCATGCAGTCGCCGGCAGCGGCGGGACAGGGTCCCGGGCAGCACCGCCCGCCTCCGCGCCGCTTTCACAGGGCAAAGGGGTGCGACCTTCGAAACGCCCGCACTGCAGGTAATGAACGAGCGGATTCAGCCGCGCCTCGGCCACATCGCGGTTGCTCCTCAAGTAATGGACACTATCGAAACTGGGTGAGGGCGAGCGCCCCTCAGTGCCGCCCCAGCGCACGAAATGGAGCAGTGGGTCGAGGCCGGCGCGGGCCACGTCCTTGTTGTTCGAGAGGTAATAATCGGTATCGAACCATGGGCCCGGTGCGAGCCTCCGGAAGCGGCCGACCCAGGCGTAATGCAAGAGTGTGTTAACGCGCGCCAGCCTTGCCTTCGCATTCTGCCGATAGGCGCCGGGATCGAACAACGCCATGGGTGAACGGCCTTCCCTGTCCCCCCACGCCACGTAGTGAAACAGCGGCCGCATGGACTGCTCCGCGACGTCACCATTCGTCTCGAGGTAATGATTCCGCTCGAACAGGCCCGTGCCGCGCACCAGTCGCACAAGCAGCTTGCGATAAAGGAAACGCAACCCGAGGGAGCGGCAAACAGGCTGCATGAGCCAAAGCACGGCCATGCGCAGCTCACCCCAGTACGCATTTATCCGTGCACGCAGCGGCAGCTTTGACATGTCCTGCAATCATCCTTTCGGCAGGAGTTTTCTGAAGATAGGCGATCTAACGATCTTCGCAATCGATGCTCGCCGAAATGTCCGCTTTGCGCACAAGAATCCTTCAGCGGCGTTCCCGGACGCCAGCGGGCAGGGATGGTGGCCCTTGGCGCGATTGCAGCAACCGCCTCAGGAATGGCTGTGATCCGCTGTCACGGATTTCGTCGACATGACGATGGGCGAAGGGCTACCGCGCCCCCATACCGGGGTACGAGGTACAAGGCCCCCGAGGGAGGCCTCCAGGTGATGTTGCGCTGCTTCCCGCAGGCATCAGAATGGGTTGGCGTCCTCTTCCAAGTCTTCGCCGGGCAGGGCGTCGAAGGCGATGGACCCCTGCTTCCCGGTACCGACGTCGCCGTCCGGCACGTACACGGTTTCCATGATCTCGATGAACCGCTTGGCCTGCGGCGACAGGTAGCGCCCCTGCCGCAGCACCACACCGTAACTGCGCCGGGGGAAATAGTGGTCGAGCGGAATGGCGGCCAGCTGCTCCTCGCCGGTAAGGCACACATCGGTAACGATGGAAACACCCAGGCCCAACTCCACGTATTTCTTGATGACTTCCCAGCCGCCCGCTTCCAGGGCCACCTGATAGCTCACGCCGTTCTGCCGGAACACCAGATCCACGATCCGCCATGTGGAGAGATGACGCGGGGGCAGGATGAGACCGTAAGGGCTGATGTCCTCCAACCGGATGTCCTGCTTCTCGGCCAGTGGATGCCCCTTGGGCACGATGAGGGCGGGCTTGTAAGTGACCACGGGCCGGTAGACCAGGTCGTCAGGTACCTCGAGCATGGAGCCCACGGCGAAATCCGCCTCATCCTTGCGCAGCATGGCCAGGCCGTCACGGCCCGTCACATTGTGCAGTTTCAGTCGGATATGGGGATGCAACTGGGCAAAGCGCTTCATGACCTCGGGCAGGATGTAGAGGATGGTGGACTCACCGGCGGCGATATTCAGCACCCCGTTCTCCACCTTGCCCAGGTGGGCGGCAAAGGTCTCGTGCAGCTTGTCGATGCCCTCCACCAGTGGTTCGGCAAGCTTGTAGAGCAGTTCCCCCTCCGGCGTGAGCTTGATGTTGGGGCCGCGACGCTCAAACAACGTGGTCTCAAATTCGCGCTCAAGTGCCTGAATTTGCAAAGAAACTGATGGTTGACTCAGGAACAGGGTCTCTGCCGCCAGGGAGATGCTGCCATGGCGTGCCGTGTGGCAGAACGCGCGCAGCTGTTTCAGGCGGTTCTGCTTGTAATAAAGGTTGGGCGTGTTATCCATCGATGGCTTGTATTGGTTTCACCAATATTGAGGATTGAAATAATTATCGGGCCAAATAATCCGCCAGAACATAGACTTCGTTCACGCACACCTTGTCGGGTTTCCGCTAGGGCGTGCCCGTGAAACCGAACCGGGGGTAACGAAGTCCGTGGACTCGTTGACAAACATCGCCATCGCAGGCGCATTCATGTCCGGCCTGGGAATCGCTCTGGCAACCATCCTGGCCGTCGCCAATCGCCGCCTCCACGTGGAGGAAGACCCGCGCATCGACGAGGTCGAGGAAATGCTCCCCAAGGCCAACTGCGGGGCGTGCGGCATCGCCGGCTGTCGGCCGTTCGCCGAGGCTGTGGTCGCGGGCAAGACCTCGCCCGGCAAGTGTACCGTGAACTCGCCCGAGATGATCGAAGCCATCGCCAATTACCTGGGCGTGGAAGCCGGTCGTGTGGAAAAGCAGGTCGCCCGCCTGGCCTGTGCCGGCGGTTCCCACGTGGCCTATACCCGGGCCCGTTACCAGGGCCTGCAGACCTGCCGTGCCGCGTCCTTGGTCTCCGGCGGCGGCAAGGGCTGCGCCTGGGGCTGCATCGGCCTGGGCGACTGCGCCTCGGTGTGTGATTTCAATGCCTTACATATGAACAAGTACGGCCTGCCCGTGGTTGACGAGGACCGTTGCACCGCCTGCGGCGACTGCGTCGAGGTGTGCCCGAAAGACCTGTTTTCCCTCCAGCCCGTCAGCCACCAGCTGTGGGTTGCCTGCAAGAACCAGGATCTGGCCGATGAGGGCGAGGCCCATTGCGAACTGGTGTGCACCGCCTGTGGCCGGTGCTCCGCCGATGCACCCGAGGGCCTGATCCAGATCCGCAACAATCTCGCTGTGATCGACTACAGCAAAAACGCACTCGCCTCCCGCGTCGCCATCGAGCGCTGCCCAACCGGTGCGATCGTTTGGTTCGACCGTGAAAAGGGTGCCGTCAAGGGGGTGGACGCCCGGCGTGTCACCCGTAAAGAACCCCTGCAGCGCATCGAACCGCTTCCGCGCGTTTGATATTCCGCGACGACTGACACGAACCGTCTTTCGGACGGCAGGAATACTGTTTCCTTCAGAAAATTCGGATCGGCGCAAGCCGGCATGAAATAGGGTGATCTCGCGATGAAGAAAGAGGCCAAGACAGTCAAGTATCCGGGCAAGCGCCGCGCCATGGACGGCAACACCGCCGTCATCATGTGCGAACGCGAGTCGTCGGATGCCGCCGGTGCCTACCCGATCACGCCATCAACCAATATGGGCGAATACTGGGCAGAAGAGGTTTCCAAGGGGCACATCAACGTCTCCGAGCGCCCGCTGATCTTCATCGAGCCCGAGTCCGAACATGCCGCTGCGGCGGTAACCGCCGGCCTGTCCATGACCGGCCTGCGCGCCACCAATTTCTCGTCCTCGCAGGGCGTCGCCTTCATGCACGAGTCGCTGTACTCGGCGGTGGGCAAGCGCCTCACCTACGTGCTCAACATCGGCTGCCGCGCCATCACCAAGGCCTCGCTGAACGTGCACGCCGGCCACGACGACTACCACTGCGTGGACGACACCGGCTTCTTCCAGATGATGGCGAAAAGTGCCCAGGAAGCCGCCGACCTGAACATCATCAGCCACAAGGTGGCCGAACTCGCGCTCACGCCGGGCATCATCGCCCAGGACGGCTTCCTGACCACACACCTGATCGAATCCATGCAGGTGCCCGAGCGCGCACTCATCGCCGAATTCCTCGGCAAGCCCGACGACCTCATCGACACGCCCACGCCGGCGCAGCGCCTGATCTACGGCCCGAAGCGCCGTCGTATCCCGGCCGTTTGGGACGTGGACAATCCCATGGTCACCGGCGCGGTGCAGAACCAGGACGCCTACATGCAGGCGGTCGCTGCCCAGCGTCCCTACTTTTTCGAACACATCAAGTCCATCACCGACCAGGCGATGGATGAGTTCTACCAGCTCACCGGCCGGTGTTATGGGCGCATCGGCACCTACAAGACCGAAGACGCCGATTACGTGATCCTCGGCCAGGGCAGCGTGGTGGGCACCGCCGAGGCGGTGGCCGACTATCTGCGCGAGACCCGCAAGCTGAAGGTCGGTGTGGTCAACCTCACCATGTTCCGTCCCTTCCCGGGAGACCTGCTTGGCAAGGTGCTCAAGGGCAAGAAGGGCGTGGCGGTGCTCGAGCGTACCGACCAGCCGCTGGCCGAAGACCTGCCGGTGGCCCGCGAGACCCGCGCCACGGTGAGCAAGTGCGTGGAGAACGGCGTGGCGGGCGGCAGTGAACTGCCCTACCCCGACTATGCCGCGTTCGGCGCCAAGGACATCCCAGTGATCTACTCGGGTTCCTTCGGCCTGGGCTCGCGCGACCTGCAGCCCGAAGGCATCATCGCCGCCGTGGAAAACATGCTCCCTGACGGCAAGCGCCGCAAGTTCTTCTACCTCGGCGTGGATTTCGTGCGTGAGAAGCCCGAGTCCCCGAAGCAGGAGATCTACCAGCAGGACCTGCTCGAAGCCTATCCCAAGATCCGCGACATGGCCCTGCGTGGCAGCGAAAACCCGAACCTCATGCCCAAAGGCGCCATCACCGTGCGCATGCACTCGGTGGGCGGCTGGGGTGCGGTGACCACCGGCAAGAACCTGGCCATGACGTTGTTCGATCTGCTCGATTACGACATCAAGGCCAACCCCAAGTACGGTTCCGAAAAGAAGGGGCAGCCGACCACCTACTACCTGTCGGCGGCGCCGGAGCCCATCCGCATCAATGCGGAATACAAGTTCGTGGACGTGGTGCTGTCGCCCGACCCCAACGTGTTCGGCCACTCCAATGCGCTGGCCGGCCTCAAGAAGGGTGGTGTGTTCATCATCCAGTCGCACCTGGAAACGCCGGAAGAGGTGTGGCGCTCGTTCCCCCTCACCGCGCAGCAGTTCATCGTCAACAACGAAATCCGTGTGTTCTACGTGGATGCGTTCAAGATCGCCCGTGAAGAGGCCTCCAATCCGGAGCTGCAGTTCCGCATGCAGGGCATCGCCTTCCAGGGTGCCTTCTTCAAGGCCTCCGGTGTGATGGAGCAGGCAAGCCTCGACGAGCACAAGCTGTTCAAGGCCATCAAGGACCAGCTCGAGTCCAAGTTCGGCTCCAAGGGCGCACGCGTGGTGGAAGACAACCTGCGCGTGGTACGTCGCGGTTTCGACCAGCTGGCGGAAATCACCGAAAAAACCGTGGGCCAGTTCACCCCGGGCATGATGCGCAAGGAATCGCACCTGCCTGTCATGCTCAAGCGCACGCCGGAGAGCAGCATGAGCCTGTCCGACGTCCACCGCTTCTGGGAGCAGACCGGCAATTTCTACATCTCCGGCCAGGGCAACGACAATCTGGTGGACCCGTTCATCGGTCTCTCGATCATGCCCGCCGCCACCGGTGTATTCCGCGACATGACCCAGGTGCGCTTCGAGCATCCCACCTGGAATCCGGCCAACTGCACCGCGTGCGGAGACTGCTATACGGTCTGCCCGGACAGCTCTATCCCGGGTCTGGTCAACTCCATGACCGAGGTCTTCGAGACGGCTATTCGCCGCATCGAGACCGCCGGCAACCCGACCCGTCACCTGCGTCGCGCCAGCCGCACGCTGGAAAAGAAGCTGCGTGCGCTGCTCGACGCCGCCGGGGAGAAGGCCGATGTGCATGCCCTGCTGGCCCAGGCCATCGTCGAGACCATCGTCGATACCGACGTGGACGGTGAGGCCCTGGAGCGCCTGAACACCGAGTTTGAGTGGTTCAAGAACGAACTGGGTGACTTCAAGTTTGCGGTTACCAAGCCTTACTACCTGAACAAGGAAAAGCA
Organism: Thiohalomonadaceae bacterium; assembly: GCA_041677345.1. Taxonomy (GTDB): domain Bacteria; phylum Pseudomonadota; class Gammaproteobacteria; order Thiohalomonadales; family Thiohalomonadaceae; genus JALOAT01. The sequence goes on from JBAYQE010000048.1 coordinate 8,160, forward strand.
GGCCAAGGGCAGCGGCGGCCTGTTCTCCATCACCGTCAACCCTTACACCTGCAAGGGCTGCATGGAGTGCGTGACCGTATGCAATGACGACGCCCTCGCCATCGAGACGCAGACCTCCGAGAGCGTCGACCGCCTGCGCCGGGAATGGGGCCTGTGGCTGGATCTGCCGACCACCTCGCCCGATTACATCCGCATCGAAGACCTGGACGAACGTATCGGCGCCCTGGAAACCCTGCTGCTCGACAAGCGTTCCTACGGTTCCATGGTGTGCGGTGACGGCGCCTGCCTGGGTTGCGGCGAGAAGACCGCGCTGCACCTGTTCACCGGCACCGTGACCGCCCTCATGCAGCCGCGCGTGAAGGCGCACCTCGCGAAGCTGGATCAGCTCATCAATGGCCTGGATCGCCACATCCGCCTGAAGCTCGCCGAGACCATGGATCTCTCCGACGCCGAGGCGGTGAACAAGGTGGTCGATGCCCATGAGGACGCCGACCTCACCCTGGCACGCCTCACCGCCAAGCTGGACGAGGGTCGCATCGCCCAGGCGCTCGACCCCGAATGGCTCAAGTGGGCGACCCAGTTGCTGGCGCGTTTGAAGGATCTCAAGTGGCGCTATACCGACGGTGTCACCGGCCGCGGCCGCGCCGAGATGGGTATCGTCAACTCCACGGGCTGCACCTCGGTGTGGGGTTCCACCTTCCCGTTCAGCCCGTATCCGTTCCCGTGGGCGTCGCACCTGTTCCAGGACTCTCCGTCCATGGCCATGGGCCTGTTCGAAGGCCACATGGCGAAGATGGCCGAGGGCTTCAAGGCGATCCGCATGGCCGAGCTGGAACTGGCCGGGGAATACAATGCCGAGAAGCACAATGACTTCTTCACCTACTTCAACTGGAAGCAGTTTAGCGATGAGGAATGGTTGCTGTGCCCGCCGGTGGTGGCCGTGGGCGGCGACGGTGCCATGTACGACATCGGTTTCCAGAACCTGTCCCGTGCCCTGATGTCCGGCATCCCGGTCAAGGTCATGGTGCTCGACACCCAGGCCTACTCGAATACCGGCGGCCAGAGCTGCACCTCCGGCTACATGGCCCAGGTTGCCGACATGGCACCGTATGGCAAGCACTGGAAGGGCAAGCTCGAGATCCGCAAGGAGATGTCGCTCATCGCCATGGCACACCGCACCAGCTACATCATGCAGGGCGGCGTGAGCAACGTGACGCACCTGCTCGAGAGCTTCATCGAAGGTCTGAACAGCCGTCGTCCGGCCCTGTTCAATGTGTACGCCGTGTGTCAGCCTGAGCACGGTGTGGGTGACGACAAGACCTATGACCAGACCAAGCTGGCCATGGAAGCGCGCGCCTATCCGCTGCTGCGCTTCAACCCGGACAAGGGCAATACCTGGCAAGAATGCATGGACCTGGAAGGCAATCCGTCCATGGATACCGACTGGCCCATGTACAGCCTCGAGTACATCAACGAGAAGGGCGAGAAGGCCAAGATGGACGTCCCGATGACCTTCGCCGATTTCGCGGTGACCGAGGCTCGTTTCCGCAAACACTTCAAGAAGGCGCCGGCGGATACCTGGAACGAGAACATGGTGCCCATGCACGAATTCCTCGAACTGGACGAGGATGACCGCGATGGCAAGTTCCCGTACATCTGGACGGTCGACCAAAAGCAGCGCCTGGGTCGCGTGCTGGTGAGCCAGGAACTGGTGAACTCCACTATCGAGCGTCGCGACTTCTGGCGCCTGCTGAAGTCCATCGCCGGTGTCGACAAACCAGCGGTGGATGCGAGTCAGGTAGCCGACCAGGTGCGCCTCGAAATGGCCCAGAAACTCACCGCCGGCCTGCTCGCCTTGGCAGGCGGCCAGGGGGTCGAGAACTTCGCAGCCACGCTCTCCACGGTGCCCGCCGACGCTGCCACGGCGGCAGGTGGCGGGGCTGCTGCCGCAGGGGATTACGAGCCCGCCTGGGTGGACACCCCTGAGTGTACGGCCTGCGACGAATGCATCAAGATCGCCCCTGGCGTGTTCGCGTACAACGACCAGAAAAAGGCCGTGGTGGTGAACCCGAAGGGCGGTACCTTCAAGGATGTGGTCCGCGCGGCGGAGAAGTGCACGGCGGGGTGCATCCATCCCGGTACGCCCTTCAATGCCTCGGAACCCGACTTGGAGAAGTTGAAGAAGCGAGCTGAGAAGTTTCACTAGGAACCAATACCCGTGGGAGCGGGCTGCGATCGCGATGCAAATGCGTGACCACAACAACACGCGGCAAGGCCCGCTCCCACAAGAGTTTGTCGATGGTTTGGGTATGGAGCGCCCCGATGGAATGGGGTCGTTTCCATATGTTTCGTAGGAGCGGGTGCAAGTGTGCGCGGTTTCATGGCATGTGGCGCGTACACTCCGCTCCTACGTTCTTTTTTCCTGAGTGACTGAAATTCATGGGCTTGCTTAACCTGTTCAGGCGAAAGACCTTCGCGCACGGCGTCCATCCGCCGGAGCACAAGGACGAGACCGCGCATCTGCCGATCCGGCGGATGCCGTTCGCGCCGCGCATGATCGTTCCGCTGTCGCAGCACTTCGGTGCGCCGGCGGTTCCGCTCGTGCATGTCGGGCAGGAGGTAGTGCGCGGCGAACCCATCGCCCGGGCGGATGGTTTCATGTCTGTCCCCATGCACGCCCCCGCCACGGGCGTGATCGAATCCATCCAACTCATGCCCACCGCGCGCGGACCCAAGACCGAGGCCATCGTGCTGAAGGTCCATCCAGGGGCGGAGCAGCGTGTGCTGTACGGCGCACCTCGTGACGTCGACGCCATGACTCCCGACGAAATCGTCACGGCGGTACAGGACACCGGCATGGTGGGCCTCGGTGGTGCCGCATTTCCCACCCACGTGAAGCTCAAACCACCCAAGGATTACCCCATCGATACGCTGGTCGTGAACGGCTGCGAATGCGAGCCGTACCTGACCACCGATCATCGTGTGATGCTTGAGTACACCGATGAGTTGCTGGCCGGTATCCGCATCGCCATGCGCGTGAGTGGTGCAAAACGCGCGGTCATCGGTGTGGAAGACAACAAGCTGGATGCCGTCGAGGCGATCCAGCGCAAACTGCCCGAAGACGGCAGCATCACCGTGCAGGCCGTCACGACCAAATACCCGCAGGGTTCGGAAAAGCTGCTCGTGAAGGTGCTGCTCGGACGTGAGGTACCGTCCGGCGGCTTCCCCTACCAGATCGGTGTGGTCGTCAACAACGTGGGCACCCTCGCCCAGCTCGGCATGCTGCTTCCGCAGAGCCAAGGCCTCATCGAACGCGTGGTGACACTGGCCGGACCGGGCGTCAAGAAGCCTGGCAACTACATCATTCCGCTCGGCACACCGCTGCGCTTCGCCCTCGATTACGTGGGCTATGAAGGAGATGCGACCCACATCATCCTCGGCGGCCCCATGATGGGTAACACTGTCGCGTCGCTGGACGTGCCGGTAACCAAGGGCGTTACGGGCATCGTGGTAATGCCCGAACAGGAGCGCGCCCCCGAAACCCCGACCATCTACCCGTGCATCCGCTGCGGCCGTTGTCTCGATGCCTGCCCGGTGAAGCTCAATCCGTCGCAGATGGGCCGCCTGGCGGCGAAGCGCTTGTATGCGGAAATGCAGGAGAAATACCATCTGAACGACTGCTTCGAGTGCGGCTGTTGCAGCTACGTGTGCCCGTCGAACATCCCGCTGGTGCAGTACTTCCGTATTGCCAAGGCCATCAACCGGGAGCGTGCCGCATGACGCCCAGGATTGAACTGCGAACCTCACCCCACGTGAAGTCACCCACCACGGTGGCGCAGATCATGCGCAACGTGGTGTATGCCCTGCTGCCCATCTGTGCCTGGTCCGTGTGGCAATTCGGTATCAGCGCGCTAGCGCTCATCCTTACCGTCACCGCTGCCTGCCTCGCCACCGAACGCCTGTTCAACTGGATGGGCGATCGTGCCAGCTCGCTTTCTGACTGGAGCGCCACCATCACCGGTCTGCTGCTCGCGCTCACCCTGCCCCCCGGTTTCCCTCTCTGGATGGGCGCCGTGGGTGGCTTCGTCGCCATCGCCCTGGGCAAGATGCTGTTCGGCGGCCTCGTTTACAACGTGTTCAATCCGGCATTGGTGGGGCGCGCCTTCGTACAGGCGGCCTTTCCCGTGGCCATCACCACGTTCACGCCCGCGTTTGCGCCCAACCGCTTCGTGGAGTTCATCCCCACCACCCTGACGCCGCCGTTGCAGATCCCCCCTTCCCTCACGGAGTGGATTGCCACGCTCGGCATCGACGGCTTCACGGGCGCGACGCCCATGGGGCAATGGAAGTTCGAAGGTGTCGTCGCGGACACCACCAGCCTGTTCACGGGCATGGCCACCGGTTCGGTCGGTGAGACATCGGCCCTGCTGATCCTTTTGTGCGGCCTTTACCTGGCCCTGCGGCGGATGATGGACTGGCGCATTCCTGCGGCGATGCTTCTGGGTGCGTTCATCACGGCCGGTGCTTTCTTCCTGCTGGACGGGGATAAATACCCGGCGCCCCTGTTCGTACTGTTCTCCGGTGGCCTCATGCTGGGCGCCGTATTCATGGCCAGCGATATGGTGGCTTCACCGGTAACACCCGCGGGCGTATGGATTTACGGATTGTTCATGGGCGTGCTCACCGTGATCATCCGTTACTTCGGCGGCCTCAACGAAGGCGTCATGTACGCAATCCTGCTCGGTAACGCCCTTTCGCCGCTCATCGAATCCGTAACGCAGCCCCGTATCTACGGTGCACGCAAGCGGGAGGCCGGCCAATGAACGAGCAGCCCATGGTATTCGCTGAACCAAAGGCGCCATCCAGCTTCTTGCTGGTCCGTGTACTGGGATTGGTCGCCTTGATCTCGGGGCTGCTCATCGTCTTGATCTATCAATGGACCTTGCCGAGTATTACAGAGCAGCGCCGCCTGGCCCTTGAGAAGGCGGTGTTCCAAGTCATTCCGGGTGCATCGCAGTTGACCAGTTACGTGGTCAACGCAGAGGGTGTCCATGCCAAGGACAGTGGCACCAGCGGGCCTGCGCTCTACGCCGGCTACGATGCCGAGGGCAAGCTCATCGGTATCGCGGCAGAGGCGGCCGCACAGGGCTATGCCGATGCCATCCGCCTGCTCTATGGCTACTCGCCCGAATGCCAGTGCATCACAGGCTTCAGCGTCGTCTACAGCCGCGAGACGCCGGGCTTCGGTGACAAGCTCGTAAGTGATCCTGCATTCCTGGCCAATTTCGATGCCCTCGATGCGAGCCTGAATGCCGACGGCTCGGCGCTCGCCAACGCCATCGTCACGGTCAAGCACGGCACCAAGACCAAACCCTGGCAAATCGACGCCATCTCGGGCGCCACGGTCTCGTCCAAGGCCGTAGGCAAGGCCATCAACGAAAGCGCACAGGTCGTCGTTCCGGCCGTGCGTCGACATCTGAATACGGAGGGTCGACTCTGATGCGCCCCGACTTGACCCAACCGATCACCATGGACACCTTCCTGCGCGGCATCTGGCGCGAAAATCCGGTGTTCGTGGCCCTGCTCGGCATGTGTCCCGTGCTCGCAGTCACCAACACAGCGACCAACTCGCTGGCCATGGGCGTGTCCACACTGTTCGTGCTCATCGGCTCGAATGTGCTCATATCCATGCTGCGACACTTCATCCCGAAGCAGGTGCGCATTGCCACTTATATCGTGATCATTGCCACCTTCGTGACCATGGTGGATTACATCCTGCAGGCATTCAGCCCCGCGGTGTACGCAGCACTGGGTGCATTCATCCAGCTCATCGTGGTGAACTGCATCATTCTTGGCCGTGCCGAGTCGTACGCATCGAAGAACGCCGTGTTGTCTACCGCCGTCAATGCTGCCGGCATGGGCCTCGGCTTTACGCTCGCCCTGCTCATGCTCGGTAGTGTGCGTGAGCTGTTCGGCATGGGCAGTCTGTTCGGTGTACCTGTCTTCGGCGAGAGCTTCCAACCCTGGCTGGTGATGATCCTGCCTCCCGGCGGATTCTTCGTGCTGGGTAGCTGGCTGTTGCTTTTCGCCTGGTGGCGCGAACGCAAGGCCCGCAAGGCTCTGGTAGAGGAGGCAGCGCATGCAAGGTGAATCCTTGACCTTCGTGTTCCTGAACGCGGCGATCATCAACAACTTCGTGCTCGCCATGTTCCTGGGCATCTGCCCCTTCCTGGGTGTGTCCGGCAAGTTGAAGACCGCCAGTTCCATGGGTGCGGCCACTACGCTGGTGATGCTCATCAGTTCCGTGAGTGCTTACGGCCTCAACGTGCTGCTCACCAGCTTCGAGATCGAATTTCTGCGGCTCATCAGCTATATCGCAGTGATCGCCTCGGCTGTACAGCTGGTGGAGATGAGCATGAAGAAGTTCAGTCCAGGACTGTTTCGCGCCCTGGGCATCTATCTTCCGCTTATCACGACGAACTGCGCGGTGCTGGGTGTCGCCCTGTTCCAAACAGCCAAGGAATACGATTTTCTCCAGGCGACGAGCTACAGCCTGGGTGCTGGTGCCGGCTTCACACTCGCCCTGTTGCTGATGGCGGGCCTGCGCGAAAAACTTGAACTGTCCACAGTACCGCGTATCGCGCAGGGTGCGGGCCTGAGCCTCATGCTCGCCGGTCTGCTCTCCCTTTCGTTCATGGGTTTCGCAGGTCTGGGAGGCTAAGCATGCAATACATCCTTGCCATAGGACTGCTGTTCCTGCTCATGCTTGGATGGGTCGTGATGCAACACGTTGCGCATTTGTTTGCGCGGCGCCATCCGGAGTTCGGACCGGTACGCGAAGGGCTCGGCTGCGGCTCCTCGTGCAGCTGTGTAAAAGGCAGTTGCAGTACCCGGGGTGGATGAATTCCCGCCATACTTCTAATGTTTATTCTCAGCTTTGAACCTAACGAGGAAGGGGTGTAATCGTGGGCGAGTATGTAATCTGGTTCGACTCTCTCGGCATGGAAGACGTAAACAGGGTCGGTGGCAAGAATGCGTCTCTCGGCGAAATGATCAGCGGACTTTCGTCGCTGGGCGTGCGGGTGCCCAACGGCTTTGCGACCACGGCGTACGCCTTCCGCGAATTCCTGCGTCACAACTCGCTGGCCGAACGCATCAACAGCCTGCTGGCGCGACTGGATGTGGACGACATCAACGCGCTGAAAGAAGCAGGCGCCACCATACGACAGTGGATCATCGAGACGCCGTTCCCTGAGGAACTGCAGCAGGCCATCACCAGCGCCTACCGTCGTCTCGAGCAGGAAAGCGGCGCAGAAGTCGCGTTCGCCGTACGCTCCTCGGCGACTGCCGAAGACCTGCCCGATGCATCCTTCGCCGGTCAACAGGAAACCTACCTGAACGTACGCGGTCTCGAAAACGTGATGACCGCTGTGCATCACGTGTTCGCCTCTCTCTACAACGACCGCGCCATCGCCTATCGCGTACACAAAAACTTTGAGCACAGCGAAGTGGCACTGTCCGCCGGCGTGCAGCGCATGGTGCGCAGCGACATCGGCGCCAGTGGTGTGATGTTCACTCTCGACACCGAGTCCGGCTTCCGTGATGCGGTGTTCATCACCGGCTCCTATGGTCTCGGTGAAACCGTGGTACAGGGTGCGGTGAATCCCGACGAGTTTTACGTTTACAAATCCAACATCACTGCCGGTCGTCCCGCCATCCTGCGCCGCCATCTCGGCGAGAAGGCGATCAAGATGATCTACAGCGACGACAAGGCGCACGGTCGCACCACACAGACCGTGGACGTGGCCGAAGCCGAGCGCATGAGGTTCTGCATCACCGACGCGCAGGTGGAAGACCTGGCGCGCCAGGCCCTGATCATCGAGAAGCACTACGGTCGCCCCATGGACATCGAATGGGCGATGGACGGTAACGACGGTCAGCTGTACATCGTGCAGGCCCGCCCCGAGACCGTGGAGAGCCGCACCGAAGGCCAGACCATCGATCGCTTCAAGCTGAAGGAAACCGGCAAGGTGTTGGTCACCGGCCGCGCCATCGGCCAGCGCATGGGCGCCGGCCCGGTGCGTCTCATCACCGATCCGAGCCAGATGGAACGCGTCCAGCCCGGTGACGTACTAGTCACCGACATGACCGACCCGGACTGGGAACCGATCATGAAGCGCGCCTCCGCCATCGTCACCAACCGTGGCGGCCGTACCTGCCACGCCGCCATCATCGCGCGCGAAATGGGCATCCCTGCCGTGGTGGGCTGCGGTGACGCCACCGAGCGACTGAAAGACGGTCAGGACGTGACCGTGTCCTGTGCCGAAGGCGACACCGGCCGCGTCTACGAAGGCAAACTTGCCTTCGACGTGGTACGCACCAATGCCAAGGAAATGCCCAAACTCGACGTGAAGGTGATGATGAATGTGGGCAACCCCACGCGCGCCTTCCAGTTCGCCAACATCCCCAATGCCGGTGTGGGCCTGGCGCGCCTCGAGTTCATCATCAACACCATGATCGGCGTGCATCCCCGTGCCCTGCTCGAGTTCGACAAGCAGACGCCGGAGATCCAGGATGCCATTCGCCGCAAGATGGCCGGCTACGCCGATCCGGTGAGCTTCTATGTGGAGAAGCTGGTGGAAGGCATCGGCACCCTGGCGGCCAGCTTCGCACCCGGCCCGGTCATCGTGCGGCTGTCGGACTTCAAGTCCAATGAGTACGCCAACCTGCTGGCCGGACCCAACTACGAGCCCCACGAAGAGAACCCGATGCTCGGCTTCCGCGGCACGGCACGCTACATCTCCGAGGCCTTCCGCCCCTGCTTCGAACTGGAATGCCGCGCCATCCGCAAGGTGCGCGAGGAGATGGGTCTCACCAATGTGGAAGTCATGGTGCCCTTCTGCCGTACGCTGAAGGAAGCCAGCCAGGTCGTGGAACTGCTTGCCGAAAACGGTCTCAAGCGTGGCGAGAACGGCCTGCGCGTCATCATGATGTGCGAGCTGCCGTCCAACGCCGTGCTGGCTGAGGAGTTCCTCGAATACTTCGACGGCTTCTCCATCGGCTCCAACGACCTGACCCAGCTTACCCTGGGCCTGGACCGCGACTCCGGCTTGGTGGCAGGCTCTTTCGACGAGCGCGACCCCGCCGTGAAGAAGATGCTGGGCATGGCCATCGAGGCCTGCCGCAAGCAGGGCAAGTACGTGGGTATCTGCGGCCAAGGCCCGTCCGACTATCCGGATCTGGCCCAATGGCTCATGGAACAGGGCATCAGCAGCATCTCGCTGAACCCCGACACCGTGGTCGACACCTGGCTGCAACTGGCCGGCAAATCGGTCTGACGGGCAAACCAGAAGGGCGGCGCAAGCCGCCCTTCTTTCTTGTGCCTACGTCCGCGTATGAACGACAGCGGACATAAAGGCAAGAAGCATTAACCACGGGGGACACGGGGAACACGGGGAACAGATTTTTCCGTAGGAGCGACCTCACCGCGATGGTGCAGTATCCGACGGCAATCGCGGCCTGAGGCCGCTCCTACAGGCAGGGTCACCATCCATGAGTTTCCCCCGTGTTCCCCGTGTCCCCCGTGGTTACGCTTTTCTCTTCCGTCTTCGTCCGCATTTGCGGACTTCACATAAATGACGTTCTCCTGAGATACTGCGGGCATGAATGACGTCAACTCTCCCGCCAGGCGTTCCGTGTTTTTCATCTCCGACGGCACGGGTATTACTGCTGAAACCCTCGGGCGCAGCCTGCTTACTCAGTTCGAGGGCATCGCCTTCCAGAAGACGCGCCTGCCCTTCGTGGATAACGTGGAAAAGGCCGGCATGGCGGTCGAACGCATCAATCTTGCCGCCAAGAGTGACGGCTGCCGTCCGCTGGTGTTTTCCACGCTCATCAACCGCGAAGTGCGCGATATCGTCTCGCACAGTAGCGCGCTCGTCATCGACTTCTTCACCACCTTTACCGGCGCCATGGAGGCGGAGCTGGGGGTCTCTGCTTCACAGGTGGCGGGTCGGTCCCACGGCATGGGCAGCTATGATGCCTATACGGCACGCATCGGTGCCCTCAATTTCGCACTGAACAATGACGACGGCGCCACTACGCGCAATTACGCCATGGCCGACGTGATCATCACCGGCGTGTCCCGCTGCGGAAAGACGCCCACCTCGCTTTATCTGGCGCTACAGTACGGCATCCACGCCGCCAACTACCCCATCACGGAAGAAGACCTGGACACGCCACGCCTGCCCGCCGCGCTGCAACCGTATCGTGACAAGCTATTCGGCCTCACCATCGATCCGGAACGCCTGCAGCAGATCCGCAGCGAACGTCGCCCAGACAGCCGCTACGCCACGCTGAGCCAGTGCAGGATGGAAGTGGCGGCGGTAGAGGAAATCTACGCACGGGAACACATCCGCTTCCTCAATACCACCACCATGTCGGTGGAAGAAATCGCCGCCTCCATCATCCTGCAGGCGGGTCTCAAGCGGCGTATCTGAGAAGAAAAACCACGGAGGCCACGAAGAGCCAGAAGAATCGAAATTCTGCTCCGTAGGCCGTAGGTCACGTTGCGAAGCTACGTGACATCTTCGGACCGCGCTGTCACGTAGCCGCTACGCGCCAACGTGAC